>DATASA010000225.1:0-27019 GCA_036269435.1 Acidimicrobiales bacterium | reverse complement strand
ACACCGACGCGGTCGACAGGGCGAACAGGCGGCCGGCGTCGGCGGGCAACCCGACCAAACGGGCGCCGAGGACCCGCAGGAGGTGGCCGTGGGCGAACAGAGCCACGTCGCCCTCGGTGTCGGCAACGGCGGAGAGGACCCGGTCGGCACGGCGACCGACCTCGTCCACCGTCTCGCCGCCAGGGACCCCGTCGACCCACACGCTCCAGCCCGGCCGCTCGTCGCGGATGTCGAGGGTGCGCCGGCCTTCGTAGTCGCCGTAGTCCCACTCCCGCAGGTCGTCGAGGACCTCGGCCTGGTCGGCGAACCCGGCCAGCCGGCACGTCTCCCGGGCCCGGCTCAGCGGGCTGGTGAGGACCCTGGCGAACCGCCAACCGGCGAGGCGGGCGCCGAGCTGGCCGGCCTGGCGCGCTCCGACGTCGGTGAGGGCGACGTCGGTCCGCCCGGTGTGCTGCTCGGAGAGGCTCCACGCCGTCTGCCCGTGGCGGACCAGGACGACGTGGTCGGGCGTCACCCGGGCCGACCCCGGACCTCCGGAACGGCCGGCCGCGCCGTGCGGTACCGGCGGATGAGCGCGTTGGTCGAGCTGTCGTGGGCGAGAGCGTCGTCCCCGTCTCCGGAGCCGGGCGAGAGCTCGCCGGCGATGCGGGTGGCCAGGACTTTGCCCAGCTCCACGCCCCACTGGTCGAAGGAGTTCACGTCCCAGATCGTCCCCTGGGTGAGCACCTTGTGCTCGTAGAGCGCGACGAGCTGGCCCAAGACCGCCGGCGTGAGCTTGGGGGCGAGGATGGTGTTGGTCGGCCGGTTCCCGGGGAAGGTGCGGTGGGGGACGAGCTCGGGGGCCACCCCCTCGGCCAGGACCTCCTCGGGGGTCTTGCCGAACGCGAGCGCCTCGGTCTGGGCGAAGAAGTTGGCCATCAGCAGGTCGTGGTGGCCGTCGAGGTCGTGGTTGGGCTCGATGAAGCCGATGAAGTCGGCCGGGACCAGCTCGGTCCCCTGGTGGAGGAGCTGGTAGAAGGCGTGCTGGCCGTTGGTGCCGGGCTGGCCCCACACGACCGGACCGGTCTGCCACTCGACCGGCTTGCCCTGGCGGTCGACCGACTTGCCGTTGCTCTCCATGTCGAGCTGCTGGAGATAGGCCGGAAATCTCGACAGGTACTGGTTGTAGGGGAGGATGGCCTGCGTCTCTGCGCCGAAGAAGTTGCCGTGCCAGATGCCGAGCAGGCCGAGCAGGACGGGCAGGTTCGACTCGAACGGGGCGGTGCGGAAGTGCTCGTCGATCGTCCGGAACCCGTCCAGCATCTCCCGGAACGCGGCCGCGCCGATGGCGACCATGAGCGACAGCCCGATGGCCGAGTCGAACGAGTAGCGGCCGCCCACCCAGTCCCAGAACTCGAACATGTTGGCCGTGTCGATGCCGAACTCCCGTACCCGTTCGGCGTTGGTCGACACGGCGACGAAGTGCCGCTCCACCGCATCGTCGCCCAGGGCGGCGGTGAGCCAGTCCCGGGCCGAGCGGGCGTTGGTGAGGGTCTCGACGGTTCCGAACGTCTTCGACGACACGACGAACAGGGTCTCGGCCGGGTCGAGGTCGGCGGTGGCTTCCCACACGTCGGTGGCGTCGACGTTCGACACGAACCGGAAGCGCATGGCCCGCTCGGAGAAGTCCTTCAGGGCTTCGTACGCCATGGCCGGCCCCAGGTCGGAGCCGCCGATGCCGATGTTCACCACGTTGACGATGCGACGGCCGGTCGCCCCGGTCCACCCCCCGTTGCGCACCTGCTCGGCGAAGGCGGACATCCGGTCGAGGACCCGGTGGACGTCGGCGACCACGTCCTGGCCGTCGACGACGAGCCTCTCCGTCGCCGGCATGCGGAGGGCGACGTGGAGGACGGCCCGGTCCTCGGTCACGTTGATGTGACGGCCGGCGAACATGTCCTCGATGCGCTGGCGCAGGCCCGCCCGCTCGGCCAGGGCGACGAGCAACGCGACGGTCTCGGCGGTGACCATGTTCTTGGAGTAGTCGAGGAACAGGTCGCCCGCCCCGGCGGTCAGGGCCTCGCCGCGGCCCGGGTCCTCGTCGAACAGCTTGCGCAGATCGGTCCAGCCGATCTGGCGCCGGTGCTGGACGAGGGCGTTCCACTCGGGAGTCCGGGTGATCGGGGTGGGGGTCATGGGCGGGCCGCGCCGGCCGCACCGGGAGAGGGCGCACCGGGCGCCTGGAGTGGTGGGACGGTCAGGCAGCCGCCCTGGGCACCGAGGTAGCGCAGGCCGATGACGTCGCCCACGCCGAAGTTGGTGCTCGGGATGGTCTGCTGGGTGAGGGTTTCGTTCATGATCGATGTCCGGCTCTCGACGTGGCCCAGCCCGACGACGTGGGCGAGCTCGTGCATCATGATCCTGCCCCAGTTCACACCCGACCCGAAACCGTGGGGGACGGGGTTGTGGGTGTCGGTGTCGGTGACCGCGTCGAGGTTGAGGATCAGGTTGCCGGTCGTGATCACGTTGCCCGATACCTGCGGGCGCCCGCCGCCGCCCACCACGCCGAGCGACGTGGGCGGCGGCGAACCGGCCGCTCCCGTGGTGCTCGGCCGCAGCGAGTCGCCTGTGCCCAGGTGGGCCCAGCCGATCAGGACGGGCGGCCAGGTGAGCGCGCCGTCAGCGCCCCGCACGGGGCGGGCGGTCGAGCGGGGATCCTCGGTGCTGGTTCCCACGAACTGGAACTGCAGGCCGGTGGCGTCCGAGATCTTGCGGATGGCCGCGTCCAGGTCGGCCACGTCGGCATCCGTCGCCAGCGACCGGTTGAGGAGGTAACGGACCGGCTCGCACGGGTTGAAGCGGGCCGGCTGGCAGCCGTCGGCGCCGACGAACAGGAAGCTGTAGTCGAACAACGGCTTCACCCCGGGCCGAACGATCCCGTTGGCGTCGGGGGACAGGTGGTCGCGACCGGGGCAGGTCGAGTCCGCGGTGGCGGCGACCTTCGACGCCGATGGGCCGCCTCCGTCAGACGAGCCCGAACCCGACCCGACCGTCGCCCGCAGGGCCACCGCGGCCACGGCCAGGACCAGCAGGGCGATGGTGACCCGGGCCACCCAACCGCCGGCCGGCACCTCGAGCACACCTTCGGTCGCAGCGGGCGCCGCGAGCCCCTCGCCGCGGACGACGATCTCGAACGGCCGGTTGACGCCCCGGGGGCCCAGCCCGCGCCGAGCGGTGCGCACGGTGACGTCGGCTTCCGCGGACCCACCGGGCCCCAGGTCGAGCTGCTCGGGCTGCACCCGTACGGCCACGTCGTCGCCCCGAGCCTCGACCCGCGCCGCCAACGGAGCGTTGCCCCGGTTCTCGATGGACAGACGGTGGCGGCCGGACCGGCCCGACGACGTGTGCGGGCGCAGGGAGGCGATCGCGTCGACGAAGGGTGCGACCTCGAGAACGCCCTCGACCACGACCCTGTCGGCGGCGCTGACCACCGCGGCGCTGAGGGCCAGCGGTCCCGGCGGCGGCTGCGGCGCGCGCGGCAGCTTGACCGTCACCGCCAGCGTCCCGGTGGCCCCGGGCGCCACGACGAGGGAGGACGGGTTGGCCCAGCCCCACGCGGCCAGGTCGCCCAGCAGCTCCACCCGGACGTCCTCGGGCCCGGGCCCGGTGTTCTCGACCGTCAGCGCACAACGGGCCGTCTCGCCGGGAACCGCCGTGGCCGGGGGACCGAAGCTGGCCCGCACGCCCATCGGCGGGGATACTAGCGACCGGGTCGGTCTGGGTCAGAGGGCGGGCGACGGCACGACAAGCAAAGCGATGTCGCTGCCCCTCGCCAGCCGACGGCGTTCGCCGTACCATGGCGCCGGAGGGGACATGGGGAGCGGAGTAGGACCAGTGGCCGCCGACGACGCGGTGCTGCCCGCCACGAGGCGCCTGTCCGCGTTCATCGTGCCGTTCCTGGTCGTCGCCTTCGTCGTCCTCTACGGATTTCCCCACGACACCGGGCGGCTGTTCGCATGGAAGATCAACCCTCCGATGACGCCGATGACGCTCGGCGCCGTCTACATCGGCGGCGCCTACTTCTTCATGCGGGCGTTCCGGGCGACGGAGTGGCACACGGTGAAGGCCGGGTTCGTGGCGGTGGGGACGTTCGCGTCGCTGATGGGCGTGGCCACCATCATCCACTGGGACCGCTTCCTGCACAGCCACGTGGCCTTCTGGCTGTGGGCCGGCCTGTACTTCACCACCCCGTTCCTGGTGTGGGGCGTGTGGGGGCTGAATCGGAGGCGGGACATCCCGGCCGCGCCCGACGACCTCGTCGTCCCGCCGGTCGCCCGCGCCGTGCTGGCGCTGACCGGGGTGATGGCGGTCGGCGCCGGGCTGTTCCTGTTCCTGCTGCCCAAACGGGCGATCCCCAACTGGCCCTGGGCGCTCACGCCCCTCACCGCCAGGGTCCTGGGTGCCATCTTCATGCTCGGGATCGCCGCCCTCGGGGTGGTCACCGACGCCCGCTGGAGCGCGACGCGGATCATGTTGCAGGTGCAGGTCTTCATGCTGGCGCTGATCCTCGCCGCCGCGGTGAGGGCCCGCGCCGACTTCGACGGCTCGAAGCCGATGGCGTGGCTCCTGCTGGTCGGGATCGTCGGCGCGCTCGTTCTGGCCGCCGGCCTCTCGCTCACCATGGACGGCCGCGAGCGTCGCCGCCTTCGAACGTGAACGCCCGGCCGTAGTCTCGGCCCGTGCCCACCGATCGCCTGGAGGCGTTCAGCGACGGCGTGATCGCCATCCTCATCACCATCATGGTGCTGGAGCTGCGGATCCCGCACGGTGAGGATCTCGCGGCCGTCCGGCCCCTCGTTCCGGTCTTCCTCACCTACGTCCTCAGCTTCGTGAACATCGGCATCTACTGGAACAACCACCACCACATGCTCCAGGTGACGGACCGGATCAACGGGCCGATCCTGTGGGCCAACCTGCACCTGCTCTTCTGGCTCTCGCTGTTCCCGTTCTTCACCGGTTGGATGGGCGAGAACCATTTCGGCCGTCTCCCCACCGCGGCGTACGGCGGGGTGCTCCTCGCCGCCGCGCTCGCGTACTACGTCCTCCAGCGGGCGATCGTGGCCGAGCAGGGGCCCGGATCCACGCTGAACGCGGCCCTGGGCCGTGACCTCAAAGGCAAGGTGTCGCCCGCCATCTACGCGGTCGCCATCCCGCTCGCCTTCGTGAGCCGGTGGGTCGCGCTGGCCCTCTACGTCGTGGTCTCGCTCATGTGGCTGGTGCCCGACCGCCGCCTCGAGTCCACGATCGAACGGACCTAGGCGGCGCCCATTTTCAGTCCATGCGTTCGAGCAGGCGGGCCTCGTACCCGTCGGCCAGGGCGACGAGGGCCTCGACGCAGTCGCCCGTGAACGCGGAGCCGTGCATGAGGGCCAGGGTTGCGGGCGCCAGCTCGGCGAGCTTGCGGATGGTCGACGCGGTCGACGGGGTCAGCGCCGTCGACTTGAACAGGTCCTCGGCCGCGAACGCCCGCTCGACCACGTCGTCGTCGCGGACGGGGGGACCGCCGCCGGTATGGGTGAAGAGGTCGCCGCACAGCAGGGTCTCGGTGGTCTCGTCCCACAGCAGGCCCGCGTCCCAGCCATGGAGCACGTGGGGCGTGTCGATCCGACGGATGCGCTTGCCCCCGATGTCGAGGACCTCGCCATCGGCCCAGACCTGGGGGGCCCGGTCGGCCAGGTCGGCCACGTTCACCTCCGCGGTCACCGCCCCGACGATCAGGGTCGACTCGGGTGCCACCCGCAGCCACCGGTTCATGGACCCGCACTCGTCCGACTCGAAGTGGCCGAAGGAGATCCACTGCAGCCGGTCCAGCTCCATGATCCGCTCGGCCGCCTCGGCGATGTCCGGGAACAGCAGCCGCGGCCCGCAGTGGAACAGCAGGGGCTCCTCGGCGTCGAGCAGGAACTGGTTGAAGGTGAAGCCGCCCTCCGGCGAGGCGTCGGGCAGGTAGGAGCAGATCCGGTAGATCCCCTCGGCGATCTCGTCCACGGCGGTCTTCATTCCCTCAGGGTACGGGTACCGTCGACTGCCATGAGCGACGACGGGGTCGAGCTGGAGGCGGCGGGGCACCGGATCGTGCTCACCCACCCCGACAAGGTGTTCTTCGCCGAGCGCGGTGAGACGAAGCTCGACCTGGCCCGGTTCTACCGGGCCGTCGCCGGGCCGCTGCTGGCCGCCATCGGCGGGCGGCCGGTCCTGTTGCAGCGCTTCCCGAACGGCGCGGGCAAGCAGTCGTTCTTCCAGAAGCGGGTGCCCGAGGCCCGACCGGAGTGGTTGCAGACGGCCGTCGTCAGCACCCCGAACGGGACGACCTCCGACGCGCTGGTCGTCGCCGACCTGGCCCACGTCCTGTGGGCGGTGAACCTGGCCTGCCTCGGCTTCCACGTGTGGCCGACGCGGGCGTCCGACCTGGAGCACGCCGACGAGCTGCGCATCGACCTCGACCCCACGCCGGGCGTGACCTTCCCGATGGTGCGCGAGGCCGCGGTCGAGGTCCGCGCCCTGTTCGACGAGCTGGGCGTGCTGGCCATGCCCAAGACCACCGGCAACCGGGGCATCCACGTGTACGTCCGCCTCCAGCCGCGTTGGACGTCCTACGAGGTGCGGGCCGCGGCTGTCGCCGTCGCCCGCGAGCTGGAACGGCGCCGCCCCGACCTGGTGACCGCGGCATGGTGGAAGGAGGAGCGCGGCACCCGGGTCTTCGTCGACTTCAACCAGAACGCGCCGCACAAGACCATTTTCGGGGCGTGGTCGGTGCGGGCCCGGCCCGGCGCCCAGGTGTCGACCCCCTTCGCCTGGGACGAGCTGGAGACGGTCGAGCCCGACCTGCTGACCATGGCGACGGTGCCCGGTCGCATGCGCGACCACGGCGACCCCTGGGCGGCGATGGACGCCGAGCCGCAGTCGCTCGAGCCGGTCCTCGACCTCCACCGGCGGGACCAGGCCGCCGGCCTGCTCGACGCCCCCTGGCCGCCGGTGTACCCGAAGATGCCCGGCGAGCCGCCGCGCGTCGCTCCAAGCCGCGCCCGCAAGCAGTGAGCGAGGTGTGCCTGGAGCCGGCGGCGATGGCCGCGGGCGGGGCCGCCCTGGCCCGTGACGGCGACGGGCGGGTGGTCTTCGTGGAGGGCGCCCTGCCCGGCGAGCGCGTCCGGGCCCGGCTGACCGAGGCCCGGCGGGACTTCGCCCGGGCCGTCACCGTCGAGGTGCTGGAGCCGTCGCCGGACCGGGTGGCGCCGCCGTGCCCGGCCCTGGCCACCGGCTGCGGCGGGTGCACCTGGCAGCACGTCTCGTCGGAGGCGCAGGGCCGGTTGAAGGCGTCGGTGGTCACCGACGCCCTGCGCCGGATCGGGCGCATGGCCGACCCGCCGGCACCGACCCTGGTTCGCCTCGACGGCCCCGCGCTGCGGACCACCGCCCGCCTGGCCGTCTCGCCCACCGGCCGGGCCGGGCATCGGCCCCGGAGCGGCGCCGGCGCGATCGAGACCGACGGGTGTGCCGCCGCCCACCCGCTGCTGGCCGAGCTCATCGTCGCCGGGCGCTATCCCGGGGCGGAGCAGGTGCTGCTGCGGGTGGCGGTCGCCACCGGCGAGCGGGTCGCCCTCGTCGATCGGCACGCGGGCGACGTCCGGGTCCCCGATGGTGTCGTGGTCGTGGAGGAGGGCGGTTCCGGTATCGCCGCCGTGCACGAGACGGTGGCCGGCCGGCGCTTTCGCATCTCGGCGAACTCGTTCTTCCAGCCCGGCCCGGTGGCGGCGGACGGGCTGGTGGAGGCGGTGGCCGCGGCCGCCGGGGACGCGCTGCGGCCGGGTGGCGGGCTGGTCGACGCCTACGCCGGTGTCGGCCTGTTCGCCTCGGTGCTCGGCGCCCGCACGGGTGTCGGAGTCGTCGCCGTGGAAAGCGACCGGTCGGCCGTCGCGGACGCCCGCCTCAACCTGCGTGACCTCGACGCCCGGGTCGTCGCCTGTGAGGTGGGCCGCTGGCGCCTGCGGCGGGGGGATCCGGCTCCGGACGTCGTGGTGGCCGATCCTTCCCGCACCGGGCTCGGCCGTCCGGGGGTGTCGGCCCTGGTCGCCACGGGCGCCCCCCGCCTGGTCCTCGTCAGCTGCGACCCCGCCTCACTCGGCCGTGACGCCGCCCTCCTGGCCGGGGCCGGCTACCGCCTGCTGTCGGTCGCCCTGGTGGACGCCTTCCCCGACACGTTCCACGTCGAGACGGTCAGCCGGTTCGACCGGGAGCCGTGACGAGCGCCCGCAGGGCGGCGGCGATGGTCGCGACGGCATCGGGGTCGCCCAGCTCGTCGGCCCCCTTGTCGGCCGCGACCACGCCGACCGTCGCCGAGGCCACCACGATGGCACCCTGGGCCTCGAGCGTGCGCTCGAGGGCCTCCCGCCCGTAGACGCCGCCGGTGGGCCGGGGCGATGCGCACAGCACCGCCACCGGCTTCTCGTACAGCTCACCGGTCCCGACCAGCCAGTCGAGGGCGTTCTTGAGCACGCCGGAGAGGCTGTGGGCGTACTCCGGGCTGGCGATGAGGACCCCGGCGGCGCCCTGTATCTGAGCGCGGAACTCGCTCACCGCGGGCGGCGTCGCCCCGTCCCGGTCGAGGTCCGGGTTGAAGTGGGCGACGTCGCCGACCGAGACCGAGTCCACCAGCTCTGCGCCGTCCGGCACGATCCGGTGAGCCGTCCGCAGCAGCGCGGCATTGGAGGAGCGGGCGGCCAGGCTGCCGGACACGGCGACGATCCTCATGGCCCGATCTTCCCAGCCGGCCGGGTCGTGCGTGCTCAGAGCCGCACCGCCCGCCGCCAGCCGACCGCCGACGCAAGCAGCACCCCCGCCACGACGAGCAGGTCCCACGACCCGTGGCCGATGCCCAGCCACGGCTGGCGGATGGACGACGTCACGTGGGTGAGGGGCAGGAACCGGGCGATGTGGCGCATGCCCGCCCCCATGGCGTCCGGCGGTGGGCCGCCGCCGCCGAGCAGGAACGAGGGGAAGAAGGCGAGCAGGCCGATGCCCTGGGCGGCGCGGGCGTTGGGGACGACCGCGCCCAGCAGCAGGCCGACGCTGGTGAAGGCCACCGCGCCGAGGAGCACCGCCGCGGCCGTGGCCAGCGGGGAGCTCACCGGAGGCAGCCCGTAGACCAGGCCGGCCACGACCAGCAGCACCGCCGACGCCACCAGCGTCAGGATCACGCCGACCGCGAGCTCGGCTGCGGCGAACGACCACCGCGGGAACCCGGCCGCCGAGAATCGGCGCAGCACGCCGCGCTCCCGGTAGGCGGCGAGGTGGACGGGGACCATGACCAGGCCGATGGCGCCGATGACGACGGCCAGGTAAGAGGCGACGTACCACTGGGACGGGTAGATGTTGGCGAACGAGTGGGCGTCGCTGGCACCGAAGGAGCCGGCGATCACCAGGACGGTCACGATCGGGAAGGCGAAGACGAAGGCGAGGACCAACGGCTCGCGCAGGACGAGGCGCAGTTCGGTTCGGATGAGCTTCAGGGCGGTTTTCATCGGGCACCTCCGGTCAGTTCGAGTTGGCTGGGGTCGGCCGCGTCGGAGCCGGGGGCGAGAAGGGCGACGACCGCCGCTTCCAGGTCCGGCATCACCACGGCCAGGTCGTCGGGGACGCTGCCCAGCCGCACCAGCTCGGCGCAGACGTGGGCGATCATGCGGCGGTTCCCGTGCACGTCCCATTGGGTCCCGTCGAGGCGCACGCGGGTGACGCCTTCGACCGCGCTGAGGTCTTCGGCCCGCAGGCCGCTGCGCCGGGCGTCGAAGCGGATGGTGGCCCACGGCGCGTGGCGGTCGACCAGCGTGGCCGGGGCGCCGGCGTCGAGCACCCGGCCGCCGTCCATTACGACCACCCGGTCGCACAGCGCCTCCGCCTCGTCCATGTAGTGGGTCACCAGCAGCACCGTCGTGCCCGCGTCCCGCAGCGACCGGATGGCGTCCCAGACGTCGCGCCGGGCCGCAGGGTCGAGCCCCTGGGTCAGCTCGTCGAGGATCACCAGCTTGGGCCGGTTCAGCAGGGCCAGCACGAGGAACAGGCGCTGGCGCTGGCCCCCGCTCAGGGCCGAGAAGGCCTGGCGGCGGTGCTCGGCCAGGCCGAAGGCGGCGAGCAGCCCGTCGACCGACATGGCCCTCGGGCCCCGGAACAGGTCGATGGCCTCGGCCACCCGCAGGCGGTCGGGCAGGGCGGAGTCCTGCAGCTGGCTGCCCACGAGGGAGCGGAGCTGCGGACCGTCGTGCTGCGGGTCGAGCCCGAGCACCCGCACCGACCCTTCGTCGGGGCGCCGCAGCCCGCTGATGCACTCGACCGTCGTGGTCTTCCCGGCGCCGTTGCGACCGAGCAGCCCGACGATCTCACCCTCGTGCACGTCGAGGTCGACGTGGTCCACGACCAGGCGGTCGCCGTAGCGTTTGCACAGATCCTTCACCGTGACCACCGCTGTCATCGTCCGTTGCCTCCTCCGTGGCGGGCCCGTCCCGCTCATGTCCACCATGAAGGAACGGGCGCCGACGGACATCGGACCAGGGTCCAAACCCCACCTCCGCCCCAGGGGGGAGGCGTGGTCGGTTCAGCCGGTGACGAAGCCGTGCTGATAGGCGAACACGATGGCGCCCGCCCGGTCGCGCACGCCGAGCTTGGAGAAGATGCTGCCCACGTGGGTCTTGACGGTCGCCTCGCTGACGAACAGGGCGGCGGCGATCTCGCCGTTCGTGGCCCCCGTGGCCATGTGGCGCAGGACGTCGAGCTCCCGATCGGTCAGCACCGTCGCCCGGTCGGCCTCGCGCTGGCGGGGAACCCCGGTCGACCGGGTGATCTCGAGCACGCGGGCGGTCACGGCCGGGTCGAGCCAGCCGCCGCCCGAGGCCACCATGCGGGTGGCGGCGATCAGGTCCTCGGCCGACGCCTCCTTGAGCACGAACCCGGCCGCGCCGGCCTCGATCGCCCCCCAGAGCACCTCGTCGTCGTCGAACGTGGTCAGCACGAGGACCGGTGGGCCGTCCAGCTCCCGGACCCGCCGGGTGGCCTCCACGCCGTCCATGCCCCGCATGCGGACGTCCATCAGCACGACGTCGGCCGGGGTGGACTCGACGGTGGCGACGGCCGCCGCCCCGTCGCCGCACTCGGCCACGACGGTGAAGCCCTCGTCCTCCGACAGGATCCGATGCAGGCCGGCGCGCACCAGCACCTGGTCGTCCACCAGCACGACGCGGATCACGTCTGGCCGGCCTCTGCCCCGGCCCTGGGCACGTGGGCCCGCACCCGCCAGCCTCCCGGCACCGGCCCGGCGTCCAGCGTGCCGCCCACGGCCTCGACCCGCTCCCGCATGCCGATCAGGCCGACCCCGGCCGGCCCGTCGGCGTCGGAGGCCCCATCCCCGGCGTCGAAGACGTCGACGTCGACCGCGTCCGCGGCGACGGCCACGGCCACCCGGGCCGACGCGCCGGGCGCGTGCTTGGCGCTGTTGCTCAGCGACTCCTGCACGACCCGGTACACCACCAGGCTCGTGATCGGCTCCACGTCGTCGACGTTGCCGACAATCTCGAGGTCGACGTCGGAGCCGGCCGCAACCATGCGCTCGACCAGCTCGGGCACGTCGCTGGCCGCCGGCAGCGGCGCCACGCCCGACCCCGTGGCCTGGCCCTCCCGCAGGGCCCGGGCACTGCCCCGGATCTCGGCCAGGCTGGCCCGCCCGATGGCCTCGGCCTCGAGCAGGGCCTGGGTGGCGGCGTCGGGGTCGTCCCGTACGAGCCGGCGGGCGCCGGTGAGGCTCAGCAGCACGACGGTCAGCGAGTGCCCGACCAGGTCGTGCAGCTCGGCCGCGATGCGCCGGCGCTCCACGTGGACGGCCTGCTCGGCCAGCAGCTCTCGGGTGGCGGCGAGCTCACCGACCAGGATGTCGAACCGGCGCATCTGCTCGCTCGACAGCCACCCGAAGGCGATGCCCATCATCCAGATCGGCCACCCCCAGTCCTGCGGCGCCAGCAGCTGGACGGTCGGAGGCGCCAGGACGGCGATGACGCCGGCGACCCGGCGGGTGGCGCGCTCGGGCGTGACCACGACCAGGAAGCACAGGGCGACGACAAGCAGGAACATCGTCAGTTCGCCCCGTTTCTGCAGGTTGAGCACGATCGGGGGCAGGAAGGTCCACGCGGCCAGGACCGGGGACGGCAGCCCGCGCCAGCGGGCCTTGGCGCCGAAGCCGGCCACCATGACCAGCGCCAGCGCCGCCACCTCCACCCTCGCCGCCGGGCCGTCGGCGGCAGCGACCCCCGCGGCGGCGACCCCGGCGGCGACGGCCGCGGCCCGCGGCCACCAGACCTGGGCCGGGCTCCGCTCCGACGTCTCCACGGGTCGACGGTACCGAAGGGGATCCGGGGCTGTCATCGGTCCCGGGGCGGAGGGCCGGGCTCCGCCCTGGGGCGGAGGCTCAGAACGACTGGCGCAGCAGGGTGCCGGCGGCCTCGGCAGCCCGCCGGCGCCGCGGTCGCCCCTGCCAGCGGGCCAGGTCGTACTCGTCGCACACCTCGACGTCGTCGAGGAACTGACGGGCCAGCTCGCCGACCGACTCGGGGTCGCCCAGGGCGACGAGGAGCTCGTCGTCCAGGCCGAGCGACCGGTGCTCGAGGTTGCTCGATCCGACGTTGGCCCAGCCGTCGGCGATCATGACCTTTGCGTGCAGCATGGTCTGCTGGTACTCGAAGACGCGTACGCCGGCCTCGAGCAACCGGCCGTACCAGCGCTGGCCCGTGCGGCGCACGACCTCCTTTCGACGTGGGGGCCGTTGACGATGACCCGTACGTCCACGCCCCGGTCGGCGGCCTCGCAGAGCACGTCGACGAAGGCCGGCCCGGGGGCGAAGTAGGCGGTCATCAGCCACAGGCGCTCGCGGGCACCGACGATGGCCGCGTAGAACACCTGGGACGCGGCCGTCCCACCGGACGACGCCGAGCTGCGGACGACCTGGACGTCGACCCCGTCGTCGAAACCGGCCAGCTTCGGCGCGTGGGCCGGCCCGAGGACGGTCCTGGACGCCTCGGCCCAGTTCTCGGCGAAGCCGCCGAGGATGTCGCGCACCGCCGGGCCCTCGATCCGGACGTGCGTCTCCCGCCAGTGCTCGGGATCCTGGCCGTCTCCCATCCACACGTCGGCGATGCCGACGCCGCCGGCGAAGCCGATCCTCCCGTCGACGATCAACAGCCGCCGGTGCATGCGGTTGTTCAGCTTGTGCGCGCTGTACCAGTGCGGCTTGCGGAAATAGGCGAACGTCGCCCCCGCGTCCCGCAGGGTGGCCACCGTCTCCCGGTCGAGCTTGGCCGACCCCCACGCATCGACGACGACGTTGACCTCCACGCCGGCGCGCGCCCTGGCCGCCAGCGCGCCGGTGAACCGGTCGGTGATCTCACCGGGCCAGTAGATGTACGACGACAGGTCCACGGTGGTCGTCGCCCCGGCGATGGCCTCGAGCATGGCCGGGAACGTCTGGGCGCCGTTGCGCAGTATTTGTACGCGGTTGCCGTCCCGGACCGGCGCCCCGGTCATCACCTCGACCAGTCGGTCGAACCCGGGGGAGCCCGGCGCCGGAGCGTCGCCCACGTCGCTGCCGGCCTGCGCGGCGTGGTGGTACTTGGCCGTCCCGTAGGCGTACGTCGCCGCCAACCCGGCGCCGGCGGCGACAGGCAGCACCTTCAGCCACGACCGGGTGGGCAGCCCCACCCGGTCGACCCTAGCTGGCCGCGCTAGGGCTTCTTGGCCTTGGTGTTGGGCGAGGCCGGCGCGGTGCCGGCCTGCATGGCCGCGGTCTCGGTGTCGTTGGCCCGCTTCTTGCGCGACGCCCGGTCGAGCAGGAAGATGCCGACCGCGGCGAGCAGGGCGCTGATCACGATCAGCGCCCACGGCGGGCTGCTCGACGTCGCGCTCTTCACGACGACCATCTTGTCGACCGCTCCCGTGAGCCCGAGCTGGCCGATCTCCGTGTCGGCTGCAGCGGTGTCGGCACCCGGCGTCAGCAGCTCCATACCCCCCACGCGGGCCACGGCGGCGGCGCTGACCGCGGCGTCGACCGGGCGGGAGGCGTCGGCCACGTAGGCGATGTTGACGGACAGGCCGCGGGCCTTGACCTCGTTGTTCACCGCCACCGACGTCGCCGCGGTGTCGGCGCCGCCGAGGCGCTTGGCCCCGGGGAGCTTGCCCATGACCGCGTCGCTGATCGCGTCGGTGCCGCCGATGACGTACGTCGTCTGAATGTTCATGGCGTTGAACGTGTCAGCGGTCGCCGCGGGCACGCCGTCCTTGTCGACGAAGAGGACGGGCAGGCGCTGGCTGGCCGCGAACGCCAGACCGGCGGCCGACTCCTTGCTGGCCGCGTTGACGGCTACCGCACCGTTGAAGGCGGGCACCGCCCGGCCCTTCTCCTGGTCAGAGCGGACGTCCATCGCCCCGGCGACGGCCTTGCCGATGTCGGCCGGCGTGGCGCCGGTCAACCGGATGATGCTGGCCCGGTCGGCCGTCGGTGTCGGCACGGTGGTCGTTGTGGTCGGTGCCCCGACCGCGGTGGTCGTCGGCGCCGCCGTCGTCGGCGGGACCGTGGTCGTGGCCCCCAGGGAGAGGTTCGTGATCACGCCCGCCGACTTGATGCTGTTCACCAGGCTGTCGGGGATGGATTTGGTGTCGCCGATCACGAACATCCCGGTCGGGTTCAGCCGCTTGATCTCGTCCTTCTGCGCCTTGGTCAGCGACGAGCCGTCGGTGACGAGCAGGGGTGAGGAGTTGGCCCTGGCCAGGACCGCACCGGCCCAGGCCCCGGCGACGTCGTTCTTGTTGACCACGACGAGCTTGGACGTGAAGTTGGCCCCGATCCGCTCGGCGCCACCCGGGTAGGCGAGCTGGGAGACGGCCACCGACTCGTTGGCCGGGCTCGCCTTGGGCAGCGCGGTGACCTCTTCCGGCCCGGCCTGGCCGAGACGCAGGGTGGCGGTGTAGACGTCGTTGGTGGCGCTGTCGACGTTCCCGTTGCGGGGGTCGCCCCACGCGAAGAGGACGGAGTCGTTGCCGATGGGCGCCAGGGCCGGCCCCCACCAGGTGTAGGTCCCAGTGCGGCCGGTGAGGCCGTCGTCGAGGTTGATCGACCGGTCCGAGATCCGCCGGTTGGCCGAGAACGTCTTCCCGCCGTCGGTCGACGACGCGTAGTAGATGTCGCCGCCGCCGGCCGGCTTCGGGACGAGCGTGCTCGGGTACTGGGCCCGTGCGTCGAACCAGGCCACGTCGACCCGGCCGTTGGGGGCGACCGCCACCTTGGGGCCGAGCTGGCGGGCGCCGTTGCCCATCGGGTCGTCGTTGACCCGCTTGGGCGGCGACCAGGTTGCGCCGCCGTCGGTGGAGCTCTGCAGGATCGCGTCGAGGTCCCCGAAGTTGAACCCGACGTACACGACGTACAGCGCGCCGCTCTTCGCGTCGACCGCCATGCGCGGGTAGCCGGCGCTTCCGGCCGGAGCCGGGGCGGTGGTCGGGGCGGGGCCGACGTTGCCGAGCGACGTCCGGGTGAAGGTGGCGCCGCCGTCGCTGGACTTGGCCACGACGATGGGGTGCGGCGCGGTCGAGGGGTCGTCACGGTTGCGCCAGGCGATGTACAGGGAGCCGTCGGGGCCGACGACGGGCGGGGCGATCTCCCGAACGTGCTCGTCGGGGCCCTGGGCCTCGACCGGCGCCGACCAGGTCTTGCCCCCGTCGTCGGAGGAGGAGACGACGGCCTTGCGGTCGCCGGCGCCACCGGAGGCGCCCATCCCCGGCGGGTTCACGACGGACCAGCCGACCGCGTACACCTTGTCGCCCTGGGGCCGGGGCTGGACGGCCACGCCGGGACGGATGATGAAGGGCCAGGGCCCGGGGCCGCCCTGGAGGGCCACCACGCCCGTGTCCCAGGTCTTGCCGCCGTCACCCGAGTGGTTGACGATGACCGAGTCGCCCTCGCCGGCGACCACGTTGGTCTCCGGACGCTCCTGGTCGCCCCGGTGGGAGGCGAACGTGGTGTAGACGTTCTGACCGCTCCCGAAGACGACGCTCTGGTTGTAGTGGGCGTAGCCGCCAGCGTCGAAGGTGCGGCAGGGCGGGTCGGCGAAGCCGGTGGGGACGGTGAGGTGCCCGTCCTTCCACGTCTTGCCGGCGTCGAACGTGACGTGGAAGTCGCACTGGCCGGCGAGGAAGTCCTCGTCGATCATCACGATGTGGTTGGGGTCCGCCGGATCGACGGCCAGCCCCGGGATGTCCCGACCCCGCAGCGGGTCGGTGCTCGTGCCGAACTTCGTGTTGTCGACCACCCGGCCGGCCACGTTCTCGCCCTGGGCAGGACCGCCGGCCACGGCAAGGAGCGTGCTGAGGCCCATACCGAGCGCGGCGGTTCGCAACAGGCGACTCGTACGCATTTCTTTGCTCCCTTGTTCCCCGGCGACCCGAGACCCCCTCAACCGGTGCATGCAGGCCACCGGTCCGATCGCGGGGTCATGCTTAGCGCGTCGAGCGCCGCGAGCCAATAGATGTGATGGGCATCTAGTTCGGAGCAGGTGGTGCGGACGGGCGACGGCGTCAGCTCAGGGGCGACTCGCCTCCCGTGGCGACGGCGCCCGGCCGGTGACCTGTCGGGCGGGGGGCAACGGGTCCCGACGGCGGGTGACCATGCTGGCGAAGACCAGGACCAGGCCGACGGCGAGCAGGCCGATCACGCCGGCGAGCACGGCTTTCACCGCCTTGGACACCCCACCACCGATCGCCGAGAACTGGACCGCGGAGGTGTAGATGTCGGTGGTCCCGCCTCCGATGTCCTGGGTCCCGATGACCTCGTTCTGGGCGATCGTCTTCGGGTCGCTGGCCCGGGTGTCGTCCCAGCCGAACAGCGTGAACGCGTTGGTCGAGATGATGCCCGGCGGCGTGCTCATGTTGAAGTTGTTCAGCCAGACGCCGACCCGGCGGTTGTCGGTCTGGTCGGTGATGCGGAGGTTCTTCGACCAGGTGGCGCCGTTGTCGGAGGAGGTCGTGTAGTAGACGTCGTTGGACGTCACACCAGGGTCGTCACGGGTGTCCCACCAGGCCACGTCGATGCGCCCGTTCGGGGCGGCACTGACGTTGGGGACGACCTGGCTGACGAGGAGGGCGGGGTTGTCGTCGTCGAGGGGCTTGGGCTTCGACCACGTCTTGCCGCCGTCGGTCGACCGGAAGTACCAGATGTGGCTGAGGCTGCCGATCTGCAGCTGGTCGTTGCCCTGGGCCACCAGGCTGAGCGTCCCGTTGGGGCCACCCCCGGAGCTCCATGCCAGCCGCTGGTTGCCGGAGTTGGTGTAGCTGGGAGCGGAGATCTGGGTGACCGTCCAGGTCTTGCCGTGGTCGGTGGACTTCGACAGGAAGTACGACGTCGGTGGCGAGGGGGTGACGTTGGCCGTCGACCCACCCCACGCCGAGTAGACGGTCCCCTTGTTGTCGATGGCGATCGAGGCGTTGCCGCCGCCGAAGTTGGCGGCCTGGTTCGGCTGGGCCGCCAGGGACCCCGCCGGAGCCGGGGTCGTGGTCGTCGTCACCCCGGGGACGGTCGTGGTGGCGTTGAGAAGGTTGTTGCGGGCGTCGTCGGTGGAGAAGGCCCCGTCGACCACGGTGACGGGGTCGCCGAAGGTCTTGCCGGCGTCGGTCGAGATGGCGACCATGGGCTGGCCGACCGCGGCGTTGGGAGCGGTGAACCCGGGCTGTGAGCGTCGGTAGCCGACGTAGACGATGTCGGCACTGCCGCTGTGGGAGTCGACGACGAGGCCGTTCATCGGGCCGTCGCTCTCGCTGTCGGTGCCCGACTTGCCCCGGTTGTTCCGGACGATGGTGGTCTGCCAGCTGTCGCCCAGGTCGGTGGAGCGGCCGAGCAGCACGCTGGTGTCGCCGGCGCCGACCGCCTTGTCCTGGTCGTCCCAGCCGACCAGGCCGTAATAGAGGTTGTTGTTGCGGCCGAAGGCCACGTAGGCGTGGAAGACGTTCCGGCTGGTGACCAGGCAGAAGGGATCCGTGTCGTTGGCCGGCGCGGCGTCGAGGATCTTCCACGTCGTCCCGCCGTCGAGCGACCGGATCAGGCCGCAGCGGCGGGTGCGCAGGTCCATGAACCCACCCACGATGTGCAGCGGGTTGGCGGGATCGACCGCGTAGTTGGGCGCGGTGTAGGTCCGGTCCGGGTTCAGGTCGGCCTTGGTGGCGTCGACCGGTTGCGTGGGCCGCAGCGACGGCGACGTCGCTGCGCCGGCCGCTCCCTGGGCCAGGATCACCATCGCCGCCGCTGCGACAGCGAGGCGTTGCCCCCGACGAAGCTTCCTCATTGCGTCCCCCGATCGGCTTGGACCGCCGGAGCCGGCGGCCGCCTACTCGCCTACGGGGCGGGATGCTACTTCGTCGGACGGCCGCGACGGGTTGCAGGAGGCGCGGCCGCCGCCGTCCGCCCTCAGCGCTCGCTGCTGATGGCGTCGAGCACCCGCAGGGACGCCGCCCGGCGTGCCGGCAACATGCCCGCGACCATGCCCGCGCCCGTCGCCAGCGCGGCCAGGCCGAGCAGCTGGGGGAGGGGCAGGACGAGCTCGCTCACGCCGAGGTGGCGCATGGAGGCGACCAGGGCCCACCCGAAGAACAGGGCGATGCCCAGGCCGAGGCCGGCGCCCATGCAGGCGATGATCGCCGCTTCGGAGCGGATCATCGACCGGAGCTGGCCCCGGGCCATGCCGATGGCCCGCAGCAGGCCGAGCTCCCTCGTCCGCTCGTGGATGGACAGCGCCAACGTGTTGGCGATCCCGAGGAGGGCGATCACCACCGAGAGGGCGAGCAACGCGGTCACGGGAACGAGCAGGCGGTCGACCTGCTGGCGCTGGGCGGCCAGCACCTGGGCCCGGTCCATCACCTTGACGACCGGGTAGTCGGCCAGCGCGGCCTCGACGGGGGCCCGCCCCGTGGCCGGCGTCAGCCCGGGCGCCAGGGCCACGTCGACCTCCAGCGCCAGCTGCTGGGCATAGTTGGCGGCGTAGGCCCCGAGGCTGATCACGTAGTCGGTGCGGACAGCATTCGACGAGAACGTGCCCTCGATCGCCATGCGCTTCACGCCGGTACGGGCGAAGGTCATCGGGACGGAGTCGCCGACCTTCCAGCCGTAGCGCTCGGCGGTGGTGTCGCGGACCAGCACCCCGGCGTCGTCGAGGCGGTGGACGGCCTGGGCCGAGCGGGCGTCGACCTCGTGCATGGTGGTCACGGTGGCAGGGTCGACGGCGAGCAACGTCTGCGGGCTGCCGTCGAGCCCCCACTGGCCGCCGAGGATCTCGGAGACACCGGCGACGCCGGCCGTGGTCCGCAGCCGGTCGATCACGACGGGGGGCACCCCACCGGCACCGCCGGCCGTGCCGCTGGGGGCGACGACGAAGTCGGCCCGCAGCGAGTCGTCCACCGTTCTCGTCGCCGAAGCCTTCATCGATGCGGCCAGGATCGTGACGACGCCGATGAGGCCGATGCCGATCATCAGGGCGGCCGCCGTCGACGCCGTCCGCCGGGGGCTGCGCATGGCGTTCTCCCGCCCCAGGAACGCCGGCTCGCCGAAGACGCGGATGAGAGGAGCGCCCAGCAGCCGGGCCGCGGGCCGGGCGATCAGGGGGATGAGCACGGCGAGCCCGGCCACGAGGCCGACGGCGCCGGCGCCGATCACTCCGACCGGCCGGCTCAGCCCTCCGAGCACGCCGGTGAGCAGGGTGACCAGCCCGACGGCGGCGGTGGCCGCGCCGAGGACCAGCCGGCCGCGAGTGGACCGGGCCGAGGTGTTCTCGAGGCCGCGGATGGCCCCGATCGGCGCCACCCGCGTCGCCCGCAGGGCGGGAGGCACGGCGGCGACGACGGTCACGACCACGCCGACGACCACGCCGATCAGCGCGGTCCGCAGCCGGAACACCGTGGGCGCCGCCGGCAGCTGCATCCCGACGCCGTGCAGGAGGGCCAGCAAGCCTCGAGCCGCCCCGAAGCCGAGGACCACGCCGGTCAGCGACCCGACCAGCCCCACGGCCACCGCCTCGAACAGGACCGAGACGGTGAGCTGCGACCGGCTGGCGCCGATGGCCCGAAGCAGGCCGAGCTCGCGGGCCCGCTGGCTGACGAGGATGGAGAAGGTGTTGCAGATGATGAACGCGCCGACCAGCAGTGCAACCGCGGCGAACAACAGCAGCCCGGTGGGCAGGAACCCCACCGCCTTGGTCCACGACTGGGCCGACTCTCGGGCGACCTGGGCGCTGGTGACCGCTTCGTAGCGGCCGGGGAGCACGGCGTTGATCCGGGCCCGAAGCGCGGTCGCGCTCACGCCGGGTGCAGCCTCGACCGGGATGGCGTCGACCTGGCCCTCGACGCCGAGGACCTTCTGGGCGGTCGCCGCGTCGAAGATGGCCTTGGTCGAGGCGATGACATCGCCCGCCTTGCGCAGCAGGCCCCCGATGGTGAAGTCCTGGGCGCTGCCCGAGAAGAGGACCTTGATGGTGTCGCCCAGCTGCAACCCGTACTGGCGGGCGGTGTCGGCGTCGATCGCCACTTCGCCAGGGCCGGTGGGCGCCTTGCCGGCGACCAGGGTGTCGGTGGGCGCCCAGCTCCCGCCGATGGTGGGCAGGCCCTTGGGGGCGATGGCGTGGCCCTGCTTGTCGACCAGCTCGGCGTAGCCCTGCACCGCGGTCCAGACCGCCTTGACGCCGGGGACGGCGGCGATGCTCGCCACGAGGGACTCCGGCACCGGCTCACGCTCGGGCAGGCTGGTGGCCTGGGCCGCGAACAGGGCGGTGGAGCGCACGATCAGGTCGGACGAGTTGGCGGTGTCCGCCGACGCGGCGTGGAACGCCGAGTCGACCGTGTCGGTGAGGATGAACGTCCCGGAGACCAGCGTGACGGCGAGGGCCACCGCCAGGGCCGTGCCGAGGAGCCGGGTCGTATGGGCCAGCGCACCCCGCAGCAGCCGGCGCATGGCCTATGCGCCCAGGAGCTTCATGTGGTCGATGGCCCGCTCCGCCGTCGGGTCGAACATCTCGTCGACGACCTGGCCGTCGGCCAGGAACACGATGCGGTCGGCGTAGGAGGCGGCGACCGGGTCGTGGGTGACCATCACGATCGTCTGGTCGAAGGCGTCGACGGCGCGGCGCATGAAGGCCAGCAGCTCGCCGCCGGCGCGTGAGTCGAGGTTGCCCGTGGGCTCGTCGGCGAAGATGATCTCGGGCCGGGAAACGAGGGCCCGGGCCGCGGCGACCCGCTGCTGCTGGCCACCGGAGAGCTCGCCCGGCCGGTGCCCGAGCCGGTCACGCAGGCCGACCACGTCGATCACCGTCTCGTACCACGCCGGGTCCGGGCGGCGCCCGGCAAGGGCGAGGGGCAGGGTGATGTTCTCGGCCGCGGTGAGGGTCGGCAGCAGGTTGAACGCCTGGAAGATGAAGCCGACCCGGTCGCGACGGAGGCGGGTGAGCTGGCGGTCCCGCAGGGTGCCGAGGGCGGTGTCGCCGATGTGCACGGAGCCCGACGTGAGCGTGTCGAGGCCGGCGAGGCAGTGCAGCAGCGTCGACTTGCCCGAGCCGGAGGGGCCCATGATGGCGGTGAAGCAGCCGGCCTGGAACTCGACGTCGACGCCGTCGAGGGCCCGCACCGAGGTCTCGGACCGGGCCGAGCCGTGGTCGCCGTAGACCTTGACCGCGTTGACCGCACGGGCGGCGGGGACGGTCCGGACGAGGTGGGGGAACGTCTCGATCTCGTCGATGTCGGCGAGGTCGGCGTGCCGGCTGCTCATGAGCATGGCCATGGTTGCGTTCTCCCTCAGACGAGCTTGGAGGCGTAGCCCGGGCAGTAGAGGCCGACGATGGTCCTGACCACCCAGTCGGCTCCACCAGGCATGACGGTTGTCCTGGGCACCTGCGTCACCATCGACAGGCCGGTGGCCTTGACCTGGGCGAAGGTCTGGCCCTGGTCGAAGGCGGAGCAGACCTGGTTCCCGAGCTGGGCGACCTCGGACGGCGTCGGCGTGATGATGCTGTGCACGTACTGGGGCAGGGCGGCGATGGCCTGCTGCACTTCGGCCGCCGAGGGGACCCGCCGGGGAACGGTGGCCGGCGCGGTTGCGGCCGGCGTCGCGGTGGCCGCCGGCGCGGCCGCGGCCGGGGCGCTCGTCGTCGGGGTCGTCGGCTTCGTGGTGGCCACCGGCGCCTTCGTCGTGGGCGCCGCCTTGGCGACCGTCGTCGCAGGCGCGGTGGGCGCCGGCGCGGCCGTCGTCGCGGTCGGGGCCACGGTGGTGTCGGGCGTGGCGTCGCCGGGCTGGCGGGCCGCGGCCGGCATCGGCTCGATTTGTGACGACGCGGCGACGGTCTTGACGTCCGTGTCGCCCGGCCGTGGAACGGCTCCCGCGCTCACGGCGATCCCGAGCGACAGGGTGACCCCTGCCAACCCGGCCAGCACTTTGCGACTCCGCGTGGTGTCCTGCATCATCTCACTGACCCCTCTCCCGTCTGCATGAGCCAGGTATCGACGGTCGCCTGTAGTTCCTGAAGCAAACGGCCCGGGGTCGAGCCAGGTTTAGGGCACGCTTAACAGGGGCTTATCTGGGGGCCCCGTCCGTCCCGCGGAAGAGCGACAAGAGCTCGATCGGGATGGGAAAGATCAACGTCGAGTTTTTCTCGGTGGCGACCTCGGCGAGGGTCTGCAGGGTGCGCAGCTGGAGGGCGCCCGGGCTCTCGCTCAGGCGCTGAGCAGCCTCCGACAGCTCCTGGCTGGCCTCGAGCTCGCCGGTGGCCGCAATGACCTTGGCCCGCCGTTCCCGCTCGGCCTCGGCCTGGCGGGCCATGGCCCGCAGCAGCTCCGGGGGAAGCGTGATGTCGCGGATCTCGACCTGCTTGACCTCGACGCCCCACGCGCTGGTGGACTGGGCGATCTTGTCCCGGAGCTCCTCGTTCACCGTCTCGCGGTGGGCCAGCAGGTCGTCCAGCTCGAAGCGGCCGATGATGGACCGCAGGCTGGTCATGGCCACCCGCTGGCTGGCGAAGCGGAAGTTGTCGACGCCCAGAATGGCCTTCACCGGGTCGAGCACCTGGAAGTACACGACGGCGTCGACCTGGATGGTGACGTTGTCGGACGTGATCGCGGCCTGCGCCGGGATGTCGACCACCTCGACGCGCAGGGTGACCTTCACCACCCGGTCGATCCCCGGGTAGCGGACGACGATACCCGGGCCCTTGGCCCCCTCCCGGATGTGGCCCAGCCGGAAGAACACCGCGCGCTCGTACTCGGTGACGATGATCAGGATCGACGGGAGGATGACGAAGACGAAGACCAGGACGACGACGCCGACGACGATCAGGGGGACCATCGCCCAAGTGTGACGCCCGTCCGGGCGCTACGCCGGAGCTACGACGCCGTGGCCTTGCGGAAGCCGGCGACCGTCTCGGCCAGCGCGTCGGCTTCGAGCACGTCGGCCATCACGCCGATCTGCGCGTCCCAGACGTCGTCGGGAATGTCGCTATGCACCTCGTCCTCGAGGATGTGGTACGTGAGGAGGCCCAACTGGGCCCCGGCCAGGGCACCTGCGTAGGAAGGATCACCCTCGACCACCGTTTCCGCCGCAATGGTCGCGCTCTCCGGGTCGGGAGAGCCGAGCAGCACGATCAGGTCGGCCTTGTCGTGGGTCTGGGACGCCCGGAGGATCGCCTCCTGGCTCTGCAGGTCCATGGCTCCGGCGGCGGTTCAGACGAAGCACTCGGTGGCCACGAAGACCACCTCGGCTCCGGCTGCGAGGGCGCAGGCGGCGATGGCCGGGCCGGAGATCCCGTCCCGCTCGCCGACGGCGATCACTTTCTTGCCTTGGAGCATGTTGTTCTCGGTCACCTCCTTTCGTGTGCGGCCCTACCGGGCCGCGTTGCGTTCGAGCAGCACGCTCATCCCGTCGGACAACTGCGACATCCGGCCGAGGAACAGGCTTCCCTTGGCCAGCAGCAAGACCCTACCGGCGTCGCCCGTCGTCAGGCGGTCCAGGGCGTGGGGCAGGTAGCACAGCGACGAGGCCAGGTGGCCCTGCGTGGGGGCGAATCCGGGCATGCCCCGCTCGGCGACGAAGTCCTTGATCGCGCCGCGGTCGATGTCGCCCCTGGCCGCGGCGAGGGCGGCGATGACCCGGTAGTTGCGGGCGGGCACGTCACCCGACCCCTGAGGCTCGGTGATCTCGGGGTTGTGCAGCTCGGTGGCGTAGTCGTCGACCCCGGTCATCGGGATGCCGAGGCGGGCCAGGGGCTCGACGGCCAGTGCCTCCATGACCTGGGGCTGCGAGCCGCCGGCGGACACCCGGTGGCGGCCGACGACGTCGAGGCGGACCCGCGGCGAGCGGCCGTCGTCGGCCTCCACCAGGGCCGCGGTGCCGCCCAGCACGTCCTCCAGAATCGGCAGGTCGTGGGCCAGGTGGCCCTGGAACTTCATGCCCAGCTTGGCCAGCGACCCGCCCGACACGACCGCCACCCGGTTGAACACGCCCGAGCCCACGAGGGCCGACGCCATGACGAGGGCGGGAACCGGCGCGGCGCAGAAGTTCTTCACGTCGGCGCCGGACGCCTCGGTCAGCCCGGCGGCCTCGGCCACGGCCTTGCCCAGGTTGCCCCCGCCCCGCTGGTAGCGGTCCCCGATGGCTTCCTCGCCGCAGCCGATGACGTAGTCGACCGACGTCGGGTCGATCCCGGACCGGTCGAGCAGGTGGAGCAGGGCGAGGGTGGCGGTGGCCTTGGCCGCCAGGTTGTCGATGAGGACGTGGGCGGACAACGACTCGTCGTCGGCCTGGGCGCACCGCACCGCGGCGGCCTCGGTCAGCCGCAGGGCGCGCGGCTCGGCGGCGACGGCGTCGACGTCGGCCGCGGCCTTGTCGATCCGGTCCAGGTCGATCGCCTTGGCCAGGGGATGGGCGGCCCATCCGGCGGCGGCCCGCTCGGCCCCCTCGGGCGACAGGGCGAACAGGCCGAACTGGTCGATCGCGGCGAGCAGCCCGAGGAACTCCTCCTCCGGCAGGATCTCGCCGAAACGGCCCGTGCGGGGCTGGTCTTCGGTCGCCGCGGTCCACGGCCGCGCCGGCAGGTCGCGGGGATGGACGTTGCCGAGCCAGGCCTGGTGCGGCGGGTAGTTCCGGGCAACCTCGTACGTGCGGAGGGCGGCAGCAAAGCGTTCGGCCACCGCAGCGTCCTTGGGCAGCTCCCGCCGGGGCTTGGACCCGTGCCGGGCGAAGCCGGGCGTGTGGGCCAGCACCTGGGTGGCGGCGGAGATCACGACATCAGGCATGGGTGCTCTCCAGCTCCTGGTCCATCGGGAAGATCGTCGGCGCGTGCACGGCGGTCGACACGGCTTCGAGGGCCCGTTGCAGCAGGCGTCGCCGCCAGGCCCGCTCCGCCTCGGGGTCGAGGGAGGGGTCCCCGGCGGGGAAGGGGATGCCCCGGGTGGGGACGATCCGCGGCGCGCCGACCCGTTCGGCGATCGACGTCAGGTTGCAGAGCAGTGCGGTCGGTATCCCGGCCCGTTCCAGCTCCTTGGCAAGCGTTGCCCCGCAACGCGTTCCCGTCCCTCAGGTGGCGGTGAGAATGGCGGCCCGGGCCCCGGAGTGGCGCAGGTCGGCGGCCCACTCGATCCCGAACCGGCGGGCGTTGGCCACCGACGTGCCGTTCCCGGCCGTGACCAGGTACTCCTCGTGGAGGTGGCCGATGGCGCCCTCGCGCTCGAGCTCGCGGGCCGCGTCGAGGGGCAGGATGCGGTGGGGGTCGGCGTTGGCCCAGACCGTCGAGAAGCCGCCGTGGACGGACCGCCACTGGCCGGAGGGGAGCTGGTCGATGCCGGCCAGCGAGTAGCGCAGCCACTTGGTGGCCCGCGCCGACTCCAGCGCGCCAGGGTTGTCCTCGGGGACGAGCGCGCCTTCGGTGACGAGGGCGAGGGTGGCGGAGGCCAGGTCGTCCACCGGCGGTGCCGGCGTGACCCGGTCGAAGCGGGGGAGGGGGACCTCGGTGGCGTCACGGTCGCCGGCCAGCCGAGCCAGGGCGAGGGCCACGGCCCGCTCGGCCGCGTTCGTGTCGGCCATCCGTGGGCGCCGGGGCGCGAGCCCGATCAGGCCGTCGTCCGGTGTCAGCGCGTCGCCCGCCAGCAGCTTGACCACCGCGGCGGACACCGTCTCGAGGGCCGGGCCCATGAACCGGGCCGCCTCGCCGACCGCGACGACCGGCGCGGTGCCGGCCTCGTCGAGCCCCGGGTTGTCCGGGTGCATGGCCGCCACCGCGGTCATTCCGGCGGCCGTGGCTGCGGCCGCCACCCGGGCGCAGGCCAGCCCGTAGCGGCCGCTGGTGAAGGCGGGACCGGCTACGACGATGTCCGGCTCCGCCGCGGCGATCAGGGCGACGATCTCGGCGATGGCCTCCGGGCGCCCGGCGGCGTCGTCGTCGCCGCAGGAGACGGTGGCCACGATCTGGTGATCGTCGCCCAGGAGCTGCGCCAGTCGACGACCGGGACCGACCGGCCCCGGCTGCGAGGACGGCTTGGAGGCGGCGGCGTCCTCGCCACCCGCGCCGGCGAAGAACTGGTTGAGGTAGTGGACGATGCGGGCCATCAGCGCGCCACCGCCGTCGTGTCGGCAGCCGCGGGCGGAGGGCTGCACGTCAGGCGGCCCCAGCCGAGCGGGCTGAGGGCGGCCAGGATCACCGCGGTCGGCAGCTCCATGGCCGACGTGGCCGGCACGCCCAGCAGGGCGACCTCCTCTCCGCCGAGGGCCCGGTCCATGGCCGGCAGCGAGAGCCGGGTGTCGTAGTTGCCGGTGCTCACCATGGCCGTGGCCCGCTCCGGTGGGACCACGATGGGAGGCCCGGTCCCGTCGGGCCCGGCCATCTCGGCGAACAGCCCCACCGCGGCCAGGCCCAGGTCCTCCAGGGCGTCCATCTTCAGCGCC
>DATASA010000224.1:0-2678 GCA_036269435.1 Acidimicrobiales bacterium | reverse complement strand
CTCGGGGTGGCCCTGAAGACCGTCGAGAACCACAAGATCCGGATCTTCGAGAAGCTCGGCGTCCGCAGCCACGCCCACGCCGTCACCGTGGCCCTGGCCTACGGCCTGGCCGGCCAGCGCGCCCAGGGGTCGGATGACACTGACCGCCCCGTCTGAGCCGCGCGCCCGCCAGCGCCGTCCGCCATTGCCATCGTCGGACCGCCGGCGCCACGCGCTCGTCGTCGTCGCCCTCGCCGTGGCCGGCGTCGGTCTGCTGGCCACGTCGCACCTGCTCACCGCCCGCCGCCAGCTCCTGGCCGCCGGTACCGACCTGCGCGCGTCACGTGCCGCCCTGACCAAGCGCGACGACGCGGCGGCGACGGCCATCCTCGATCGGGCCAGCGGTCACCTCGACGGCGCGGCATCGGCAGCTCGCTCGTTTCCGCTTCCCGCCTTGGGGCTGGTGCCCCTGTTCGGCAGCCCGGTCCGGGCTTCGGCGACGGCAGCACGCGCCGGCCGGGACGGCGTCGCCGCGGCGCGCAGCCTGGTGGCGGCCAGCTCGTCGTTCCCGACGTCGGCCAGCGCCGGCGTCGACGGACATGACCTGTCCGCCTTCCACGACGCGGCCGCCCGCTCGCAGGCCGCCATCTCCGCGGCCGACGCCGGCCTCGCCCGGGCCGATCAGGCCCTCACCGGCCCGGCCGGTGCTCTGCTCCCGGCCGTCTCCGGACCGGCCAGGGCCATGCGGGCCGAGCTGGCCGCCAGTCGCAACGAGCTGAGCGCCGCCGGCCGGGGCATGACCCTGCTCGAGGACCTGACGTCGTCCACCACCGACGCTCGGCTGCTGCTGCTGTCGCAGGACTCGCTCGAGCTGCGGGCGACCGGCGGCTACATCGGCTCCTACGGCGTGCTCCACTTCGCCAACGGCACGGTGAAGCTCGAGACGTACGAAGCCAGCGAGGACCTGCCGCCGGCGGACCCCCCGGCCCGGGCCCCCGAAGGTCTGGGCCTGTACCTGCCCGGCCCGTGGGGGCTGTCGAACGTCAACTGGTGGCCCGACTTCCCCACGACCGCGGCCGCGGCGACCGAGATGTACAAGCGCCAGGGCGGCGGCGACGTCGACGGTGTCCTCGCCCTGACCGAGTTCGCCACCGCCCGACTCGTCGGCGCGCTCGGCCCGCTCCAGTTGCCCGACTACGCCCGGCCGGTGGTGGAGGACGGCTTCGACACCCGCGTCGTCGCCGAGGTCGAGCAGAAGATCCCGCCGGACCAGCCGCGCAAGAAGTTCCTGATCGAGCTGGCCAACACCCTGTTCGGGCGACTCTTCAGCCTGCCGGCGGCCAAGCTCCCGGCCGTCACCGACGCCGTCCGGCGGTCGTTGGGTACGGGCGACATCCAGCTGTGGTTCAAGGACCCCGCCCGACAGCGGCTCGTGTCGGGGGCGGCCATCGCCGGCGCCCTGCCCAAGACGGACGGCGACTTCCTGATGGTCGTGGACGCCAACATGGCCGCCAGCAAGGCCAACCTCAGCGTCACCAAGCAGGTCGACTACCGGGTCGACAGGGACAAGGACGGCCGCCTCGTCGGCCACCTGCGGGTCGAGATCGACAACGGCGGCGCCCAGTCGTCGATCAACCCGCTCTACAACTCCTACCTGCGGGCCTACGTCCCCGCCGGGTCGACCTTGATCAACGCGGACGGACATCAGGCGTCCAACCCGGCCTTGGACGGGGCGTTCCAGGTCTTCGTCCAGCCTCTGGTCGTGCAGCCCAAGGAGAAGGGCGTGGCCACCTTCGACTACCTGTTGCCTGAAGGGGTCGCCGCCGGGGGCAACTACCGGCTGACCTGGATTCGCCAGGCCGGCACGCCCGACGACCGCCTCCGGGTGGCCGTGAGCGGCGGGACAGGGCAGTCCGACCCTGCCGTGAAGACCTTGCATTTCGAGCGCAATCTGAACGGCAAAGGCCTGGTCAGCTGGCTCAGGCAGCGGTGGATCGTTCACAAGCTCGGCGTGTGACCGTCCGCCCCCCGGGGGCATCCGCCCAGCGACTTCCGGAGCGGCCGAGCGTACGTTGATTCCGATGTCCCAGAGAAGACGAGGTTCGTCGATGACGCGTCGCCGGAGCCTGACCGCCGCCCTCGCCTTTCTGGGTGTGATCGGCGTCCTGCTCATCCCCTCGGCCAGCGGCGCGGCCACGGTCCGGCGGGTCCGCCCGCCTCGGACGACAACCACCACCGCTGCACCGGTCGTGGTCGACGACCAGGCCCCCGTCCAGGCCGACGCCACGCCGACGGCCGACGCCACTCCGCAGCCGGTCGTGGCCGCCGCGACCCTTCCCGGCTTCCAGTTCCCGCCGTTCTCATTCGGCGGATTCACCTTCCCCGGGTTCACCTTCCCGCCGATCCAGGTCCCCGACTTCGTCGCGTTGATCTTCCAAACCGTGCTGA
This sequence comes from Acidimicrobiales bacterium, assembly GCA_036269435.1. GTDB lineage: Bacteria > Actinomycetota > Acidimicrobiia > Acidimicrobiales > AC-14 > CADCTB01. Next base: position 251 of record DATASA010000224.1, on the reverse strand, counting down.
ACACCCTGCAGCACACCCTGTGCGGCATCTTCGGCGGCACGTTCTGCGCCTCCCCCTGACGTACGGGCGGGAGCACCCCCAGGCACGCTGAGGGGGTACGACCCCTGGGCCGGCGAGCCGTGCGCCCGTAGCGTTGGGGGCCTCGGCAGTACCTGAGCGATCCGCTCCCTTGCCGTGCCGCGGACCTGGCGGTTTGCCGGCGACTCAGGAGGCATTTCCCGCTGGAACTCCGCCAATACCTCGACATCCTG
>DATASA010000223.1:0-11000 GCA_036269435.1 Acidimicrobiales bacterium | reverse complement strand
GCCGTTCTCCAGGATCTGGACGCTGCCCTGGCTGCCGGCCAGCAACGCCTTGGGGTGAAGGTACTGGCGATCGAGGGACACCGTTCGGGTCGCGGTGTCGACCCGCAGCACGATGCCGCGCGACTCGTCGCCCACCTTGGGCGATGCCTCGTTGTCGAACATGGTCAGCGTCCCGTCGTCGGCCCGGCGGACGTCGTGTTGCCATGCGAACGTGGCGTCCTTGGCGACGACGAAGTCGCTCCGCCGCCCCCCGAGGCGCCACCGGATGTCGCCGGTGCTCCGGTCGACCTTGTAGACGGCATGGGTGTTGCGCCCGGAGACGAGGATGTCGCCGTCGTCGTCCAGGTCGACCGAGTTCAGGTGGAAATAGTCGAACGGCGCGTCGCCGGGCGCGGGCGCGTCGCTGTAGGACTCGTCCACGGAGACGTGGTCGTGGCTGTGCCACTCGAACAGCACCTTCCCGCTCTCGATGTCCACCTCCTGGACGATGGACTCCAGGATCCGCAGGCCGGCGGACGGCACGCCGCCGGTGGGAAGGCTGGCGTAGGCGCAGGTCAACGCTGTGCCCTCCGGGGTGATCACCATCTCGTGGAGGTCGGCGTCGTAGCCGTTCCCGCACGCGACCCGGGCGACCTCGGTATAGGAGGCGTCCGCCAACACGAACGTCCCCTGGCCCGTGCCGCCGGTGGACCGGCCCTCCCACCAGGTGAGGACCGGCGCTCCCTGGTATTGCTGGACGGTCAGGCCCGCGGTGACGTCGGTGATCGGGTGGAACCAGACCGGGCTGCCGGTGTCGTCGGTGATCAGCGGCCCGAGTTGTCCGGGCCCCAGCTTGGGGGCCAGGAAGAGGTACCCGGGGGCCACCTCCGGCGCCGGCGGCACGGTGATGGTCACGGCCGGCGGGGTGAGGTCGGGCCGACTGCGGAACCGGGTGACCGTGGGCGGCTTCGAGGCCGTCGGGCCGAGCCAGCGGAATCCGGTGTAGCCGGTGGCGTCCACGCCGGCCGCGGCGCCGAGCTTCAGAAAGCGGCGCCGGGTCCACGACGGGGCCGGTTCGGCCCGGCCCACTGCCGTGTCGGTCCTCTGGGCGGTCACCGTGCCGTTCTTGCCCACCAACCTGGGAACCACCTCACAGGCTCCTGGAAATCGCGGGGCCGCGTTCTCAGGGACGGTCCGGCGGGCGCGCGCTCAGCGGTCCTCGTTGGCCCGGCGGACCGTCGCCTTGCGTCCCTTGATGGTCGTCGCCCGTAGGGCCTTGACCACCTCGTCGACGGCCGCGTCGGGGACCTCGACCAGCGAAAAGCGGTCGGCGATCTGGATGGCGCCGATGTCGCGACCGCCGAGCCGGGTCTCGCCGGTGATGGCGCCGACGAGGTCCTGGGGCCGGATCCCGGCCGTGCGGCCGGCCCCGACGAACACCCGGGTCATGTCGGGCGACGGGCCGCGACGGCCGGCAGGCGACGGTCGGCCGCCCGCGGGCTTGCCGTCGCGTCGCTCGATCGGGGCAGACGGCGGGGTGAGCTGCGGGATGTCCTCCTCGTCGCCCCCGCCACCCGCGCCGACGGCCTCGTGGGCCAGCTTCACCGCGGCGAGCGCAACCTCCATCACGTCGAACTTGTCGGCCAGCGTCTCCACCACGACCCGGAAGCCCTCCAGGTCGTCCTCGAGGATGGCCTCTTCCAGCGAGGCCCGCGTCAGCTCCAGCCGGCGGGCCTTGAGATCGGCCGTGGTCGGCACCTTCTCGACGGTGATCCGCTGCTTGGTCACCCGTTCGATGGTCTTCAGCATCCGGTGCTCGCGCGGCTCGGCGAGGGTGATGGCGACACCCTCGCGCCCGGCGCGGCCCACCCGCCCGATGCGGTGGACGTAGGAATCCGGCGACGCGGGAACCTCGTAGTTCACGACGTGGGTGAGCTGGTCGATGTCGAGGCCACGGGCGGCCACGTCGGTGGCCACCACCAGGTCCGCCGTCCCCCCGCGCAGCCTGGCCATCACCCGGTCGCGCTGCTCCTGGCTCATGCCGCCGTGCAGCGCCTCCGCCCGGTAGCCCCGCCCGTTCAACGTCGAGGTGATCGAGTCGACCTCATCGCGGGTGCGGCAGAAGACGATGGCCGCGGCCGGCGACTCCAGGTCGAGGATCCGGCCGAGGGTGGCGGTCTTGTAGGCGCGAGGCACGACGTACGCCACCTGCCGGACCAGCGGCGCGTCGCCGGAATCGACCTCGGCCCGGCCCATGTGGATCCGCACGGGCTGGCGCAGGTGGCGGCGGGCCATGCCGTCGATGCGCGCCGGCATGGTGGCCGAGAACAGCACGGTCTGGCGCTCGGGCGGCGTGGCCTGGAGGATGGCCTCAATGTCGTCGGCGAAGCCCATGTCGAGCATCTCGTCGGCCTCGTCGAGCACCACCGTCGCCAGCGCGCCCAGGGGCAGCGTCGCTCGGGAGAGGTGGTCGAGCACCCGTCCAGGCGTGCCCACGACCACGTCGACGCCCCGGTCGAGCGCGGCGAGCTGGCGGCCGATGGGTTGGCCGCCGTAGATGGGCAGAACCCTCGCCGCCAACGCCCGGCCGTAGCGGTGGACGGCCTCGGAGACCTGGATGGCGAGCTCCCGGGTGGGGACGAGCACCAGGGCGCTGGGTTGCTTGGCGCGAGTCGCCGCAGGGGCCAACCGCTGCAGTACCGGCAGGGCGAATGCCGCGGTCTTACCGGTGCCGGTGGCGGCCTGGCCGAGGAGGTCCCGCCCCTCGAGCAGCGGCGGGATGGCCTCCCGCTGAATCGGCGTCGGCTCCTCGTAGCCCAGCGCGGCCAGCGCGTCGACCAGCTCCGGCCGCAGGCCGAGGTCGGCGAACGCCGGCGCGTCCCCGGGCGGGTTCGGGTCGCTGATGTCTGTTGTCGTCATGGCGGGGCTCCTGCCGGCACGGCCCGGGCGCGGCGTCCCCTGACCTCGTCCGCCGGGGCCAGCGTACCGCCGCCCGTCAGATGGACCCGGGCCACGGCCCCCCGTGACGGGCCCGAGCCGATGTCGTCGCCCCGAAGCGACGTTCACCGCTCAGATCTGCTCGCGCACCACCTGGGCCGAGCTCGCCGCCTGCTCGGAGACCTGCTGCGCGGCTTGCTGGCCCTGGGTCTTGAGCTGCTGGGTCGCGTCGAGCCCGGTGTCCACGGTGTCCTGGGTGGCCTGCTGGGCCTGGTCCTTGACCTCCTGGCCGGCCTGCACCGCGGTCTCCTTGACCTGCGACACCGCCTGCTGGCCCTGGTCCTTCAGCCCGGCGGCCAGCTCCTGGCCGGCCTCGGCGGCCGCCTGCTTGACGGGCTCGGCGGCCTGGAGCGCGGCCTGGGCCAACCGACCTTCGGTCTCGCTGCCCTTGAACAGGGCCGCGGCCAGGACACCGGCGCCGAAGGCGATCAGGCCGGCGGCCAGCGGTGCGCCCTGGGCCGACCGGGTGGCGGCCTGCTTCACCGCCACCGGGGCCTCACGCAACCGGTCGGCGGCCTGGCCCGCGGTCTCCGCCACGCTGCTGGCCACGCCACTCGCCGTCCCGGCCGCCGACGACGTCGCCCCCGACACCCGGTCGCCCACGGTGGCCGCGGTGTCCGACGCGGTGCCCATGAGCGTCTCCCTGGCCGACCGCAGGCCCTCGCGGGCCCGGTTGGTCTTGCGCTCGACGATACGCCCGGGGCTGACCCGGTCGCCGATGGCGTCGACGGTGCCGGTCAGGTTCTCGCGCGTTTGCTCGATCTCGCGCCTCAGCTCTTCTGCGCTTTGGCCCATTCCGCATCCTCCTTGAGGGTTTCGACCGTCTGCCTCGGCACCGGATCGACTCGTTTCATCTGGTCGCGGCCGCGGGTCAACAGGACGGCGGCGGCAATGGCGTACAGCAGGCCGACGAGGAAGAAGGCCAGGGCGATCGGCATGGCCTGGTCGAGGAGCCAGGCCAGCGCCAGCGACACGAACAGCAGGGCGAAGTAGCCGGCCACGGCGCCTGCACCCAGCATGCCTCCGGCCTTGCCGGCCCGGCCCACCTCTTCTTTGATCTCGACCTTGGCCAGCTGCACTTCCTTGCGCATCAGCTCGGAAACCTCGCCGGTCATCGCCGCAACCAGCTCGCCGAGCGACTTGTCGGCCTGCTTCGGTTCCGTCTGCAGAGCGCCCGGCGGTGGCTGCCGGGACGTGGCCATCACACGCCTCCGTCGAACTCGGGCAGCGTGGTGGTCGGCAGGTACGGCTCGGGGTCGCCCAGCGGCGCGGGGTCGGGTACCAGGGTCGTCGGCCGCGGCTGCGTCGTCTGGGCGACAGGAAGGGCCGCCGACAAGGGGACCGGCAGCGCCGCCGACTGCGACGACGGCGACTGCGACGACGGGGACGACGGCGACGACGACTCCTGGGCCACCTGGGCGCCGCGACCGAGGCGGCCGACGACGAAGCCGGTGGCGGCCGCGCTCAGCAGGAAAGCGCCGGGGCGGCGACGGGCGAACGTGCGCAGGTCCTCGACCGCGCCGTCGAACCCCCGCCGCTCGATGCGACGGGCCAGCTCCTCGACCCTGGCCGCGAGCTGCTTGGCCGCGTCGGCGGCGAAGCCGGCGTGGTCGGTGTCGCCCTCTCCCAACGCCCTGATCTGGCGGCCGACGTCGGCCAGGCCGTCCGCCGCCCGCCGGGTCTGGGAGCTGGCCTGCTCGTGCAGTTGGCTCTGGGCCTCGGCCACGAAGTCACGGGCCTGCTCGGTGGCCTGTCGGGTGACCTCGCCGACCTGCTGGGCCGCTTCCGAGGCGACCTGCTTGGCGCCCTCGGCGGCCGTGCCGGCCGTCTGGCCGATTGCGTCGGCCGCCGCGGACGCGGTCTGCTTGCCCTGCTCGACGGCGGTCCCCGCGCCCTGCGCGGCCTCGTCCTTCACCGCCTGGGGTGCGCCGGGCGACTCGCTGTCGGGCGCGTCGATCTGTCGTGTATCCGTCATCCGTCTCCCCTCGCGGCCGGTCTCAGGAGGTCGATCGCCTCCGCGCCGCAGGTCTCCGTGGCTCAACCGAAGCGGGCTCTACCCACGCCGGCCGGCCCGAAACGGGCCGGCCGATCACCGTCCCGCAGCTACGGCAGGCGGAAGGAGAGGACGGCCTCCACCAGCGTCCGTACGCCGAAGCCGGTGCCGCCCTTGCGGAAGTACCCCTCGTCGTCCTCGCTGCGGGCCGGCCCGGCGATGTCCAGGTGGACCCACGGCACGTCGGCCACGAACTCGCGCAGGAACAGGCCGGCGGTGAGGGCGCCGCCGTACCGGCCCCCGCTGATGTTCTTGATGTCGGCCACGTCGGAGTCGATCTGCTTGCGGTACTCCTCGGGCAGCGGGAGGGGCCAGACGTCTTCACCGGCCCGAGCCGCGGCCCGGCTGACCTGGTCCATCCACCCGGCGTGGTTGCCCATCAGCCCGGCGACCTTGCGACCGAGGGCCACGATGCACGCGCCGGTGAGGGTGGCCACGTCGATGATGGCGTCGACCCCGGCCTCGACGGCCAGGGACAAGCCGTCGGCCAGGACGAGCCGGCCCTCGGCGTCGGTGTTCAGCACCTCGACCGTCTTGCCGTTGCGGATGGTCAGGACGTCGCCCGGCTTCACCGCACCGCCGCCCGGCATGTTCTCGGTGGCCGGCACGATGGCGATGACCTTGACCGGGGGGGCGAGTGCGGCGATCACCGACATGGCGGCCAGGACGGCGGCCGCCCCCGACTTGTCCGTCTTCATGGTCTCCATGCCCTCGGCGGTCTTGATCGACAGCCCGCCCGAGTCGAACGTGATCCCCTTGCCGACCAGGGCGACCGCGCCGATCGGGTCCGGCGGGTCGTAGACCAGCTCGATGAGCCGGGGCGGCTCGTCGGATCCGGAGGCCACGCCGGCCAGCCCGCCCAGGCCCTCGGCGACGATGGCCACCTCGTCGAGAACCTGCAGCGACAGGCCCTCGGCCTCGGCCAGCTCCGCCGCCACCTCCGCCAGCCGGCGGGGGGTCATGGCCTTGGCCGGCTCGTTGACCAGGTCGCGGGCCAGGGCGACTGCCGCCGCCACGCGGGCACCACGGGCGAGGCCGTGGCCGGCGGCGTCGCCGGTTCCCACCACGGCGATCGACTCCATGCGCGACGGCTTGGGGTCGGCCTTGTACCGGGTGAAGCGGTAGGCGGCCAGCGACGCCCCCTCGGCCACCGCCTGGGCCGCGAGCGCCGGGTCCAGGTCGGCCGGCGCGGCGGCGAGCAGGGTCAGGGCGCCGGTCTCGTCGCGCCACGCGCTGCGGACGAACGCGGCCGCGGCCTTGCGGAGCGTCTCGGCGGTGACCTTGTCGGGCTCCCCGACGCCGAGTGCGATCCAGGTGCCCCGGCCCGACGGCACGGCGAGGGCCTCGCCCGGGCGGCCCTCGAAGCCCCGATCGGTGAGGAAGGCGAGGTCGAGGTCGGCGCCGGCGCCGGGCGGCAGCCGCCGGCCGGCGTAGACGGGCGCGCCCACCACCCTTGCATCCGCAGGGACCTCGTCGACGAGCGTGAAGGTGATCGGCATCGGCTACTCCGGGGTCGGGGTCGGGGTCGGGGGGCCGAGGGCTCGGGCGGGGAGCGACCCACCGTCCTGCCATCGGGCCATGGTCCACAGCAGGTCGGACAGGCGGTTGAGGTAGGGGACCACCGCCGATCCCGGCGCAGCCACGGCCAGGGCGCTGCGTTCGGCCCGGCGCACGACCGTGCGGGCGAGGTCCAGGCAGGCGGCGACGTGCGTCTGGCCGGGCAGCACGAACTCGGTGGGCGGGTCGAACCGGGTGCCGAGGTCGTCGATGACCGGTTCCAACGCGGCCACCATCGCCGCGGTGACCAGGGTCGTGCCGGCCACGAGGCGGTCGCGGTGCTCGGCGGCGGTGGCCAGCTCGGCCATGAGCACCCAGAGGTCGCGTTGCAGGGCGACGACCAGCGTGTCCAGCTCGGCGCCCCTCTCCGCTGCCGCCCGGGCCAGGCCGAGGGCGGCCTGCGCCTCGTCGACGTCCCCGCACGCGGCCGGGGCGGCCGCGTCCTTGCGGACCCGGCCGCCGAACAGCAGGCCGGTCGTCCCGTCGTCGCCCTTGCGCGTGTAGATCTTCACGAGGCGGCGAGCGTACCGGCGACCGTCTCCAGCCTCGCCGCCCGGCTGCCCTTGACGAGCACGGCGTCGCCGCGGCCGATCGGGCCGAGCCGGTCGAGCGCCTCCTCGACCGACCCCACCTGCTCTCCGCCGTAGTCGGGTGCGGCGACGGCGATGACCCGGATGCCGAGCTCGGCCGCCAGCGCGCCGATGCGGGCGTGCTCGGCCGGCCCGACGTCGCCCAGCTCGGCCATGATCCCGAGCACCGCCGTCCTGCGCTCGGCCGGCACCTGGGCCAGGGCGCGCAGCGCGGCCGTGGTCGACGGTGGGTTGGCGTTGTACGCGTCGTTGATGACGACGGCGCCCGACGGCGACCGGTCGAGTTGCATGCGCCAAGGGGACAGGCGGGCCTGGGCCAGCCCGGACGCGACCTGCTCGGCGGTGGCGCCACAGGCCAGGGCGGCGGCGGCCGCGGCCAGCGCGTTGGCGACCTGGTGGCGGCCGCTCACGCCCAGTGTCACCGGCGTGCTCCCCCACGGCGACCGGAGCCGGAAGCGGGGGTGGAGGTCCTCGTCGAGCGACAGGGCCTCGGCCCGGACGTCGCCGGTGTCCAACCCGAACGTGACCACCCGGGCCGCGCTCCTGGACGCCATGGCGGCGACGAGGGGCACCTCGGCGTTCAGCACGGCGGTCCCGTCCGCCGGCAGGGCCTCGACCAGTTCCACCTTGGCCCGGGCCACGTCCTCGACCGTCCCGAAGAACTCCGAGTGCGACAGCCCGACGGTCGTGACGATGCCGACGGTCGGGCGGGCCACCCGGCAGAGCTGGGCGATGTGGCCCCGGCCGCGGGCTCCCATCTCGACCACGACGGCCTCGGCGTCGTCGGGCGCGCCGAGGATGGTGAGCGGGACGCCGAGCTCGTTGTTGAAGTTCTTCGGGCTGGCGCTGACCCGCCACCGCTGGGCGAGGGCCGCGGCCAGCAGATCCTTGGTCGACGTCTTGCCCACGGAACCCGTGATGCCGATGACCCGGTCGGGCAGCCGGGCCCGGGCGGCGGTGGCCAGCGCGGTCAGGCCGGCGAAGGTGTCGCCGACGACGATGCAGGTGCCCCGTCCCGGGCGACCGCCGCCGCCGCTGTCGCGGCCGCCGCTGTCGACGAGGCAGGCGGCGGCACCGGCGTCCAGGGCGGCGTCGACGAAGGCGTGCCCGTCGCGGACACCGTGCAGGGCGACGAAGAGCTCGCCCCCTTGCACGAGCCGGGAGTCGATGCACGCGCCCTCGACGGTGACGTCGGGCCCCGACAGGGCTCCGCCGGTCGCGCCGGCGATCTCGGACGCCGTCAGTCGCATCGTTCCTACACTGCCACCCGCCCGCGCCGGTCCTAGACTCCCTCCCCGTGCGCCTGGTCCTTCTCTTCGGCGGGCGTTCGGCTGAGCACGAGGTGTCGTGCGTCACCGCCGCCCACGTCCTCGCCGCCGTCGACCCCGAGCGGTACGAGGTCGTCCCGGTGGGCATCGCCGAGGACGGTCAGTGGGTGATGGCCGACGCCCCGCCCGGCGCCACCGCGCTGGTGGCCGAGGGGCCCGGCGTGGACCCGTCGATCCTGACGCCGGAATCGCTGGCCTTCCCGCTCGTCCACGGCCCCCTCGGCGAGGACGGCACCGTCCAGGGCCTCCTGGAGCTGGCCGGCATCCCCTACATCGGCTCCGGGGTGCTGGCGTCGGCCCTGTGCATGGACAAGGCCATGGCCAAGGACGTCCTCGCCAGCGCGGGGATGGACCAGGTCCGGTACCTGGCCCTGCGCGACATCGAGGTCGACGACGGCGCCCTCGACGAGGCCGCGGCCGAGCTCGGCTTCCCGCTGTTCGTGAAGCCGGCCAACCTCGGGTCGTCGGTCGCGGTCAGCAAGGCCCGAGACGCCGAGGAGCTCGCCTCCGCGGTCAAGCTGGCTCTCGCCTATGACGAGTGGGTGGTGCTGGAAGAGGCGGTGACGGCCCGGGAGATCGAGTGCGGGCTGCTGGGGTACGGGCGCCTGCGCGCCTCGCTGCCGGGCGAGGTCCGGCCCAGCCACGAGTTCTACGACTACGACGACAAGTACACCGACGGCGCGGCCCAGCTGTTCGTCCCCGCGCCGCTGCCACCCGAGGTGGTCGAGGAGGTCCAGGGGCTGGCGCTGGCCGCCGGGCACGCCCTACGGGTCGACGGCATGGCCCGGGTCGATTTCTTCTACGAGGAGAACGGCCGCGGCCTGCTCGTCAACGAGGTCAACACCATCCCCGGCTTCACCCCCATCTCGATGTACCCGAAGATGTGGGAGGCGACGGGCATCGGCTACTCGGACCTCATCGAGCACCTGGTCGACGCCGCCCTCGAGCGCCACCACACCCGGGTCGAGCGCATCGGCCGCATGGGCCGTTCGGGCTGAGTCCCGCGGCGGCACCGCTCGCTCAGGAACGACGGTCGGGAACGACGTCGGGCAGGCGCAGCTCCCGTGGCGGGGACGTGATCCGCACCTGGCCGTTGGGGTCGGTGACCTCGAATGTCGAGTCGGCCAGGAGCTTGGCGTGCCAGCCGGTTTGGTGGAGGACGTGGTGGTGGCGGGAGCAAAGCAGGGCCAGGTTGGCCAACTCGGTCGGGCCGCCTTCGGTGACCCACACGACGTGGTGGCCTTCGCACCACACGGACGGGCGGTCGCAGTCCGGGAAGCGGCAGTGCTCGTCCCGGATCACGAGGGCGTTCCACAACGGGGTGGGAATGGTACGGCTGGCGGTGCCGTAGTCGAGAATCGCCGAGCGGCCGGACATCACGACCCGGTGGACGGCGCTGTCGCAGAAGAGGCGGGACACGGCCCGCCCGTCGAGCCGGGGCCCATCGACGACCTGACCACCACGGCGGGACTCGAGCTCCTCGAGGTCGACGACCACGTTGAGATGCGGCCGGTTGCGACCGCCGGTACGGGTGTGCTGGTGGTCGAGGAAGAAGCGGCACACGTCGATGAGGGCGTCGGCCCTGCGGGTGGCGGGGGTCCTGGAAGCATCGGCCTGTTCGGGCGTGGCCAGGCGCAGGGCGGTCGACACCACGGCGCCGGCTTCGGGGTCGAGCGACCCCTCCAGGACCCAGCGGTCGTCGAGGGTGCGGGAGAGGTGCACCGAGCGGTCCGGCTCGGTCGGCTCCTTCTGTTCGGGCCGCGCCCGGCTGACCCATGCGCCCATGGCCCGGCTCACGCCGGCGACGCTCAGGGGCACCAGGTATGGGACCAACTCCGCCTCGTGGGCGGCGAAAATCGGTACGGTCTCGTCGTCCAGGAGGGCCACAATGGCCTCGATCTGGCCGCCGGACAGCGAGCCGTCGGCGTAGGCCTGAGCGCACACCGGAAGCGAGCGCAGTCGGACCGCCAATGTGCGGAGACGCTGGGCAGACCGGCGGGTCATCCGGGCGTGGGCCCGCAGCCAGGCCACGAACGACACCGACGCGTCGCCGGCCCACCAGCCGCTGGCCTCGACCGCCGAGGCCGCCCCGGCGAGGCGCGCGTCGAGCCGGTCGCGCAGGGCAATGGCCTCGACCAGCGCCTCGCCGACCGGAGGAATTTCGAGGCTCTCGATGGCTGCCGCCAGGTCCGCCGTCATGGGTCTCATCGTACACATGTTCGTACAGCAGAGCAAGGGGCATTTGGAGCAATTGTCCTCGCCTCATTTACCGGCAATCAGTCTCGACAATTTCCGGACTGGCCATCCCTCTCGCTGCGGCAGTGCTGTGATACCCACGGATTCGGGGTCGGTGCCGCGGGCGGCGCCGGTAACCTCGGGGGATGAAGAGCTACCTGGAGGCCATCCGCGAGAGGGTCGTCATCTTCGACGGCGCCACCGGAACGAACCTCCAGCGCATGGAGCTGACGGCGGACGACTTCGGCGGCCCCCAGTTCG
>DATASA010000222.1:0-4193 GCA_036269435.1 Acidimicrobiales bacterium | reverse complement strand
CTTTCCGAAGCCACCATCAAGACGTACATGGGTCGCATCCTCAGCAAGCTGGGCCTCCGGGACCGCGTGCAAGCCGTGGTCTTCGCCTACGAGAACGGACTCGTGCGACCCGGTCAGATCTGATCGACCGCAACGCGCGATCGGGGCGCGGCCAGCGCCTACCGTTCCACGCCGCGCAGCATCATGGGCTTGGCCAGGTCTCCCGAAGCCGATTCGCCGGAGCAACCGAGGCCTGGCCTCCGAGGCGAGACGCCTCACGGCCCGGCCGGGCAGACGAGCCGGGCGGCCGACGGGCCAAGACTGGGCGGCAGGCCGACGTCCTCGCCTGGTTCCTGGGGGAGATCCAGGCCCTCGTCGACCGTGGCCACGAAGGGCACGTTCCCGGCCCGGTCGACACGTCAAGCCAGTTGCCCGGCGGCGAGCCCACGAACGAATCGCTCAAGTCCGTCGCCCGGAATGCCGATATGGACTCCAACCAGCGCCGGCGGCAAACGGACCGCGACCGGCGCGAGACGTGGGAGGAGCGGGCCATGATCGAGCGGCCGGGCAGGATCGGCCAGCCGGTGGTCGCCGCGGTCGTCACGCTGATGGTCGTCGTCCTGGCCGCCGGCCTGATGGCCGCCGGACGCGTGGACCGCGGCGCGGGGTCGGCCGTACAGCAGGTACGCACCGTCGGGCTTTCGTCGTCTCTCGAACCGGACACCGAGCCGCCCGCGACGACAAGCACGACCGTGCCGCAGCCCGCAGCCTCCACCACGAGCGTCCTGCCGACCAGCGTTCCGACGACGTCGCCCAAGGTCACCTCGGTACCTACGACGGTCAGGCGGGCGGCGACGACGACCATCGCTTCCACTACGACGACCGCCCATGCCGTCCGTGCGACGAACGGCACGGGGACGTGGACCGGCGTCACCAACGGCGTCTCGACCACGCTGCGCATGGAACCGGTCAATCCCCGGGTCGGAGACACCGTCCAGTTCTTCATCACGGCGACGTACCCGACGGCGTTCTGCTGCGTGACCACCTTCTATGCCGGCGACGGCTCGACGAACGGCCCAGCGGGGATGGAGCCGCATGCGTGCCCGGCGCCGGTTCCCAGCACCTTCACCGAGCAGGTGGACCACACGTACAGCCACGAGGGGACGTATCGCGTCGAGGTCCAGCCCAGCGCCGGGGAGTTCTGCACGCCCTTCGCCCAGTTCGTCAACGCCCAGCTCTACGTCACCGTGGTGATCGCTCCGGCCGCCTGACGTCCGGCGGCAGCAACCGCCGACCGACGTCCTCTAGCAAGCCGAGGCAGGGTGAAGGCCCGAGCCCGGTCCGACTCCGGCACCCCTGCGGCGGGAACCGTCACGTCGCCGGCGGCGCGGGATGCCCAGCTCTACGAGAAGTACGCCGACGAACTGATTCGCTTCGCAACGGCGCTCGCCGGTGGAGGCGCCACAACGATCGGAAATGAACCCTTGCCCGACCCCACCTTTGTGAGCCTGTCAGTCCTCACCTTTCAGCTAATGCGCCTCCAGCCGGGTTAGGACACCGCCTCCACCGGCAGGTCCTCCCAGCCCGGCGTATCGTGAAAGCCTGACATCAGGAGCCAGGTCTCGCCCGAGGATCCGTCGACGAGCCATACGGCGCGGTTGTGGGACGGGGCAACGACGATCTCGCCGTTGGCTCCGACTGCAGGAGGAGGCGCCTCCGCAATCTCCATGTCAAGAAAGCACACGTAGACCAGGGCATTCCCTGGCCGGGCGCTCAGAAATTGTGGAACGGCGTCGGGGAATCGTCCACCAAGTCGCCAGGCGCTGACGTCGGCCACGGTGGAGCGATATGCGCCCCGGAGAAGAGCGGGCTGCTCCTCCGCGAAGTGAACGCGCAATCGAGCGCATGAGTCGACCGATGCCGACCCATCATTGAGGACGTCCGGCAGAGATACGGCCGGTGCTGCCGTGAGGGTTGGACCCGACCGCTGATTGCCGCATCCCAGGACACTCACGAACACCAGACCCGCCGACACCAGCCCCATGGTCCGCACCGGGACGATCGGACCCCTCACGTTTAAGATAATACCCGCGCCCTGGTCTCGGCGTTGCGGGACGCGGCATGTTCGCTTGACGGGCGTTCTTAGGGAACAGCTTTCGGACAACCCCCTCTTACCTCCGACCGGCCGTCATGTCCGGCAGGTGTTGTGCGTTCCTCCGGCAACGGCCGGCCGGTCAGCTGGCAACCACTACGGTCGCTTGACCGGTTCCATAGCTGGAATACGGCATTGCGTCCCCGCACGTGCTCGACGAGAAGGCGAATGTGGCGACGAAGGTGCCGGCCTTGGTGTAGACGTGCTCGAAAGTGCTCTCGCGGTGTCCCGGGCGAGCCACCGGCGTCCAAGGACCGAACTGCGGGGGGCAGGCGGCCAGCGCACAGGTCGAGCCACCTGAGCCGTCGCCGTACTGCTGTCCCGGGACGCAGTCGCTGATCGGGGCATCCGGATCGTCGACCACGGCCCGGAACACGACGGTGTCACCCATCTTGGGCGTCTGCGGTGTGAACGACACCGACACCGTCAAAGGCTGGTTGACCCCGGGGGCGGGGTTCCAGACGACCGGGCCGCACGCGCGGTCGAAGCTGTTCACACACGCCACCGTCGTCGTCGTTGCGGGAGCTGCAGTCGACGAGGTCGGCGCATTGGTGGTGCTCCCCGGGCGCGCAGTGGTCGTCGTGGGCGGGCGGGCAGATGTGGTCGCCGTCGCCGGCGGAGTGGTCGTAGCCGCCGGCGAGGTGGTCGTCGTGGGGTCGCCGGCGAGGACACTCGACGCCACGACGGTCGTGGTCGTCGTCGGCGCCGGACCGACGACCTCCAGCTTGGATGATGCGTGGTCGTCCACCCGGGCCAGGGCGGCCACCACCAGTACGATGGCGACCGCAGCGCCCAGGCCCGCCGACCGGCGCGCCCGCCGAGCCCGCCGGATAGAGCGCGCCCGCGACCGGACGGCCTCGAGTAGCTCCTGCTCCGTCCGGCGCGGCGAGTCTCCGGGCTGGTCACTCCAGGGCAAGGTTCACCTCCAGTGTCGGGTTGAGACGGGCCCGCAACGCGGCCTTGCCTCGCGCTGCGTGCTTCTTGACCGAGTTGACCGAAATGCCGAGAGCCCGAGAAACCTCGGCTTCATCGAAATCAGCGAGGTACCGCAGGGCGATCACTTCGCGCTGGCGGGTCGAGAGTCGTGCCATTTCGGCCCCGAGCGCCATGCGGAGCGCCGTCTCATCGGTCCGGTCCGGGACCGGCGGACCATCGGAACGATCCGGTACCTCCCTTCGACGATTGAGCCGGCGGACCTCGTCGATGGCGACGTTGCCCGCCACCCGGGCGATCCACGCGTTGCGGTGCTCCATCCGGCCGACCCGCCGCCAGTCCACCAAGGCACGCGCCGTGGCCTCGGCGGCGGCGTCCTCGGCCCGGGTGATGTCGCCGAGGATCCGGTGGGTCACCTGGAACGCGACAAGAAACAGACCGCGGAAGGCCTCCTGGAAGTCGCCGGAGCCCGCCGCGCTCGTGTCCATCACGTCCTTTCAACGTCTGAGGTCGCCGTCCCGGCGACACGCAGTCGAAGAAATTCTTCGATGGCCTTGGCTACACCGGCGAACGGCACAGCCAGCGCTGGTCGGGTCCGCGGTGGGTCCCTACGGCAGGCTCCCCGATGCAGCCCGGCCCGGGTCGTGAAGTGGAATCGGTGGATCGAAATGCGAACGTGTTCGCGTTCCAGGTGGCAATCGCGGCGCCGGTTTGTAGAGCGTTGCGGCGCCTGGCACGCGGCGACGCGGGCCGTCTGGGCGATTCCTTGGCGGTGTCGGGCGTACCGGCGGTAGGTGACAGGGAGAGCGCTCCAGGCACGCTCGGTCACATGGGACAGGCTCGGTGAGCGGCTGAGAAGGGATTCCGGCCGTCAAACCGAGACTCGGGCCTCTTGGCCGCAGACCGTGCGACTGAAGCAGGTGTGACGTCGGAGCATGATGGGACCAGTGGTCGAGCTGCTTCCTTCCTTCCGCTACCACCCCGATCCTGTCAACGGCGGCGGAATATTGACCCCCTTGCGGCAGATGAAAACTGACCCCCCTGCCCGGGACCACGGTCACGCTCCGTCGTCAGTAGGCACCCTCCCGAGATCGCGGTCCTTGAGCCGGTAGCTGTCGCCTTTGAGGCT
>DATASA010000221.1:0-1819 GCA_036269435.1 Acidimicrobiales bacterium | reverse complement strand
AAGAACACCGTCAGGCGGCGATACCGCCGCCCAGCACCTCGTCGCCGTGATAGAGCACGACGCTCTGGCCCGGCGCCACCCGTCGTTGCGGCTCGGCGAAGCACACCTCGCCCTCGGCGTCGAGCACCGCCGGGGCCGGCCGGCCGTGGGCGCTCATCTGCACCAGCACCGCACTGCCGATGGGCAGCGCCCCGTCGACCCAGCTGAGGCCGACCAGCCGGAGGCGCTCGTCCATGAGGCGGTCGAGGGTGCCGACCGTCACGGTCGCCGACGCCAGCTCCACATTGAGGGCGTAGCGCCGCGCGCCGCCCGCCTGCTGGTCGCCGATGCCCTTGCGTTGGCCGACCGTCACGAGTTCCACTGCGGCCACTTTCCCCACCTCTTCGCCGGTAACGGCGTCGACGAAGCGCCCGGGATGCAGGGCGATGCGCTCCCGGAGGAACGCCTCGCGCCCGGCCCGGGTGATGAAGCACACGTCCTGGCTGTCCGGCTTGCCCGCCGTCCGCAGCCCGAGTTCGGCCGCCAGGGACCGGACCTCGGGCTTGATCAGGTCGCCCACCGGCAGCAGGGTGCGGGCCAGCTGGGGCTGGGTCAGCATGTACAGCACGTACGACTGGTCCTTGGCCCCGTCGGCACCCCGGACCAGCCGCCAGCGGCCGCCCGCAGCCACGACCCGGGCGTGATGGCCGGTGGCGATGGCGTCAAAGCCGAGTTGGGTCGCCCGACGCAGGAAGCGGTCGAACTTGAGGTGGCGGTTGCACGACACGCACGGGTTGGGCGTCCGGCCCGCGGCGTGGTCGGCGACGTAGGGCTCGACGACCTGGCGGTCGAAGTCGTCGGTGAAGTTGAAGACGTGATGGACGATGCCGAGCTGCTGGGCCACCCGGCGGGCGTCTTCGACGTCGGCGACCGAGCAGCACCCCGAGTCCGACTCGCCGCCCCACAGCTTCATGGTCGCCCCCACGACCTCGTGGCCGGAGCGCTGAAGCAGCGCGGCGGCAACCGAGGAATCGACGCCCCCGGACATGGCGACCAGGACCTTCATCGCAGCCGGGCCACGGCGTCGGGGACCGCCTTCAGGGCCAGGTCGACATCGTCGTCGGTGGTGGTGTGGCCGAGCGACAGCCGCAGGCTGCCGAGCGCCCGCCCGCGCTCGATGCCCATGGCCAGCAGCACGTGACTCGGGTCCAGTGCGCCACTGGCGCAGGCCGAGCCGGCCGAGGCGCACACGCCGGCCTCGTCGAGCAGGACGAGCAGCGCTTCGCTCTCGACGCCCTCGAAACAGAGGTGGCAGTTGCCGGCCACCTTGCGGGCCCGGTCGCCGGTTTCGGTGGCGCCGGGAACCTGGCGCAGGAGCTCGTCCGCCAGCCGGTCCCGCAGCCGCGTGACCCGCTCGACCGTGGCGTCGCGGGTGGCAACGGTGGCCTGCATGGCCGCGGCCAGCCCGACGATCCCGGCCACGTTGTGGGTGCCGCTGCGGCGGTCACGCTCCTGCCCGCCACCGTGGATGACCGGTGCCACGGCCACCGCGCCGCGGACCGCGAGCACGCCGACCCCCTGGGGGCCGCCGAACTTGTGGCCGCTGACCGAGATCAGGTCGGCCCGGGACGCGGCGGCGGTGAGGTCGAGCCAGGGGAAGGCCTGGACGGCATCGGTGTGCAGCACCGCCTGGGGCGCGTGCCGGCGGATCAGGCGGGCGACGGGCGGGAGGGGCTGGATGGTGCCGACCTCGTTGTTGGCCAGCATGATCGACACCACGCTCACCGTCTTGTCGAGGGCGCCGGCGAGACGGTCGAGGTCGATGGTGCCGTCGGGATGG
>DATASA010000220.1:0-17344 GCA_036269435.1 Acidimicrobiales bacterium | reverse complement strand
GAGCGCGACATGGGGATCCAGAGCCTCTTCGGCGATCTCACGGACGGCCCGGGCTCGATCATCGACGAGCGCATGCCCGTCCCGGACCTGGAGTTCGAGCCGACCGAGCGCCTGGTCCACGAGAAGGAGATGCTCGGCCTCTACGTCAGCAGCCACCCGCTGTTCGGGGTCGAGTCGGCCCTCCGCCGCCATACCGACTGCACGATCAACGAACTGCGCGAGCTGCGCGACGGCGAGATGCGGTGGGTGGGCGGCGTGGTCACCTCGCTGCAGCGCAAGTACACCAAGCGGGGCGACCTGATGGCCACGTTCGTGCTCGAGGACCTCCAATCCGCCATCGAGGTGTTCGTGTTCCCCCGGACGATGCTCGACTACGGCGCCCTGCTCTCCGACGATGCGGTGGTGTGCGTGAAGGGCCGGATCGACCTGCGCGAGGAGCCGGCCAAGATCATCGGCATGGAGCTCAAGCGTCCCGACCTGAGCCCGGAATCCACCCGGCCCGTGCGCATCAAGCTCGACCCCTCCGTGCTCACCGGCGACTGCCTGACCCGCCTGAAAGCAGTGCTCCGCGACCACCCAGGGGACCAACCGGTCCTCGTGCATCTAGACTCAACCATCCTCCGCCTGCCCGACGAGTTCCGGGTCGACGCTGGAAACGGGCTGGTCGCCGAGTTGCGCGAACTGCTCGGAACGAATGGACTAGTCGGATAAGCGAGAAACCGGAGCGCAGCGGAGGACCGCAGCGTCGAGGCCATCACCACGAGCGACCCAGGGGGAGCGCGGCGACCCATGGCACTACAGGCAGAGACCAAAGACTGCACCGGGCTGAGTGACTCAGAGCTGTCGGACATGGCCGACATCTGCGCCGACGGGTCGGCGGGCTACGACGTCGGCATCCTCTCCAAGCAGGTCGAGCAGTGGGTGCTGGTCACCCAGGTCCGCGACGGCGCCAAGCTGACCGCGTTCTCCTTCTGCACGCTCGAGCGCATCGGCGGGACGCCCTCGGTGCTGATCGGCATGGCTTCGGTCAAGCGCGGCCCGCGTCGGGACGCGGTGCTGCGCACGCTCGTCGGCGAGCAGCTGCGGCGGGCGGTCCTCGCGTTTCCGGACGAGGACGTGCTCGTCGGCACCCGCCTGCTCGAGCCGTCCGCATTCGCCGCCTTCGACGGCCTGGAGGACATCGTGCCCCGCCCGGGCCACAAGGCCACCGGCGAGGAGCGGGCCTGGGGCCGGCGCCTGGCCAAGCGCTTCGGCTGCGAGGGCCGGGTCGACGACCGCACGTTCCTCATCACCGGCACGGGCGACACCCCGCCCGCCCTCGACCACGAGTGCGTCGACACCACGTCGCTCGACCCCGCGGTCACCGCCTTCTTCGCCGACCTCGATCGCGTCCGAGGCGACGCGCTGATCGGCTTCGGCTGGGCCATGGCCGAGTACCTGGCCGCCCGCGCCCGCAAGTAACCCCGGCCCGACGCCGGGCGCGGACTGCCGTCGACCTGGTCGGCCTGTTCGACCGGTGGCCGCTCAGCGACCCGGTAGGAGGGCGGCGACCTGCTTGGTGCAGTGCCCGCCCGACGGCCCGGCGACGACGACGAGCAGTCGGCCCGGCCGGAACCCGAGCAGCCGGGTCAGCTCGCGCGGCGATGAGCGGCGACGGCGGAGGCGCACCAGGTCGGCGGCCAGGCGACGGTCGCCCAGCGGGAGCTGGTGGACGGTGCCCTGCCACCCGAACCGGCACTCGTAGCCGGCGTCGCCAGCCAGCACCAGCGGCCCGTCGGTGGGCTCCACCAGGGCCAGGGAGGGCCGGTCGCCCACCAACGTCCAGTAGGGCACCGATACGGCGGCGAAGCCGAGCAGCGGCCCCTGGGGCGGGTGGCGGAGGGCCTGGAGGTAGCGCTCGGCCCGCTTGGGGCGCAGACTGCCGATCCGCTCGGGCCGGGCGGCGAGCGCCACCGCCTCGGGCCGGACGGTGTCCGGCGGGTCGACCGGAGCTCCGATGGGGGCGCTGGTGACGTCGAACGCCTCGAGCGGTTCGTCGGCCGCCGGCGGGTAGATCGCCCGCACGAAGGCCCCCGAATCGAGGTCGACCCCCACGCAGCCGTCGGGCTGGGGGGCGAGCACGAGCATTCGCAGTTCGGCTCCGGCCACTGCGACCCGGCAACGAGTCTCCGTCCGCACGGACAAAATCGTGCCGCGCCGGCCACGCGAAGTGGTGGATGGTCACCAACGCGCGCGATGAGCGCGCCCGCTCAGAGGTTGGCCAGGATCAAATCGACGAAGATCGAGACACCCGTCGGGCCCATGTGGGTCCCGTCGTCGGCGAACAGCTCGGGGTGGGCCGCCCCCTGCTTGTGCCAGTCGATCAGCACCGCGTTCGGCCAGCGGCCGACACCGTCGGCGAGCATCGCGTTGTTCGGCCCCTCCCACGGGCGGGGCACCTTGTCGTTGATGACCACGACGCGCCGGGCTCCCTTGAGCACCTCCATGATGTCGTCGAACTGCGAGGCGGTGACCGGGCCGTTGTTGCCGAGCTGGAGGATCACCTCCGAGCCGAGCGCGCCCGAGTCGCGCAGGTCCGTGGTCACGCTCAACAGCTCCTTGAACTGCCGGCCGACCACCGCGTCGATACTGGCGTCGGGGAGGCGCTGCTCGAGCGTGGCCTTGGCCTCCAGGAGCACCGAATCGCCCAGCCCGGTGACCCGGGCCTGAGGAACGGTGGTGTTGGTCGGTGGCGGGGTGGTGGCCGGGGGCGTGCTCGACGACGTGCTGGTCGAGCCGTTGGCGCCGGCCGTCGTGCTGGTCGCCTCGGCCGTCGTGCTGGTCGTGGCGGCGACGGTCGCCGGCGGGGGAGCGGCCTCGGCAGCCTGGATGGCGAGGAAGTTCGCCGGTGTCGGCGAGGGCCGGGCGACGATCACCGTCGTCGCCACCGCGGCGACCACCGCGGTGACCAGCAGGGCCCGCGCCGCCACCCACGGCCGGGCGCCGGCCGCGAAGGGCCCCCGCTGGCGAGCGTCGGCCCACAGCCGCCCGATGGCGCCGCTACGGACCGGCATCTCCACGAAGCGGTAGGAGAGGGCGGCGATGCCGACGGTCACGCCGGCCCGCATGGCCAGCAGCGCGTTCCCGGCCAGGGGAACGTCGTAGTGGGCGCGGGTGAGCATGAGCACGGGCCAGTAGAAGAGGTAGATGCCGTAGGACCGACGGCCGAGCCAGACGAGGGGCCGGGCCCGGAGCAGCGCGGGCACCCCGGGGGCCGCGGGGTGGGCCAGCACGGCCACGAGGACGGCGGCCATGACGGCCACGCCCAGGAACCCGCCGCGGTAGAGGGAGTCGGAGAACTCGTTGAGGTGGGTCTCGCACCACCCGAGCCCGGCGACGGAAGCCACCCCGGCCACGCCGAGCAGCGCCCGCCCGGCCCAATGCGGCGTGCGCTTCACCTTCCAGGGGGCCCACACGCAGGCCAACGCGGCGCCGACGAGGATCGCCCCGACCCGGGTGTCGGTCCCGTAGTAGACGCGGGAGGGGTCGGTACCCGGCTCGTACAACGCAGCCATCAGCACCGCCGAGCCGGCCGCGGCGGCGAGGATCCACCAGACCAGCCGGCTGGCCCGGCGGCGCAGGCCGAGCCCGCACCAGAGCACGAGCGGCCACACCAGGTAGAACTGCTCCTCCACCGCCAGGCTCCACAGGTGTTGCAGCAGCGGCGGGCGCCCTGTCGCCTCGAAGTACGACTGGTGCTGGAAGATCAGCCGCCAGTTGCTGACGTAGGTGACCGCGGCCCGGATGTCGCCCTGCAGGCGCCCGGCCTGATCACTGGCCAGGAACGGCACCGCCACCCAGACGGCGACGAGGAGCAGCAGCAGTGCGGGCAGCAGGCGCAGGGCCCGCCGCTTCCAGAAGTGGACGACATCGAGCCAGGAGTCGCGCTGCCACTCGGCCAGCAGGAGGGCGGTGATGAGGAAGCCGCTGATGACGAAGAACACGTCGACGCCGAGAAACCCACCGGTCGCCCACGGCACGTCGGCGTGGTACGCGAAGACGGACGCGACGGCCAGGGCCCGGAGGCCGTCGAGGGCTGGGAGGTGGGGAAGATGCGGCCGCTCGCCGAGAGGCACGGCGAATCGTACGCTTTTCCATGGAGTTCGCCGAAGTGCTGCAGAAGCGGCGCATGGCCCGCAGCTTCGACGACCGCCCGGTGGAGCCGGCGGTGGCCGAGCGGATCGTCGCCGCCGGCCTCCGGGCCCCCTCGGCCGGTTTCACCCAGGGGGTCGAGCTGGTCGTGCTCGACGGCCCGGCAGAGACGGCCCGGTACTGGGACGCCGCCCTTCCGGCGCCGGCGCGTGAGGGCTTCCCATGGCCCGGCCTGCTGCGGGCGCCGCTGCTGGTGGTCGTGGTCTCGTCGGAAGCGGCCTACCGCCGCCGCTACGCCGAGGCGGACAAGGCGGGCGCCGCCTTCGACGTCCCCTGGTGGCATGTCGACGCCGCCTTCGCCGCGCTGCTGCTGCAGCTCGCGGCCACCGACGCCGGGCTGGGCAGCCTGTTCTTCCGAGCCCACCGGCCGGACGCTGTGCGCGTCGTGCTCGGCATCCCCGCGTCGTTCGTTGCCGTGGGCACGGTCGCCGTCGGCCACGCCGAGCCGGACCGGCCGTCGTCGTCCGTACGGGGCCGGGCCCGGCGACCTGCGGCCGACGTCGTGCACCGGGGCGGGTGGTGAGCGGTTTCTGCCTTCGCCGAACCGGGAAGCGTGACCAACATGTTCGTCTGGACCAAAGGCTCGGGCCGCCCGTCGCTGGTGCGGTTCCTGTGGTGGCCGTTGCTGCTCTCCCTTGTGGTGTCGATCGTGCTCACCGTCCTCCTCAACGCCGCGATCCACTGACCGCCGCACGCGAGGCCGCCGCACGCGAGGCCGCCGCACCCGAGGCCGCCGCACCCGAGGCCGCCGCAGCCGAGGCCGCCTTTTCGGACCTCGTCGGCGACCTGGACTACCCGATGATGGTGGTGACCGCGGCGGCGGGGGATCGACGGGCCGGGTGCCTGGTGGGGTTCGCCACCCAGTGCAGCATCGACCCGCCCCGGTTCGCGGTGTGGATCTCCCGGAACAACCACACCCTCACCGTGGCCCAGGACGCCACCGTGCTGGCCGTCCATTTCCTGTCCCGGGACGACGTCGCCCTGGCCGAGCTGTTCGGCGGCAGGACGGGCGACGAGGTCGACAAGTTCGCCCGCTGCCGCTGGCGCGACGGCCCCGGGGGCGCGCCGGTGCTGGAGGACTGCACCCGGTGGTTCACCGGCGAGGTGGCCGAGCACATCCCCACCGAGGACCACGTCGGGTTCCTCCTCGTGCCGGTGGCCGTTGGGTCGGGGCCCTGGTCGGGGCAGCTGACGTTCCAGTCCGCCCGCTCCATCACCCCCGGCCACCCGGCCTGACCGCGACGCCAAAGGCCTGACGCGCTGCGGTAGGGGCGGGGGCGCGGCAGAGTGGAGGCGATGGCCGCGACCACCTGCCCTCACGGGCTCGACCCGGCGAGGTGTGAGATCTGCCGGGTCCTGCAGCCGACCCCCGTCCTCGCCGCCCGCCCGACGCCCGGGCGCAGCGGCCGCCGCCGGACGCCGAGCGCGGCGATCGTCGTGGTGGCTCTCCTGTTCGGCTTTCTCGTCGTCGGGTGGGTGGTCGCCGCCGTCTTCGCCGTGCTGCACGTCCTGGAGTTGCTCGCCATCGCCGCGGTTGCCGGCTGGGTCGGCTTCCGGCTGGGCGTGCACCGGGGCCGGTCGGGCGCCCGCTAGCTGCCGAGCTGGGCCAGGAGGGCGCCGACGTCGGCGACCGGCGCCTGGCAGGTGTAGTTCCGGCAGACGTAGGCCAGGCCGTCGTCGCGGTTGTCGAACAGGGGCGACGGATAGCGCTCGCCCCAGGCCAGCACCGCGTTCGGCAGGTAGCGGGCCCGGACCGCGCCCACCAGGTCGTCCCGCTCACCGGTGACGGCGATCTCGGTCACCCCCGCCGCAGTCATGTCGACGGCGGCGAGCAGGCGGCTGAAGGCGGTCGGGTGGTTGGCGACCGTGCCGGCGAGGAGCTTCAGGATGTCCTCGGCCCGTTGCGTGTAGTAGCCCTCGCCGACGAGCGCGCCCAGGCGCAGGAGGGCGACTGCCGCGTTCCCGTTGGCCGAGGGCACCGCGTTGTCGATCAGATCCTTGCTGCGGGTGATCAGGGCGTCGGCGTCGGCGCCGGCGGTGAACAGGCCGCCGACGTCGTCGTCCCAGAACAGCTCCAGCATGGCGTCGGCCACCGTCCGGGCCTCGGCGACCCAGCGGGCCTCGCCGGTGGCCTCGGCCAGCCGGGTCAAGGCGTCGACCATCGCGGCGTAGTCGGCCGCATAGGCGAGGTGGCGCCCCGGCCGGCCGCCCTGCCAGGACCGCAGCCACCGCCCATCGCCACGGCGGAGGTTGGCCAGCAGGAACTCGGCGCCGGTGCGGGCGTCGTCGAGCCAGTCGGCCCGGCCCGCGGCCGCGCCGGCCTCGGCCAGCGCGGCCAGCAGCAGCCCGTTCCACTCGGTGAGGACCTTGTCGTCGAGCCCGGGCCGTACCCGCTTCTCCCGCACCTCGAACAGCGTCCGGCGGGCCTCCTCGACCGCGGGCGGCCGGGCCAGGTCCCCACGGACCGGGCGACGAAGGATGTTGGCGCCCTCGAAGTTGCCCCTGGTGGTGACGCCCCACCAGGCGATCGCCTCGGGCGCGAGATCCGGGCCGAGCACCTCCTCGATCTCCGATTGCTGCCAGACGTAGAACTTGCCCTCGACACCCTCGGAGTCGGCGTCCTCGGACGAAAAGAAGCCACCGTCGGGGTGGCGGAGGTCACGGCGGACGTAGTCGATCGTCTCGGTGAGCACCTGCAGGTACCGCGCCTCGCCGGTGAGCTGCCACGCGTGCAGGTAGACGCCGGCGAGCAGGGCCTGGTCGGTGAGCATCTTCTCGAAGTGAGGGGTGAGCCACTCCCGGTCGGTCGAGTACCGGGCGAAGCCGCCGCCCAAGTGGTCGTACATGCCGCCCGACGCCATGGCGTCCAGCGTTTCGGTGACCATGAGGAGCGTGTCCGGGCACTGGTCGCGCTGCCAGGCCCGCAGCAGCAGCTCGAGCAGGTCGGGCTGGGGAAACTTGGGCGGCGGTCCGAACCCGCCCCAGGCCTCGTCGAAGCGCTGGTGGAGCGCGTCCCTGGCCCCGGCGATGGCCTCGGGGCCGGGCAGGGCGTCGCCGGTGGGGGCGAGCTGCGAGGCCCGACCGAGGGCGGTGGTGAGCTCGTCGGCCTGCGAGAGCACGTCGTCGCGGCGGTCCTGCCACACGTGGGACATGGCCTGGAGCACCTCGGTGAAGCTGGCCAGGCCCGCCCGTGCCGTCGGAGGGAAGTAGGTACCGCCGAAGTACGGGCGACCGTCCGGGGTCAGGAAGACGGTCATG
Source organism: Acidimicrobiales bacterium (assembly GCA_036269435.1). Lineage (GTDB taxonomy): Bacteria > Actinomycetota > Acidimicrobiia > Acidimicrobiales > AC-14 > CADCTB01. The sequence continues at coordinate 9,895 of DATASA010000220.1, read as the reverse complement.
GGCCAGCCCCCGTGGCCGGTCAACGCCTGGACTGCCTCCATGTAGATGGCGTCGACGTCCGGTCGCTCCTCACGGTCGACCTTCACGTTCACGAACAGCTCGTTCATCAGCGCCGCGGTCGCCACGTCCTCGAACGACTCGTGGGCCATGACGTGGCACCAGTGGCACGCGGCGTAGCCGACGGAGAGCAGGATCGGCTTGTCCTCGGTCCGGGCCCGCTCGAAGGCGTCGTCGCCCCAGGGATACCAGTCGACCGGGTTGTCCTTGTGCTGCTGGAGGTACGGGCTGGTCTCGTCCGCGAGGCGGTTCATGCCTTCGAGCGTAGAGACTGCGACCGATGGGCACTGACGGTCTGGTCCGCGACGGTGCCGAAATCCTCCTGGCCGTGGCGGTGGGCGGGATGCTGTGGTCGGCGGTGGGCCGCCTCCGCCGGGGACAGGTTCGCCCCGTCCTGTGCCCCGGCTGCGGCCGCACCGTCTCGCGGGTCTACGACGCCTGCCCGCACTGCGGTCACCCGGCTGGCGAATGACGCGTACCCGCGACTAGGACGGGTTGGACGTCTCGTTGCTGCGGGGCGTGGTGCCGGTCTGGGGCATGGTCTCCGGCTTGGTGGCGTCGGCGTTCGGCATGGCGGTGGCCCAGTGGCTCATGGAGTTGCCCCCGGGCTCGGCCCCTGCGCCGGTCATCGCCGGGCCGTTGTCGGGGTTGTCCTGGTCCTGGGGGTCCCTGACGGCGTCGTCGCTGACATCGCGTTCCTCGACACCCTCGCGGCGGTGATTACCCTCTCCAGCGGCTTGCGGCATGCGTGTCACTCCTTTTGAGGCGGACGGACGGCGACGGTTCGGGCGTGAAGCGGGCGGATGCTCGTCGCCGACATCTACCTACCCAGTGGCTAGGTGGCGGAACCGCGGGAGGATGGGCGCACCGTGGAACCCGGCGACGGACCCGACGAGGCTGCGTTCCGGGCCGAGGCCCGGACGTGGCTGGCCGCGCATGCCGGCCCCTACCGGCTCGACGCCGACCCGGACAGCCCCTCGCTGGTGTTCGGTGACGCAGCCGACGCGGCGCACGTCGAGCGGGGACGGGCCTGGCAGCGCGAGCTGTACGCCGCGGGGTGGGCCGGATTGGGTTGGCCCCACGCGTACGGGGGACGCGACCTGCCCCTGCCGCTGCGGGCAATCTGGCTCGAGGAGCTGTCGGCCGCCGGTGTGCCGCCGGCGGTCAACCTGCTCGGCGAGGTCGTCGTCGGTCCGACCGTCCTGGTCCACGGCACCGAGGAGCAGCGGCGACGGTTCCTGCCGCCGATCCTCACCGCCCAGGAAATCTGGAGCCAGCTGTTCAGCGAGCAGGGCGCCGGGTCGGACCTGGCCGCGGTGGCCGCGACGGCGCGGCGCGACGCGGCCGGCGGCTGGGTGGTCGACGGGGACAAGACGTGGACGTCGGGCGCCCACTACGCCGACTTCGGCCTCCTCCTGGCCCGGACGGACTGGGACGTGCCCAAGCACGACGGGTGCACGTGCTTTCTCGTCGACCTGCGCCAGCCGGGGGTGACGTGCCGACCGGTGCGCCAGATGACCGGAGGGGCTGCGTTCGACGAAGTGACGCTCGACGGGGCCGTCGTCGCCGACACCGACCGGCTGGGGCCCGAAGGCGGCGGCTGGGCCGTGGCCATGACCGCGCTGGAGCACGAGCGGCTGTACCTGGGGCTCGGGCTGGCCCGTGCGGGCCGGGGCGTCGACCGCCTCTTGTCCCAGCTCCGGCCTCGAGGGGTGGCCGACGACCCTTTGGTCCGCCAGCTGGCGGCTCGGCTGGCGGTCGAGGCCCGGTGCGCGCAGTACCTCGGCCGGCGGCTGCTGTCGGGCCTGGCCGACGGCCATGGCGCCGGGCCGGAGGGGGCACTCGCCAAGCTGGCGTCGGCCCGGGTGTCCCGCCGGTACGACGAGCTGGCCGAGGCCATGCGGGGAGCGGGGGCCATGGTCGTCGACGGGTACACGCCGTTCTCGCTCTGGACGCCGGCCACCCGGATCGCCGGCGGGACGGACGAAATCCTGAAGAACGTCATCGCCGAACGTCTTCTCGGCCTGCCCGCCGAGCCCCGGGTGGACAAGGACGTCGCCTTCGGTGACGTCCGTCGGAGCTCGTGATGGCGGTCATCCTGCTGGTCGAGGACGACCCGTCGGTGCGCGAGGCCGTCGCCCTGGCCCTGGAGGGCGACGGCCACCGGGTCGTGACCGCGGCCACCGGCGACGAAGCGGTCGAGCGCTGGCGCCACCACCGCCCTGAGCTGGTCCTGCTCGACGTGATGCTGCCCGGGCGCGACGGGTTCGACGTCTGCCGGGCCATCCGGGCGACCGACCAGGTGCCGATCATCATGTTGACCGCCCGTAGCGACCCCATCGACGTCGTCGTCGGGCTGGAGTCCGGCGCCGACGACTACGTCGCCAAGCCGTTCGAGACCCGCGTGCTGCTCGCCCGGGTGAAGGCCGTCCTCCGCCGCCAGCAGCGCCCGGCCGGTGAGCCCGTGCTGCACTTCGCCGACCTGGTCGTCGATCCCGGGGCCATGACCGTCACCCGCGGCGGCGTCGACCTTCGCCTGACGCCGACCGAGCTGCGGCTGCTGCTCGAGCTGGCCCATCGGCCGGGGCAGGTCTTCACCCGGGCCCTGTTGCTGGAGCGGGTCTGGGACTATCCGTACCTGGGCGACTCGCGCCTGGTCGACGTCTGCGTCCAGCGCCTCCGGGGCAAGGTCGAGGACGACCCGGCCCGCCCGGAACTGATCCAGACGGTGCGGGGCGTGGGCTACAAGCTGGTCCCCCCGGTCGGAGGCTGAGCGGTGCCCCGGGCGCTGTCGGTCTCCCGGCTTCGCCCCCGGCTGGTGGCGACCTTCGCGCTGGTGGCCGCGCTGACGTCCGCCGCCGTGGCGGTGACGTCCTACGTCCTGGTGCGGGGCGCCGTCCTGCGCCGGGCCGAGTCGGCGGCCCGGCGGGAGAGCGAGGCGGTCCTGGCCGACGTCGCCCAGAGCGTCCCTCCGGGGGCCGGTTCCGCCCAGGTCGCAGACGTGGTGCAGCGCCTCAAGCAGGGCGCGGGCGCGGCGTTCGACGTGGTGACGGTGGCCGACGACGGCGGGTTCCAGACGACGTCGATCTCCCTGTCGGCCCGTTCGGTGCCCACGGCGCTGGCCGGTCCGGTGGGTGGCGGTCGGGTCGCCCTGGTGCGGGCCGCGGTGGGGGGTCACCGCTTCGTGGTCGTGGGCGGCCGGCCGCCCGGCGCCCCCGCGTTCTACCTGTTCTTCCCGCTCGACGACGTCGCCGCCGACCTGGCCCTGCTCCGCAACGTGCTGGTCGGGGTCGGTGTCGGCGCCGTCGCACTGTCCGCCGCCGTGGGCGCCCTCGCTGCCCGGGGGCTGTTGCGCCCGCTGCGGCAGGCCCGTACCGCGGCCCACCGCCTCGAGGTGGGGCTCCTCGGCACCCGCCTCCCCGAGGGCGGTGGCGACGAGTTCGCCGACCTCGGCCACGCCTTCAACCGCATGGCCGAGGCGCTGGAGCGGTCGGTTGGCGACCTGCGGGATCTGGAGGCGAGCCACCGCCGGTTCGTCGCCGACGTCAGCCATGAGCTGCGCACCCCGCTCACCGCCCTCACCACCGCGGCCGACGTCCTCGACGCCCACAGCACCGGGATCGACGATCCTGGTCGCCGGGCGGCTCGGCTGCTGGTCCACGAGTCGCACCGGCTGGCCGGCCTGGTCGAGGATCTGATGGAGATCTCCCGGCTCGACGCCGGGGCCGCGCCGATGATGTGGGAGCCCGTCGACGTCGCGGCCCTGGTGCGCGCGGCCGTGGTTAGCCGGGGCTGGGAGGACCGGGTCGAGCTCGGCCCCGCGGGAGGCGGGGCCGGCCCGCCGGCGACGACGGTGGCGGACCCCAGGCGGCTCGACGCCGTGGTCGCCAACCTGGTCGGCAACGCCCTCGAACACGGCGGGCCCCCGGTGCGGGTCACGGTGGCGGCGACCGACGACCTGGTCACCGTCGCCGTGTCGGACGGCGGGGCGGGCATCGCCGCGGCCGACGTCGACCGCGTCTTCGACCGCTTCTACAAGGCCGATCCCGCCCGCCCGGGCGGGCGCGGCTCGGGCCTGGGACTGGCCATCGCCCGGGAGAACGCCCGGCTGCACGACGGCGACGTGACGGTGACCGCTCGGCCGTCCGCGGGCGCCACCTTCACCCTCACCCTGCCCCGGCGTGTTGCCGAACCGTTACCCAACCGAGACCCGGCGGTGACGACCGCCCGTCACGATTCGGTCCCATGAGACGAATGCTCGCAGCCCCCGCCCTCCTTGCCGTGGCCCTCACCGCGTGTGGCACGGGCGGGGTCACCGACGCCGGTCCGGTCCCGACCGGAGCCACGTCGACGACCGCCGGCCGTGCCGCCACGGTGGCGCCGGTCGCCGGCGCCGGCGGGCAGCCGGGCGCGCCGAGCAGCACCGCGCCCGCCCAGGCGCAGACCACCACCGACGTCTCGGTGTGGCTGGTCCGCGGCGAGGCGCTCGAGCCGGTCACCCGGACCGTCCCCAAGGTGGCGCGCATCGGCGCCGAGGCGGTCGAGGCGCTGCTCGCCGGGCCGACCGCAGCCGAGACCAGATCGGGCTTGACCACCGCCGTCCCCGGGGACGCGCGGTTCCTCGCCCTCGACATCGGCGGTGACGGCATCGCCAAGGTCGACCTCTCCCGTGACTTCGAAGCGGGCGGCGGTGGCCTCGGGATCACGCTGCGGCTGGCCCAGGTCACGTGCACGGTCGGCCAGTTCCCGACGGTCAAGGGCGTCCGGTTCGCGCTCGCCGGCGCGCTGGTCAGCGTGTTCTCGGGCGACGGGATCGTGTTGGACAAGCCCGTGACCTGCGACAGCTACCGCCAGGTCCTACGCCCGCCGGCCGATCCCGCCGCCTTCGCCGGCATCTGGCCGTTCGCCACCAAGGCCGAGCTGGACGCCTACGCCGGCGGACGGGAGACGACCTATCGGGATCCCGTCGCCACCGCCCGGGACTTCGCGGCCCGCTACCTCGGGATGGACAACCCGGTCACGTTCGCCTTCAGCGCCACCGGTGCCGGAGCCGGAGACGTGCCCATCGGGCCCCGCTACCTCGAGGGCCGCACGCCGGTGCCCACGCCCCGGGCCACGTTCACCGTCGCCGTCCGCCAGCTGGGCTCCCAGGGGCCGACCGGCCCGTGGACCGTGGTGGGGGCGTCGGCGGACGACATCGTCGTCGCCGTGCCTGGCCCCGGCGACCGCGTCACGGCGCCAGTGCAGCTGAGCGGCGAGGCGCTGGCCTTCGAGGGCGCGGTCAACGTGACCGTTCGCGAGGACGGGATGCTGGCGGCTCAGTCGCTCGGCACGGGAACCGTCACCGGCGGTGGCGACCAGCGACGGCCGTTCTCGGGCGCGGTGGCCTACCGGGCCCCGTCGAAGCCCGCCGGGGCCGTGGCCTTCGTCGAGCTGAGCGCGGCCGACGGCCACGTGACCAAGGCGGCCGTCGTGCGGGTCGGGTTCTGAGCAGCCTCAGCGCAGGGCCAGGGCCGCGGCCGGCGGGAACTCCTCCGCCTGGCCGATGGCGTCGAAGGCCCGCTGGTCGGCGCCCTGCCACGACCAGAACGACACGCCGAGGGCACCGTTGGACTGGGCGAAGCGCATGAACCGCCACAACTCTTCGGGCGGCGGGACGCCCGGGCGACCGCCCTCGGGCTTGCCGTCGTAGGCCTGGCCGACCGGGAAGATGGGCTTGCCGTAGGGGGCCAGGTCGTGGAGGGCGCCGGCGACGTCGCTGTCGGGCTGGCGGTTCAGCCAGTAGACCATCGGGGCGATGGCGTCGAAGGAGGCCACCACCTCGGCGTAGGGGTAGCTCAGCGACGGGGACGGGCGGGGAACGGTCGCGATCAGCGGGAAGTCAGGACCGACCGCCGCCCGCAGCTCCTGGCCGTACTGGGTGGCAGCCGGGCCGCTGATGGCCGTGCCCTCGCTCTGGGTCTCGATGTCGGCGGCGAAGCCGTCGATGTGCTGCTTGCCCGGCGCCCGGTGCTGAACGGCCTCCTTGGCCCGGGCCACGTCGTCGGAGGGGGACAGCAGGCGGGGGAAGTCCCACCCGTAGACGAGGAGGCCGGCCTGGTGGGCGGCGGGAAGCAGCTTGTCCAGGAACGGACCGCCGTTGAAGCCGTCCCAGCTGGACCCGGTCCGGACGTACAGGTGGGTGAGGCCGATGGCCTTGGCCCGGGCCACGATGGCCGCCGCGTCCCCGCCCTCGGTCTGATCCGGCTCCCAGATCCACATGCCCTTGCCGTACGGGAGCAGCTGGGCGACCGTCGGGCGCTTGGCGACCGTGGCGTCGCTCGCCGACCCGAACCCGAGGCTGGCTCCGACCCAGCGGCCGACCGCGGCGGGCGCCTGAAGGCCGGAGACGCCGCTGGCCGTCCCGATCCCGGCGACCAGCATGAGGATGACGGTGACGAGGTTGATCCCGGCAAGGCGCCGCTGCTGGGCGCCGGACCAGGGGCGGGCGAGGGTCGCGCCGCTGCTGCGGTCACGGGCCTGGCGCGGTCGGGTGTCGACCTCGGAACCCGCGCCCAGGCCGCTGACGGTCGACGGCGCCGGCTGCTCGCGGCGGCCGGGCGGTTCCAGGTCGCCAACCGGCGGCCGTTCCTGCAGTACGAGCATGGATCACGCTGGGACCCGCGGGACGTCGCCTCCACGCTGACCGTGGTTTGTGCGCGCGCCCAGCGTGGTGTACCCCTCCGAGTAGGTAGTTCGCCGCGGCGCGTGACGGTCCCTTCTTCTCGCGCAGAGAAATGTTTCGATCCGCTTGCGGCCGGGTACACCGATACCCCCCTTCGGCGAACCCACGGTCAGCGGGCCGTCCCGATGGCGTGCCTTCGCGAGTTCATCACGGAGGGCATCGGTGGATCGACGTCCCTACGATGTCCCACTGTGCCGGAGACGACGCCCGCTCGACATGGCGACCGTGCGCGGCGCGGGCCGACGACGCACCGAAGATGCGGGCGGCCGAACCGCGCCGGTCGCTGATCATGGGCGCCGACGGTGACGGCCGTCTCCGGATCCGGCTGTTCGGTGAGCTCGACGTCCAGGTCGGCGGAGAGCGGCTCCCGTCGCTCGACTCGGCGCGGGCCCGCTCGCTGCTGGCCTACCTCGTCCTGAACGAGAGCGTCCCCCAGTCCCGGCAGCGACTCGCCTTCCTTCTGTGGCCGGACTCGACCGAGCCCCAGGCCCTCACGAACCTGCGGCACCTTCTGCACACACTGCGGAGCGCGGCGCCGGCGTTGGCGCCCAATGTCGAGGTGACCGCCCGGACCCTGTGCTGGCACGCATCGGGCGCGTGGACCGACGTCGCCGCGTTCGACGCGGCGTTGGCCAAGGCTCAGGACGCAGAGCCGGCGGGGCCGCAGGAGATCGCGGCGTTACGAGAAGCCGTCGGGCTCTACGGGGCCGACCTGCTCGAAGGTTGCTACGACGACTGGCTCCTCGACGAACGCGCCAGGCGCCGCGATCGTCATCTGTGGGCGCTGCGCCGGCTCACCGGCCTCATCGCCGGCGAGGACGATCCCTCCGAGGCCGTCCGCCTGGCCCGCGAGCTGCTGCGGCTCGACCCGCTGCGCGAGGACTCCTACCGGCTCTTGATGCGAATCTACGACGTGGCCGGCGACCGGGCGGCCGCGATCCACACCTACCACGAGTGTGTGTCCACGCTCCGCCGCGAGCTCTCGGTGGACCCCTCCGCCACCACGACCGACGCGTACCTCGGCCTCATGGCCGCCGACGCACCCGCCGCAGCCGAGGCACCGCACACCCCCTCCGTCGCCGGTGCCGCGTTGGTCGGGCGGGACGACGAGTGGCGCCGCCTGACCGACGCCTGGAACGACGCCCAGCGAGGGCCGGCCCGGCTCGTCCTCGTGACCGGGGAACCAGGAATCGGCAAGACGCGCCTCGTCGAGGACCTCGCCGCCTGGTGCGCCCATCGGGGCGCAACGGTCGCCACTGGCCGGTCGTATCCCAGCGCGGACGAGCTCGCCTACGGCGTCGCGCTGTCCTGGCTGCGAACGGGGGCCGTCGCCGGCCCGCCGCGACGGGCGTCGGAGCGGGACCACCTCGAGCTGAGCCGGCTCCTTCCGGAGCTGGGCCGGCCCGGCACGGTGCAGTCCGACGATGTCGACCCTGGTGAGCGACGGCGCCGACTGTTCGAGGCGATCGGCGGGGTGCTTACCGGCTCGGGCCGCCCGACGTTGCTCGTCGCCGACGACGCCCAGTGGAGCGATGCCCTCAGCCTGGCGGTCGTCCAGTTCCTCCTACGGCTCGAACCCAGCCCGCCGCTGCTCGTCGTGGCCACCGTGCGTCGTGAGGACCTGGACGACGCGCACGCGCTGCGGGCGCTCGCCGCCAGCCTCAAGTCGGTCGACCGCCTGTGCGAGATCGCGCTGGACCGGCTGAGTCGCGACGACACGGAGTCCCTGGTCCGTCTGCTCGCCGGCCACCGCCGGCCGTTCGAACCGGTTGCCGTCGATGCCCTCCACGACGAAACCGGGGGCAACCCCCTGTTCGTCGTGGAGACCGTGCGTGCCGGTTGGGACGGCACAGGGAACCACATCGGGGTCATCAGCCCGCGACTGCACGCGGTGATCGACGGCCGGGTCCGGCAGGTTCCCGCTCCTGCACGCGAGCTGCTCGGCGTGGCCGCCACGGTCGGCCGCGAGTTCACCGCCGACGTCGTTGGGAACGCCTCCGGGCTGGATGACGTCACGCTGGTCAGGTCGCTCGACGAGCTCTGGCGGAGGGGCCTGATTCGCGTCCAGGGCAGTGTCGACTACGACTTCGCCCACGGCCGGATCCGTGATGTCGTCTACGCGGGGCTGCGTCCGGCGGAACGCGCCCGCAACCACCGTCTGATCGCCGAGACGCTCGTGCGGCTCCATGGCCGCGACGCCGAGGAGGCCAGCGCCGAGATTGCGCGTCATTACGAGCGCGCCGGCCGAGCCGAGGACGCGGTGGCGTGGTACCGGCGGGCAGCGATGCAAGCGCACCGCCTCTACGCCGACACCGAGGCCGTCCGTCTCCTCGACCGCGCCCGCGCCCTCGTGGCCACCCTCCCCGACGGCGTCGCCCGCCGCGGCCAGGAGCTCTCCGTCCTTTCGGCGCTGCCGACGCCCCTCGCCTCCGCCGAAGGCTTTGCGTCGCCTCGACTGGCCGAGACCCAGCGCCGGATCGTCGAGCTGGCCGGGGAGGCCGGCGTCGCGCCGGAACCGGCGCTGCTGCGATCGGTTGTCATGTCCAGCCTGTGCCGATACGACTTCGACGGTGCGGCCACGGCAGCCCGCCGGCTGCGCCACTCGGCCGAGGCCGCAGGAGACGAAGGTCTGCTGGTGGAGACGGAGTACCTGCTCGGCATCAGCGCGTTCTGGGCCGGTGCGTTCGACGCGGCCCGAAAGCATTTCGACCGCGTCGGCGAGCGGTTCGACCGCCGCCGGCGCGCCGCCCACGTGCTCCGGTTCGGCCACGACCCGAGCGTCGTGTCGCGCAGCCGGCTGGCCAACACCCTGTGGTTCCTCGGCCGGACCGACGACGCCCGCCGGGCGAGGGACGACGCCCTCGCCCTGGCCGACGAGGCCGGCCATCCCTTCAGCAGCGGTACGGCCTACGTGTTCGCCGCCCTGCTGTCCGTCGACCTCGGGGAGGCGGCGACGTACCAGACCTACGCGACGGCACTGCGAGGCACCGGCACCCACCGGGCCCTGGTTGTCGCCGCCGATGCCTATCAGGGCTATGCCGACGTGCTCGCCGGCAATGTCGAGAGGGGCATCGAGGGGATCCGCCGGGCCATCGACCGCTCGCCGGTCGACCA
>DATASA010000219.1:0-7917 GCA_036269435.1 Acidimicrobiales bacterium | reverse complement strand
CGGTGACCTTCGCCGACGTCGCCGGCCTCGACGAGGCGGTCGAGGAGCTGCGCGAGATCAGGGACTACCTCGTCGATCCCGAGCGCTTCCGGTCGCTCGGGGCCACCCTGCCCAAGGGCGTCCTGCTCGTCGGCCCGCCTGGGACGGGCAAGACGCTGCTCACGAAGGCGCTCGCAGGTGAGGCCGGCGTCCCCTTCCAGGTCCTGTCCGCCGCCAGCCTGGTCGAGGTGTACGTCGGCGTCGGCCCGGCCCGGGTGCGCAAGATTTTCGCCGACGCCAGGAAAAAGGCGCCGTCGATCATCCTGCTCGACGAGCTGGACGCCATCGGCCGGACCCGCTCTTCCCACGCAGCCGGCGGCCAGGAGGAGCGGGAGAGCACCCTCAACCAGCTCCTGCTGGAGATGGACGGCTTCGACAGTGGGGGCGGCGTGCTGGTCGTGGGGGCGACGAACCGGCCCGACGTGCTCGACCCCGCCCTGCTCCGACCGGGACGGTTCGATCGCCGCCTGTTCGTCAGCCCTCCGGATCTGAAGGGCCGCCGGGCCATCCTGGGTGTGCACGCCCGGGGAAAGCCCCTCGGGCCGGGTACCGACTTGGAGGCCATTGCCCGCCGGACCGCCGGTTTCACCGGTGCCGACCTGGCCAACGTCATGAACGAAGCCGCCCTGCTGTCCGGTCGCCGGCGCAAGCGCCTGGTCGGCCGGGAGGAGCTGGAAGAGGCGATCGACCGGTTGATGAGCGGCCCCCGCCGGCCGAGCCGGGTGATCTCGGCCCTCGACAAGCAGGTGATCGCCTACCACGAGTCCGGCCACGTCCTGGTGGCCTGGCGGGTCGCCCGCGGCCACGACGTCCACCGGGTCTCGGTGGTCGCCAGAGGCCAGTCGCACGGCCACACCCTCTCCGTCCCGACCGAGGACCGGTTGCTCGTCGCCCGCAGCGAGCTGCTGGTCGAGCTCGCCGTTCTGATGGGCGGCCGGGTGGCCGAGGAGCTGGTGTTCGCCGACCCCACCACCGGCGCCGAGGACGACCTGGCGCGTGCCAGCGCCCTGGCTCACAAGATGGTCGCCGACTACGGGATGAGCGACATGGTGGGCCTGCTCAGCCTCGGCTCGAGCGCCGAGGCGGTGTCGGCCGCCGCCGGCGTCGCCCTGGGCGACCTGCGGACGTCGCCAGTGGCCGCCGAGGTGACCAGCGAGGTTCGCCGGCTGCTCAGCGACGCGCATGCCCGGGCGACGGCGATCCTCACGGCCCACCGGCCGCAGCTCGATCGTCTGGCCGAGCGGCTCGTGTCCGCCGAGAGCCTCGACAAGGCCGAGATCGACGACCTCCTCGCCGACGTGCCGCGCGAGCCACGACCTTCCCGGCCGGAGTACGACCGGCCCCGAGCACGGCCCCTGCAGCTCCGGCGTTCGATGTCGGCATCCTGAAGTCGGGCGGCCGAGCGGCCTGCACTCGACCGCGCCCTGTCGCCCAGTCGTTCCGGGGGGCGTGATGCTATGTTCGCCGCCAGTCGGTGCATCCAGAGGGGACGCGGGGAGACCTTCGATCATGCTGTCGAACCGGCTTGCCCCGGCGGGCGAGGCGCCGCCCGACGTGGCGGTGGCACCGGCCCGTCCGCAGGTCTGGCATGCCGTGCTGGCCTTCGTCGGTGTGGCGGCCGTCCTCTTCGTGGTCATGGCCCACCTGTCGCCCCGGGTGCCCACCCCGCCGATGACGCCGCTGAACCCTCCCTTCGTCGGGCCCTCCTGGCTGCGGGGTTGGGCGCAGTGGGACTCGGGCTGGTACTACCGGATCGCGTCCGACGGGTATTCCTTCGCCGGCCGCCACCAGTCCACCGTCGCCTTCTTCCCGGTCTACCCGCTGCTGGTCCGGGCGGTGGCCGTGGTCGTGCGCAACGTCTGGGTCGCCGGCATCGTCGTCACGTTCGCGGCAGGGGCGGCTGCCGCGGGCCTGCTCATGGCCTGGCTACGGGATCGAATGTCGCCCGCCGCCGCTTGGACGGCGCTGGCCGTCGTGTTCCTCTACCCCTACGCGTTCTTCCTCTACGGCGTCGTGTACCCCGACGCCGTCTTCCTCGTCACCGTCGTCGCCGCGTTCCTGCTCCTCGAGTCCGACCACCCCGTTCTGGCCGGCCTGGTTGGCGCCCTTGCCACCGCGGCCAGGCCGGTCGGCGTCGTGCTCGTGGTCGCCCTCGCGGTACGGACCGTGGAGCGCCGGGGCGCGCTGCGCCCGGCTGCCGGCCGCTTCGTCGACTGGAGCCGGCTGCGGCGGGCGGACGCCGGGGTCTTGCTCTCCGTGCTGGGGTTCCTCGCCTGGTGCCTGTTCCTGTGGCACCGCTTCGGTGACCCCCTGGCGTTCGCCACCGCCGAAGCCGGCTGGCAGCAGTCGCCCGGGCCCAACACCTGGCTGAAGGTCCGGTTCTTCCAGGACATGGCCCACATCTGGAACCTGCGGTGGTGGGGCGTCTTCTACGTCTCGCACTCGGTGCTCACCATCGTCGCCGCCTGCCTCATTCCGCGCGTGTTCCGCCGCTTCGGCGTCGGTTACGGGGTGTACGTCTCGGTGCTGATCGGCCTGTCAGCCGTGTCGACCATGAACTTCTTCGGCATGGCCCGGTACCTGCTCGCCGCCTTCCCCTGCTTCGCCGTTCTCGGCGAGATGCTGGCCGAGCGCCCTGCGCTCCGTAGCACGGCACTCACCGCCGGTGGCCTCGGCCTGGTGGCCTTCACCGCCATTTTCGGCACCGGCTATTACATGTCCTGATCCGAGAGGGTATGCCGATCGACGTCGGCGGGCCTGACGCAGCGTCGGATCAGGCTGCTGACGCGACCGGTCGGTCGGCGGATCCGGTCGGCCCGGTCGTCGCCGACAGGGGGGTCTGGTCGTCCTGCCACTGCAGCCTCGACCACACCCGGAGGGTTGCGACGGCGGCCGCGGCGGCGAGGAGGAGGGCGAGGCCGGCGAGGCCCGCGTTGATCGGGTGCTTCTCGGCCGGCGGGGCCGCAACTGCGGCGGTCGTCCCCGGCGTCCCTGCGGCCGGACCGCCGCCCGCGACTGCGGCCGACGCGTTGACCCGGCCCTGGCAGCCGATCCCACAACTGGTCGAATGGTCCAGCGTCGCCAGCAGACGGTTGACCGCGGCCGACGGCGAGAGCCCTTCGGCGAGCAACATGGCCAGGACTGCGCTCACGTGCGGCGTCGCCATCGACGTCCCCGCCAGCCACGCGTAGCGGTTGCCCGGCATGGGAGACAGCACGTCGGCGCCCGGACCGTCTCCGTTCCCGCCCGGCGCGACGACGCCCCACTTGGCGTTGCCGAGGGCGGTCGAATAGCCGGCGACGCCGCCCTGCTTGTCCGTCGCACCGACGACCACGGCATCGAGGTCGCCGTAGTTCGCGCTGCCGATGCCGCTCGGTCCCTCGTAGTTGCCGGCGGCCAGCACCGGGATTGCTCCGCGGCTCCAGGCGTACTCGATGCCCGGGCGCAGGGGCGTCCCCAGTCGGGCGACGAGCTGCAGGTCGGGGTCGCCGAGGCTCAGGTTCACGACTCGAGCGCCGTGGTCGACGACCCACTCGATGGCCTTGTTGATGTCCTCGGTGTCGCCGCCGCCGTGGTCGCCGAGCGCTTTGGCCACGACGAGGTGGGCGTCGGGGGCGACGCCGGCGATCCCGACGCCGTTGTTGGCGTTGGCGGCGGCGATTCCGGCCACCGCAGTCCCGTGGCCTTGAACGTCCGGAGCGCTTCCCTCCTTGCAGGTGCCGCCGACGCAGTCGGCCATGGCGTCGATCTTGCCCGCCAGGTCCGGATGGCTGGCGTCGATGCCCGTGTCGACCACGCCGATCAGCACCCCTTTCCCGGTCGAGTGCGACCAGGCGTCGACCGCGCCGATCTGGGTCAGGTTCCACTGCTGATCGAAGTACTTGTCGTTGGTGGCCAGGGCCGGTGCCGCGGTGGCCGCCAGCAGCGCGCCCACGGCGGTGGCCGCGACCGCCATGTTGCGGGCCCGTACCAGTGATCGCATCGACGTCCTCCTCGCGTGCATCAGCTGCCGAAGTTCGAGCCGCAGATGCCGAGGCCGTAGGCGTCGAACTTGCTGTCGGCGGCGGTCACGAGCGGGGCCTGCTCGGAGCTTGCGGCCAGGAACCGCTGTCGATCGTTGGCCGAGGCCGCGTCGCGCATCTCGGCGAACTTCGCGTTCACCTTGTCCTGGGCGTCGAACATGTCGGCAACGGTGGCTTCGTCACCGGGGGCGACGGGGAGCGCCTTGAGGTCGGTCAGGAGCTTGCCCGTGACCGCGGCCACCTGGCCGTAGGCCCGGGCCAGGTCGCGGTTGTCGGTCTTCGGTTCCGGGATGGCGTCGAGGTTGCGCGCCCCCTCCCGGCAGAGGTTGTCGGCTTTGGCCATGAACCCGGTCTTGATGAGCGCCTTGGTGCCGCCGACCAGGTTGTCCATGCCGGCCTGCATGCCGGTGGCACAGGCGGTGAACCCGTAGGCCTTCGCCTTCGACCCTGCGTCGGCGAACTGGGCTGCGAGCTGCGTCGTGGCCGCGGCGGTGGCCGCGTCGTCGGTGTGGCCGGCCGCGTCGTGCAAGGTCTGGGCCGCCGCACGGGTGGACGCCAGCGCGGTGATGACGCCGTTGGCCTGGCTGCCGCCGCCACCCGCCGGCAGCTTCACCTTGTGCAGCTGGACGAGCTCGGCATCGGCGGCGGTGACGACGGCTCCGCTGGCGGACGCCAGCTCGGGGTAGTTGGTCGGTTTGGCGATCGAGGCGACGGGTGCGTTCGCCGGGCGGCAGATGGCGTCGGCCTTCGTCAGGAACTTGGTCTTCGACGGCACGCCGACGCCGGATGTGGCCAGGAACACGCCCACGCCGCCGCCGAGCAGGGCGCCGAGGGCGACCACCGCGGCAATGAGTGTCGTTTTGCGGCGCTGCGCGTCTGACCGACGCCGGGCCGGAGCGGCAAGGGGCGTGACCGGTCCGCCGGACGGTGCGGAGGCTGCCGGTGGGCGGGCGTGTTGCTGCTGCTCGCGCTCGGCCCACATCTCGGCGATGACGGCCGCCGCGCTGGGCTGGTTCTCGTCGCGGGCGCGACGCGGTGGCGGCGTCCAGACCGATCGAGTCAGCTCGGGCGGCGTGTCGAGCCGTGCCGGCCTGGCAGCCGCGGTCCTCGGTCGCGGCGACTCGCTGGGAACGGTCTCCGCCGCCTTGGCCGCCGTGCGGGGTCGGGGCGTGGTCGTCCTGGTCGTCGCGGATGCATCAGCGGCGGTTCGTTTCGCGGTCGCCCGCGGCTTGGCGCCCTTCGCCGGAGTGCTCGTCCCGGATGCAACCGTGGCAGCTCGCTTTGCGGTCGCCTGCGGCTTGGCGCCGTCGGCGGACGTGGTCCTCTTCGCGGAGGTGACGGCGGGCGGAGCGGCCGTGCCGGCGCTGCGCGTCGCCTTGGTGGTCTTGGAGGTCGTCGATGCTTTCGCCGCCGACGCCTTGGCTGGGCCGGAGGTGCGTGTGCCGCTGGTCGAGGTCCGCGGGGAGGAGGCCGCGGACTTCGCCGCGGTCGCCCGTTTCGTCGCCGCCGGGTCGGCTGGCCGACCTGCGGCCGACCGTGTCGTTCGTCCTTCGCCCATCTCCACCCCTCCCGCCGACGGGGGCTCCGCCGCTGGCTAGATCTTCTGGAACAGTGATCGACCGGTTGCAGGGGTGGCTTGAGCGCCGGCTCGGCGCGATCGCGCGTCCGTCCGGCACGACGGCGGTTTGCATGACTCGTCGGGGGCCTAGCGCCTTGGCGCCGGGCGCGGCTCGGGCGGCGGTGAATCTTCGGGTCTGCAACCGGCGCGAGCGCTGGCCTACCTGACCTGGGCCGTGATGGACAACCCGGGGTAGTGAGGAACCATGTTCGCCCTGCATGCGCTGCGGGTGGCCGGATCAATGACCTGGCAGGTGACCTGGTCGCTCATCCTCGGCTTCACCCTGTCGGCGATCATCGAGGCCCTGGTCCCCAAGTCGACCATCGCGAGGCTGCTCCCCGACGACCGGCCGAGGAGCCTGGCCACGGCCAGCGCGCTGGGCGCCGCCTCCTCTTCGTGCTCCTACGCTGCGGTTGCGCTGGCCCGGTCCTTGTTTCGCAAGGGTGCGGACTTCACCGCCGCCATGGCCTTCCAGTTCGCCTCCACCAATCTCGTCGTCGAACTCGGCCTCATCCTCGCCTTGTTGATCGGCTGGCAGTTCACCCTGGCCGAGTTCGTCGGCGGCCCGCTGATGATCCTGTTGCTCGCGCTGCTGTTCCGCCGGTTCCTGAGCACCGAACTTCTGGAGGCCGCCCGAGCGCAGGCCGACAAGGGCCTCGCTGGGTCGATGGAGGGCCACGCCGCAATGGACATGAGCATTCGCGCCGAGGGCAGCTTCTGGCGCCGCCTCGCCTCCCCGGCCGGGCTCACGGCGATCAGCCACAACTTCGTCATGGAATGGGCCGCCATCCTGCGCGACCTTGTCCTAGGCCTGTTCATCGCCGGGATGGCCGGCGCCTGGATACCCGACGCCTTCTGGCAGCGCCTGTTCTTCGCCGGCCATCCGATGCTGGCCAAGATCTGGGGCCCACTCATCGGGCCACTGGTAGCGGTCGTCACGTTCGTCTGCTCGATCGGAAACGCCCCGCTGGCTGCGGTGCTGTGGAACGGCGGCATCAGCTTCGGCGGCGCGGTCAGCTTCATCTTCGCCGACCTGATCATCATCCCGCTGCTGCTCATCTACGCCAAGTACTACGGCGCCAGGATGGCCTGGTTCCTGTTCGGCACCTTCTACGCCACCATGGTTGCCGCCGGATACCTCATCGAACTCGTCTTCGACCCGCTGGGCCTGATCCCCGCCGGCGGCCGGCACGCCAACGTCGGCACCGACGGCATCAGCTGGAACTACACCACCTGGCTCAACATCCTCTTCCTGACCCTGGCCGCCGCGCTCGTGTGGCGCTTCCTCCGCACGGACGGGCGTTCCATGCTGGCCATGATGAACGGCTCCCCCGACACGACCGACGGCAGCGGGCACATGCACCGCAACGAAACGTGACCGGCGGACTGCTCGAAGGGACGGGGCCCCCGAGGACGAATTGTGTCTCTCCCTTCTTGTCCTGGACCGAACGACGTTCGCGTCGTCGTGGAACGATGACAGGTCTGCGCGGTGACATCTGACGCGTTGTTCGCGCTGCTGGTGACCTCCTGGTCGGCCGGCATCGGAACGTTCAAGTCCCGCTGACCGCGCGCCGATGAGCGGTGGATGGGCCGGTGGCGGCGTGAACTCTCGGTTCGCTGGCTGGCGGTGATGGTGGGCGTCCTGCTGCCCGCCGCGGTCGTCGCCGCCGTGCAGTCGAGGGCCGCCCCCGGCATCCCGTCGGACCTGCGGTTGGGCGCGGCGGGAACCGCGTCGGCTCTGGCCGTGAGCACGACGACGTCCACCGTCCCGGACCCGCAGACCCCCCTGGAGCCGACGACCATCCCCACCATGCCGGCCCGGACGACCCTGCCGGCGACGCCCACCAGCCGTCCCGGAACCGTTCCGCCCCAGCCGAGCGCGACGACGACGGTGGCCCCCGCTCCGTCCACCACCTCGACGACGACACCGCCCGAACCGCGCTCGTGGTCGGGGGGCCACGACGGGGTGGCGGTCACCCTTCGCGTGCAGCCGGCACCGGCCGGCCAGCCCGTCTCCTTCCAGCTCGACATGACGAGCCCCGGCGCCTGCTGCGTCGTCTTTCTCGACTTCGGGGACGGCGGAACCTACGGTCTGAACTGCGGCGGCACGTGCCCCGGCGCGTGCCCGGTGGTGGCCGACGACCACCCGGCGTCGACCACGCACATCTACGCCGGGCCCGGCGCGTACACGTTCACCCTGCACGTGCTCAGCATCGACGTCTGCCACCCGATCCCGGG
>DATASA010000218.1:0-9072 GCA_036269435.1 Acidimicrobiales bacterium | reverse complement strand
CGAGAACGAGGAACCCGTGACGGTGACCTGGTCGCCAGCCTTGCCAGCGGTGCTGGACAGGTTGAGGGTGGCCAGGTTGGTGCAGGCGAAAGCGGCTGCGCCGGCGATGACGGAAGCAGCAGCGGCTGCCCCGAAGACGGTCGTTACCTTCTTGCGGAGGTTCATTGCAGGTTGCCCACCTTTTCTCATGTGAGGGGCGCCGAGCGCCCCGGTCGTTGGGATAGATACTGCCAGATGCGCCTCCAGGCCGCAATAGGGCTTTCGTCGCTGTACTGGAAGTGTCAGTAGATGCGAATTAGGTGGACTGGAAGCACATGCAGTCTGAGCTGCGGATTTGCAGAATGACTCTACGCAAGGCAGAAGGAGCGAGGATCACCATCGGGTACGGGAGTTACCATGAGGCGGTGGCCCACGACTCCCGAGCGGTACTGGTCACCGGCTGCTCCAGCGGCATCGGCCGGGCGACAGCGGCGCTTCTCCGGCGGTCCGGTTGGGTCGTCTACGCCACTGCACGGCGAACGGAGACCCTGACCGACCTTGTTGGCGCCGGCTGTGTGCCGCTCCGGCTCGACGTGACCGACGACGATTCGTGCCGGGCCGCGGTCGCCGCCGTCGAGGAGCAGGAGGGTGCGGTCGGCGTTCTGGTCAACAACGCGGGCTTCAGCCAGTCGGGCCCGGTCGAGCAGGTCCCTGTCGACGATGCGCGGCGCCAGTTCGAGACCAACTTCTTCGGGCCGGCCCGGCTCACCCAGCTCGTCCTGCCCGCGATGCGGGCGCAGCGCTGGGGGAGGATCGTCAACATCAGCTCGATGGGCGGTCGGCTCACTTTCCCGGGCGGGGGCTACTACCACGCGACGAAGTACGCCTTGGAGGCGCTCAGCGACGCCCTGCGGTTCGAAGTCGCCGGGTTCGGGGTCGACGTGGTGCTCGTCGAGCCAGGGTTCATCCGCACCGGCTTCGCCGAGGCGGCTGCGGCGAGCATGCCTGCGGCCGGCCCGGGCGACGGTACCGACACTGCGGCCCGGGCGACGGAGGACGACCCGTACCGGGAGTTCAACGCCGGCCTGCTGCGCTCGACGCGCGAGGTCTACCGCCGAGGCCCCCTGGCGCGTCTGGCCGGAACCCCGGACGACGTCGCCCGGGTGGTCCTCGAGGCCGTCACCGCGGCCAGGCCCAGGGCCCGGTACCCGGTCACGGCATCGGCGCGGGTGCTGCGGGCCATGCGGGTGGCGCTGCCCGATCGGGCCTGGGACGCGGTCGTGGGTCGCCAGTTCACCCAGCCGGGGAGATCGGATGGATGAGCTGCTCACTCCCCAGGAGCTGGAGATCCGCGCCGTGCAGCCGTACCAGGCCCGCAAGCCGTACCTGTGCCCGGGCTGCAACCAGGACATCGCCCGCGGGACCGGCCACCTGGTCGTCGTCCCCGTCGCCGCGCCCGAGCTGCGTCGGCACTGGCACCACCCGTGCTGGGCCCACCGGCGCACCCGGCGCCCCGGCCGGGGCTGACCGTGTTGCTCGGGGCGTGATCGGTCGGCGGGCCGACGACCCACGGCTCGACGGGTGGGAGGCGGCCGGGACCGGCCCTGTCAGGCCACCAGCAGCGTGTCCAGGCCGACGATCTCCAGGACTCGGCGCACGGGCGGCGTGGGGTGGGTCAGGGCCAGCATCCCTTCGTGCTCTTTGAGCTCCTTCGACGTCTTCACGAGCAAGGACAAGCCGGTCGAGTCGATGAAGCGGAGCTCGGCCAGGTCCAGGATCAGCTCGTGGGGGTGGGTGTCGAGCACGGGGGCCAACGAGCGGGCGAGCGTCGCAACGGTGGACAGGTCGAGCTCGCCTCGTACCGCGACCACCGCGCCGCCCGGCTCGAAGCTGGCCCAGGACGTGAACTCCGACGACGGTTCGACGAGCGACATGGAAGAGCCTCCTTGAGCGTCGTCCTGGTGAACGTCGACGGAGGCCGCTGAGGTACGGGCCGCGGCCTAGACGTCCTCGAGTTGGCGGGGCCGCTCACCGCCTGTCCCGCCAGGTACGGGCGACCGCGGCGACCGCGGCGTCAGCAGCGGCGGTGGCGGGGAGGCCGGGTGGGCGTGCCGGCGGGACCAGCGCACGACCGCCCCCAGGGCCAGTCCGCCGAGGACCAGGGCGCCGGCCGCCCCGAGCAGCACCCACAGCACCGGCGACACCCTGGATCCCCCGCTCGCCAGCGCCCGGTCCGGCGGGGCGTACCGGGCCCGGGTGAAGTAGATGTCCTGCGTGCCGCTGGTCGGGTTGCCGTTGCGGGTGTCGTCCCAGGCCACGTACGCCGCTTCGTCGGTGGAAGCCAGGCCCACCGGCCCGGTGATGAACCCGACCTGGCGGGGCCCGAACCGTCGGTCGATCGACCGGTCGGTGACCCGCACGTTCTGGGTCCAGCTGATGCCGCCGTCGGTGGACGACGTGGCGTAGACGTTCTGCAGGCCGTTCTCGGTGTCGCCGTCCTTGTACGTGACGTCGTCGCGCCAGTCGTACCAGGCGACGTCGACGCGACCGTTGGGGGCAACCGCCACCCGGGGGAACTGCTCGGGGAAGTCCCAGTCACGGCGCGGATCGACGTCGTTCAGCTTCTTCGGGTTGTTCCACGTCCGGCCCCCGTCGGTGGAGGACGTGAACAGGATCTGGGGCACGCCGGCGCCCATCTCCTCCCACGCCACGTACACATGGCCGTTGCGGGGGTCGACGGCCGGCGACGGCGCGCTCAGCCAGTCGGAGTTGGCGTTGGCTGCGGGGCCGTCGTTGGGGGCCGACTGGGTGTGGATGGGCTCCACGGAGAAGGTCCGGCCCGCGTCGTGCGACACCGAGAAGTAGAGGTGCGCCGGAGGTGCAGCCTTGGGGTCGCCCCGGGCCGACTCGCCGAACGTGGCGAACACCTCACCGTGGGTGCCGACGGCGAGGTATGGCTCGGTCATGCACCCCTTGACGTCGGGCGCGGCGTCGACGGCGGCCCCGAAGGTGCGACCGCCGTCGGTGGACGACGTCACCCAAGCCCGGGGGACGATGTCGTTGCACCACTTCTTGTCCCCGCCGAGGATCGACTGGGGGAGGTTCCAGGCGCCGTTGTTCGACCAGAAGCCGACGTACACCTTGGCCGGGTCGTTCGGGTCGACCGTCACCGAGGGCAACGCGTCCATGCCCATCTCGTTGGCGCCGATGTTGCGGGCGATGTGGGGCAGCGCCACCGTCGGCTCCCACGTCCGGCCCAGGTCGCGGGAGCGGGCCAGGAAGACCCGCTGCTCGTACGTCGCGGGGTTGAAGCCGACGAACGCGTCATACAGGGTCCCGTCGGGCCCGAAGGTGACGTCGGCGATCTCGCCGGTGACGGCGAACAGGCAGCCCGGCCAGCCGGGCGGAACGGTCGGGTCGGCGGCCCGGGCCCAGCTGAGACCGGCATTGGTGGAGATGTGGACCGAGCACTTGTCCGCGTAGGCGTCGCCCTCAACGAGAGCGAGCACGCTGCGGTTCCTGGGGTCGACGGCGAGGGCGGGCGTGGCGTGGCCCCGCACCGCAGCCGGATCGGCGGTGACCTGCACGGCGGCGTCGACGGCGGGCAGCGCCGCCCCGCCCCGCGCCGCCGCCGGTGGCGCGGCGGCGAGCCCGGCCGCGGCCAGCGCCAGGAGGGCGGGCAGCAGCCGGACGCGACGACCTGACATGAACGAACCTCCCGGAAGACCGGGCCTCACGGTGGCACCCTGGGTCGGACCTTGTCAGTACTGCCAACCCGCATCTAGCGAGGCATGGCACCGCTGACCGGCGGGTAGGTTGGCCATGCGATGGCCGTGGACGACAGGCCGGGGGAGGGCCCCGCGACAGCGCAGCCGGATCTCGGCCGGCGGGCCCGGAGGCTGGAGTACGGCACGACGGCATGGAACAGCCTGGAGGCGGTGGTCGCGGTCTCCACCGGGGTCGCCGGCCACTCGTTGGCCCTGGTCGCCTTCGGCCTGGACTCCTGCGTGGAGGTCTTGGCGTCGGTCATCGTCCTGTGGCACCTGGGCGGGGCGACCGAGGAGGCCGACCCGGCTCGGGCCCAGCGGGCCATGCGCCTGATCGCGGCCGCCTTCGGCCTGCTCGGCCTCTACCTGCTGGTGGAGGCAGGTCGCAGCGCGCTCACGCGGTCGGTCTCGGAGCCGTCCGGCTTGGGAACCGTGTTCATGGCCGCCACCGTGGTGGTCATGTTCGCCTTGGCCCGGGCCAAGCGTCGGACCGGCCTGGCCCTCGACAGCCGGCCGCTCGTGGCCAACGCCTCGATGACGCTCATCGACGGGT
The DNA here is from genome assembly GCA_036269435.1 of Acidimicrobiales bacterium. GTDB lineage: Bacteria > Actinomycetota > Acidimicrobiia > Acidimicrobiales > AC-14 > CADCTB01. The sequence continues at coordinate 4,773 of DATASA010000218.1, read as the reverse complement.
GCCTGGCTGCGGGGATCCTCGTCGCCCTCGTCCTCGACCGCCAGGTCGGATGGTGGTGGGCCGACCCGATCGCCGCCGCGGTGGTGGGCCTGATCGCCCTCAACGAGGCCCGCGACAACTGGAGATCATCGGCCTCGCAACCCTGAGCGCTCCGGCAAGGGAGAATCGTCTCCATGGCCGAGCCGGTGCTGTTCGTCTCCCGGATCCTGAGGCTCCCGCTGCTCGACGTCGACGGCGAGACGATCGGGCGCGTCGGCGACCTCGTCCTCGGCCCGGCGGTGCGTGACCAGGGGCCGTTACTGCTCGGGTTGGTCGCCGTGGTCAACCGGCGGCGCATCTTCGTGGCCGCCACCCGGGTCGCCGACATCGCCGCGTCGGGCGTCCGGCTGCGCACCCAGGCCGTCGACCTGAAGCCGTTCCGGCCGCGCGCCGCCGAGCTGTTGGCCACCCGCCTGCTCGACCACCCGGCGCCGGGCGGTCAGGTCGTGGTCGACGTCGGGCTCGCCCCTTCGACCGGCCCGGCGAGGAGCTGGCACGCCACTGTCGTCGCCCTGGGCCGGGCCGGCGCCCTCCGCCGGGCCAAGCCGTCACGGGTCGTTCCCTGGAACGAGATTCCCGGGCTGTTCGACACGGGCGACGTCGGCCGTGAAGTCGAGACGTTGCGGGCCCTGCACCCCTCGGACCGGGCCCGGGCGGTCACCAAGCTGACCCCCGACCGCCGCAGCGAGCTGGCTGCGGCCCTGGCCGACGAGGACCTGGCCGACATGCTCGAGGAGCTGCCCGAGTCCGAGCAGGTCCGGATCATCACCGAGCTGGCCACCGCCCGGGCCGCCCACGTGCTGGAGGAGATGGAGCCCGACGACGCCGCCGACCTGCTGGCCGAGCTGACCCGGGAGCACCGGAGCCGGCTCCTCGAAGCCATGCTGCCCGAGGAGGCCGACCCCCTCCGCCGGCTCCTGGTCTTCGACGACCACAGTGCCGGCGGGCTGATGACCCCCGAGCCCCTCGTCCTGCCGCCGGAGGCGACCGTGGCCGAGGCCCTGGCCCGCTTGCGGGCCGAGGACGTTCCCGCGGCCATCGCCACCAGCGTGTTCGTGGTCCAGCCGCCGACGCAGACCCCGACCGGGCCGTACCTCGGCATGGTCACCTTCCAGCGCCTCCTCCGGGAGGCGCCCGGCGAGCTGCTCGGCCGGGTCGCCGACGGCACGCCGGTGGCCATTGCGCCCGACCTGGCCGAGATCGAGGTCGCGGCGCGGCTGGCGGCCTACGACCTGCTGGCCCTGCCCGTCTGCGACGCGGACGGGAGGCTGCTGGGCGCGGTCACCGTCGACGACGTGCTCGACCGCACCCTCCCAGTCGGGTGGCGGAGCCGGTGAGACGCCCGTCGGACCTCTCGACCCCGCGCTCGGGGCGCATCGAGATCGGCCTCCACTACGACCCCGAGGCGTTCGGCCGGTTCTCCGAGGCGCTGGCCCGCACGCTGGGCACGGCCCGGTTCCTCGTCATCCAGACGGTGATCGTCGTCGTCTGGATCGCCGTCAACTCCACGGCCGCCGCCCTGCGCTGGGACCCCTACCCCTTCATCCTCCTCAACCTGGCGTTTTCGACCCAGGCTGCCTACGCCGCCCCCCTCATCCTGTTGGCCCAGAACCGCCAGGACGACCGCGACCGGGCCCAGATCGAGCGCGACCGGGCCGTCGCCGCCCGGACCCAGGCCGACACCGAGTACCTGGCCCGGGAGGTCGCCACCATCCGACTGGCCCTGGCCGACCTTCCCGCGGCCCGCGACCTCGCCGAGCTGGTGGCGCGCTTGGAGCGCTCGGTCGACCGGCTCGAGCGGGAGGCCTAGGCGACGTGCGTAGCGCTCGGACCAGCCTGTGTGCCGCCGTCCTGGGTGCCCTGGTGCTCACCGGGTGCTCCCACTCCGGCCGCGCCAAAGCGGTGCCGCCGGCCGCGTCGACGTCGACCACCGCCGGGGCATCGGGCTCGACCGTGCCCTCGACCGTGGCGCCGCCCAGCTCGTCGACGGCGGTACCGTCGACGGCCGCCGCCGTCGCCCGCTGCACGACGGGCGACCTCAGCGTGCGCGCCAACGGCGGCAGCGCGGCAACGGGCCACGCCCTCGCCGTCTTCGAGCTGCGGAACACGTCGTCCAAGCCGTGCCGGATGCTCGGCTACCCGGGTGTGCGGGTGCTGGACGGATCAGGGGCGACCCTGACCGACGCCCAGCGCACCGCCGGCTTCATCCTGGGCGACGTTCCGCCCGCCGCCGTCACCGTCGCCGCCGGCCAGGTCGCCTACTTCGGCGTGGAGTCCACCAACGTGTGCCAGGGCGACCTCAACCCCACCCCCTCGGCCTCCCTACGGGTGACGCCGCCCGACGAGACGGCCGCCCTCACCGTGGCCGCCACCGTCAACGTGTGCCGGGGGGCCCAGTCCGTGCTGGTGTCGCCGGTGCGGGCGACCACCGCGGAGATCACCCGGCACTGAGCGGCCGCGACACCGGCGCCGGTGTCGGACCGGGCCGGGTCTGGCGGTACGCCCAGACGAACAGCGGCAGCTGCAGCGGCACCCGAAGCCACGAGAGCAGGGCCGACCCGGCCGGGAAGCCGGCCCCGGCGACGCCCCCGTCCAGCGCCATCTGGACGTTGGCCGGCCATACGACGACCAGCAGGACCAGGGTCAGCCAGGCGCCCAACCGCCGGGTCCGGGGGATGGCGACCAACACGCCGGCGACGATCTCGACGACGCCGGTGACGGCCACCAGCGTGCGGGCGTGACCGAGGGCGCGGGGGACGATGCGCTGGTACGACGTCGGGATCACGAAGTGCAGGACGCCGGCCGCCACCATGAAGCCGGCCAGGCCCAGCCGCGATGCGACGCTCGGCCGGCAGCCTCCGTCGGCTCGAGCGCGGGTCAGTCCGCGTCCCGGTGGGCGAGGTCGGGGGCGAAGGCGGGCACGCAGACGGCGACGTACTCGGCCCCGTCCGGGTCCGGGGTGGAGTACCGCACCCACTCCCCGGCGGCGACGAGCACGGCCTGCCCGGCGGCGACGTCGAGGTCGCCCGACGACGTCGTCAACCGGAGCCGACCGGCCAGCACGACCGTGAACTCATCGAACTCCGGTGTCTGTCCCGGCTCCAGCCAACCTCCCGGGCTGCGCATGTGGGCGACGCTGAGCGCGGCGTGGCCGCTGGCCAGCCGGCCGACGTACTCGTCGATCAGCTTCGGCTTGTTCCCTGCGGCCTCGACGCGGACGGGGGCGGGGATCAGGGTGGGCACGTTCGGAGCGTAGCGATGCGGTGGCGGCCGCCTGCGGCGGCACCGCTCCGGGGCCGCCCACCCCTACAATGGACGGCGTGTCCGTCCGTGTCTCCCCGGTCAACCTCAAGTCGAACGACGCCTGCTGGTGCGGTAGCGGACGCAAGTACAAGCGCTGCCACAAGCTCTCCCAGACGCCCGTCCGTCCCGGCCGGCTGAGCCCGACCCGGACGGTCCCCGACGGCATCGAGCGCCCCGACTACGCCGAGACCGGCGAGCCGAGCCCGTGGAGGGAACCGCTGGTTCGCCCTCCGGACGTCATCGAGCGGGTGCGCCGGGCGTCGCGAGCGGCAGCCGAGGTGCTCGCCGTCGTGGGTGCCGCCGTCCGCCCCGGCGTGACGACCGACCAGCTCGACGCCATCGCCCACGAGGAGTGCATCGCCCGGGGCGGCTACCCGAGCCCGCTCAACTACAACGGGTTCCCCAAGTCGCTCTGCACCTCGGTCAACGAGGTGATCTGCCACGGGATCCCCGACGACCGGGCCCTGGTCGACGGGGACATCGTCAACCTCGACGTCACCATCTTCCTGGACGGTGTCCACGGCGACACCAACGCGACCTTCCTGGTCGGCGAGGTCGACGAAGAGTCAGGTCGCCTGGTGGACGCCACGCGCGACTGCCTCCTCGACGGCATCGCCGCCGTCCGTCCGGGCCGGCCCATCTCCGACATCGGCGCCGCCATCGAAGCCCGCGCCCACGCCGGCGGCTACGGCGTCGTGCGGGCGTTCATCGGCCACGGCGTCGCCCGGGAGTTCCACGGCCTGCCCCACGTGCCCCACCACTACGACGCCAGCGCGACGACGGTGATCCAGCCGGGCATGACGTTCACCATCGAGCCGATGATCACCCTCGGGACCTGGCGCCACGTGATGTGGCAGGACGGCTGGACCGCCGTTACCGCCGACAAGCGCCGGACCGCCCAGTTCGAGCACACCCTGCTCGTCACCGGGGCGGGCGCCGAGATCCTCACCCTGCCCGGCGCCTGAGCCGGCAGCGTCGGGGTGGACTGGAAACTCGAGCTCGTCCTGTTGCCGGTTTCGGACGTCGACCGGGCTCTGACCTTCTACACCGAACAGGTGGGCTTCCACCTCGACGTCGACCACCGCGCCGGCGACGCCTTCCGGGTCGTGCAGCTGACCCCGCCCGGCTCCGACTGCTCCATCTCGATGGGCGTGGGCATCACGGACGCCCCGCCGGGCTCGGTCCGCGGCCTGCACCTGATCGTGGCCGACATCGAACGGGCGCGCGAGGAGCTGATCGGGCGGGGGGTCGAGGTCGACGAGGTGATCCACTTCGACGGCGGTGGGTCGCGTCCCGGCCCCCACCCCGACCGGGTCGACTACGGCTCGTTCGCCCACTTCAGCGACCCCGACGGCAACACGTGGGTTCTCCAGGAGGTCCCGAGCCGGGAGGCGCCCGCCGGACCGTAGGCCCGTCCGTCGGCGAGGCCCG
>DATASA010000217.1:0-9996 GCA_036269435.1 Acidimicrobiales bacterium | reverse complement strand
TTGTGCGAGGTGTGCGGGGTGGAGGAGAGCCGCGGCTCCCACCGCGACACCGAGCAGCGGGTGGCCGACTCCATCGCTGCCGCCAGCCCCCGGCACTGGGCGAAGTTGCTGGGCGACGCCGGCATTCTCTGCGCCATCGTGTCCAGCGACCTGGCCGACGTCCCCGGCGACGCCCGCCTGGCCCCGCTTTTCGAGCCCCTCTCGCCGACGTGCCGGGCCCCGGCCACCCCATGGGTGCTCACCCCGTGACGGCGGCCACCGACCGGCTCGAGCCCAGCCTTCACGCCGCCTGCCGGCGCTGGCCGGACCGCCCTGCCCTCACCTTTGGCGGCGTCACCATCAGCTATGCGGAGCTGTGGGCGAAGGTCGAGAACCTGGCCCGCGCCTACGTGCGCCTGGGGGTGGAACCGGGTGACCGCATCGTCTGCCAGCTCCGCGACTGCCCGGAGCACGCCGTGGCCATCAACGCCGCCTGGGCCTGCGGGGCCATCCACGTCGGCACGGACAACGACCTCACCGGGGCGGAGCTGTCCTGGCTGGTCGACCGGACCGAGGCGAAGGTGCTCGTCTTCCAACCACCGGCCGGAACGCCCGATCCGACTGCCGCCCTGCGGGCGGTGCGGGCGGCCCGGCCGGCCACCATCCTCGTGGTCCACGGGGCCGGGAGCGACGCCGACCCCGACGTTGCCGGCGCCCTGCCGATGGCCGGCCTGCTGGGCGGCGACGGCGTGGCGCCACCGTTCGAGCCGAGGAACCGCGACCGCCACGAGACGGGACTGCTGCTGCTGACCTCGGGCACGACGGGTCGCCCCAAGGCGGTGATGGAGACGCTGCCGGCGTGCTGGGCCAAGATGCAGTTCTTCGCCGACGCGTTCCGGCCCGGCCCGCAGGACGTGCACCTGCTGTACCTGCCGGTCTCCCACGTCTTCGGCATGCGCCTGGCCATGCTCGCCCTGCTGAGCGGGGGCCGGCTCGTGCTGGCCGAGCGGTTCACGGCCGGCCACGCCCTGCGCGTGATCGCCGAGGAGAGGGTCACCGTGCTGCCCGGGATGCCCGCGCACTTCACCCTGCTCCTCGGGGCCCTGGACCCGAGCCGCCACGACACCGGCACGCTGCGCTGGGCCATCTCCGCGGCATCCAACCTGCCCCCACCCCTGGTCGAGGAGATCTACGACCGGTTGGGCGTCGACCTGCTCTACGTGTACGGCTGCAGCGAGAACTTCACCGTCGCCACCACCGACCGCGACGAGATCCGCCGCGGCTCGGTCGGTCGACGGGTGTTCAAGGGGCCCGACGGCACGCCACCGGACGGCACGGTCGCCGTGCTCGAACCGGGGTGCGCCACCGTGTTGGCACCGGGCGAGATCGGTGAGCTGGCCTTCGGAGCGGCCCACCCGGTCCGGTACTGGCAGGCACCCGATGCCGCCACCGACGGGTGGTACCGCACCGGCGACCTGGGCCGGATCGACCCGGACGGGACGGTGTACGTCCTGGGCCGGCTCAAGGAGCTGATCAACCGGGGCGGCCTGCACGTGTCGCCGAGCGAGGTGGAGACCGCGGTCCGCCTGCACCCGGGGGTGGCCGACAGCGCGGTGGTGGCCACGCCGGACCCCGTCGTCGGCGAGGCCATCTGCGCGTGCGTCGTCCCCGCCGCCGCCGGCTCGCCGACGCTGGCCGACCTGCGCGAGTTCCTCGCCCCTGTCCTCGCCCGCCACAAGCTGCCCGACGAGCTGTGCGTGGTCGACACCATCCCCCGGACCAAGATCGGCAAGGTCGACCGTCAGGCGCTGGCCGCGTCGGTGCTGGCGGCCGGTGCCGACGGTTGCGAGCGGTGGCGGCCGCGCTGATCGGCGACCTCGTCGCGGAGGCTGCGGTCCGGGCCGGGCCCTGGGACGGCGAAGTGCCCTTCGCCGGGACGCTCGACCTGCTGATCCGCTCGTGCCACCGGACGGCCGCCCTCAACCCCGCCGGCCAGGACGTGCTGCACCGGACCGCGGTCCGCCGCCTGCGCAACCTGCGCTACGTCCAGGACCACCTCGACGCCCGTCCCGACGTGGCCAACCGGCCCCTGGCCGCCCCGGTGGTCGTCACCGGCCTGCCCCGCACAGGGACGACCCTGCTCCACAACCTGCTCGCGCTGGACCCCGCCCACCGCGTGCTGCGGACGTGGGAGGCGCTGCACCCGGTGCCGCCCCAGGCCGACGGCCCGTCGGCCGAGCAGCTGCAGGCCCAGGCCGCGCGCTGGCTCGCCGCCTTCCACCGCCTGGTGCCGGGCTTCGCGGCCATCCACCGCTCGACCCCGACCGGCCCGGAGGAGTGCGACGCCCTCCTCCAGAACACCTTCGCCAGCCAGCACTTCGACGACATGTTCGACGCCCGCGACTACGCGGACTGGCTGGCCACCGCGCCGCTCGCCGCCGAGTACGCGCACTACGCCCTCCAGCTCCGGGTGCTCTCCGCGTCCGGGCCCGCCGGCACGCGGTGGGCGCTCAAGTCGCCCAGCCACCTCGGCCACCTCGACGCCCTGCGCCTGGCGCTCCCGGGCTGCACCGTCGTGATCTGCCACCGCCACCCTCGCCAGGCGGTGGCCTCGTATGCCAGCCTCATCGCCACCCTGCGCCAGGCCTACAGCGACTCCGTCTCCCCCGTGATCATCGGCCGCCAGGCGCTGGCCAGAGCGTCGACCGCCATGGCCCGGGCGCTGGCGGTACGGGACGTGGCCGGCGGCCGCGACGGTTCGATCGTCGACGTCGCCTACTCCCAGCTCGTCGCCGACCCGGTCGGGGCGACCCGGGGGGTGTACCGGGCGCTCGGCCGCCCGCTGAGCTCGGTCGTCGAGGCGCGGATCCGTAACTGGACCGCGGCCAACCCGCAGCACCGCCACGGCCGCCACGACTACGACCTCGACCGGTTCGGCCTGACCGGCGCCGAGGTGGACGCCCCGTTCGCGCCCTACCTGGAGCGGTTCGGGGCCGCCTGCGCCACCTGACCGGCCTCGCCCGGCCAGGTCCCGCTGCGCAGGACGAAGCGGCGGAGCTTGCCGGTCGGTGTGCGGGGCAGCGCCTCCACGAAGGCCACCGACCGGGGCACCTTGAACGCGGCCAGCTCGGCACGGGCCAGGGCCACCAGCTCGTCCTCGACGCGGGACTCCGACGCTGCGCCGGGCGCGGCGACGACGAACGCCTCCAGCCGTGAGGCACCGTCGCGGCCGACGACCCCGGCGACGGCGACCTCGCCCACCGCCGGGTGGCGGCTGAGCACCGCTTCGATCTCGACCGGCGACACCGAGATGCCGCCGACCTGGTCCATGTCGTCGGTCCGGCCCCGGAGGTGCACGAACCCGTCGCCGTCGAGCACAGCCCGGTCTCCGGTGCACAGCCACGGCCCGTCGCGGCGCACGATCGTCTCTCCGGCGAGGTAGCCGCGCAGCAGCGTCGGGCCCGCCACCCACAGGTCGCCCGGCCGGCCGGCAGGGACGGCCCGCCCGCGGTCGTCGCGCACCTCGACGCGGTAGGGGGCGAGGGCGGCGCCGACCGTGCCCTCCCGGGACCGGTCGAGGGTATTGCTGGCGAACGTCTGGCCCACCTCGGTCGAGCCGACGCCGTCGAGGACCGGGCAGCCGAGCAGCGCCCGCGCCCGCCGGTCGAGGGAGACGGTCAGGGTCTCGCCCGCGGAGACGGCCACCCGCAACGACGACCACGGCTCGCACCGGCCCGAGGCGACGAGGCGGGCGTAGAACGTCGGCACGCCGAACAGCACGGTCGCCCGGTGGCGGGCGACCAGGTCGGCGACGTCGTCGGCCCGGGGATGCTCGGCGTGCAGGACAGCCCTGCACCCGGCGAGCAAGGGAAAGAACAGCGAGTTGCCGAGCCCGTAGGCGAAGTACAGCTTCGAGACCGAGAACACCACGTCGGTCGGCGTCAGGGCGATCGCCCGCCGGGCGAACGCATCGAAGTAGACGAGCGGGTCGGCGTGGGCGTGCACGGCCGCCTTGGGCGCGCCGGTGGTACCCGACGTGAACTGGGCGTAGGCCGCGTCGCCGGCGGCGACGGTCGCGGGTTCGCTCGGCGCGTGCGCGGCCAGCGCCGCCTCCAGCCCGTCGGCCTCGACGACCCGCCGCCCGGAAAAGCGCCCGGCCAACTCGGCGCCGCACACCACCACGGCAGGCGCGGCGAGCGCGGCGGCCTCGGCGTGGTCGGCGGCGGTCAGCCGGGGGTTGACCGGGACGGCCACTGCGCCCACGCGGACGGCGCCGAGGAAACACCATGCGAACTCGATGCCGTCGGGCAGGGCGATCAGCACCCGGTCCCCGCCGCCCACCCCGGCGGCGGCCAGCAGCGACGCGGCCCGGGCCGCACCGGCGTGGACCTCGGCGTGGGAGAACGTCCGGCCGTCGACGAGGAAGGCCACGTCGTCGGCCCACCCGCCGAGCGCGGCCCGGCGTTCGAGGACGTCGGCCAGGTTGTGCCCGGCGGTCATCCCGCCCGTCACGCCCGGTCCCCGCGCGCCCGGCGCCGAGGCCGGCTGAGGACCAGCCGCCCGCCGCTCGGCCCGACCGGCCACCAGCCGCCGGCGACGAGCCGGCCCCACGGGCCGAACGGGTCCGCCGCCGGATGGGCCAGGGCGGACGCGACGGCGGCGGTGAACAGCCAGAGCTGGGCGCACGAGACGACGTGGGCGTCCACGTCCTGGTCGTCGAAGGGATCGAACCGCTCGGTCGCCAGCGGCACGGCCACGCGGAGGGCCTCTTCGAGCTCGACCTCCCGGCCGGCGTCCACCAGCGCACGGCGCGCCGCCGCCCGGCACCGGTCGACGGCCGCCAGCCACGTCGGGTCGACTCGATCGGCGGCCCGCACCGCCTCGGCCAGCCCGACGACGGCGACGGGAAGGTCGACGGTGCCCGCCGGCGTCTGGCGGGTGAGCACGTCCGGCACGCGGCGCTCGACGACCGGGTCCGGCGCGGCCATCAGCAGGGCGAGCAGCGGCGCGACGGCCTGTCCACCCGACCCGCTCGCCTCGGCGATCCCCCCGCGGCTCAGCCGTTCCAGTGCGGGTCCACCTCCGGAAACCGCAGTCCGAGCTCGGCCTCGACGAACTGCCGGCAACGCCCGGTCCAGTGGGCCCGGGCCTCGTCGTTGGTCCGGTGCTTCACCGCCCACCGTCGGAAGGTCGCGTTGTTGGGCGAGACGCTGCGCCCGAAGAACGGGACGGTGAAGCGGACGAGGTCGTCGACCGCCCGCTGCACAACCGGCCGGTTGGCCGGATCGGCGATCAGCTCCCGGGTGTGGGCCCGACCGAAGGACACGTGGAAGTGCTCCTCGGGCAACAGCCGGGCGACGAGGTTGCGCAACGGCAGGTACGACGCGGCCAGGAGGTCCTCCATCAGCACGACCTCCGCTTCGTCCACGAGCGCCTTCAGCACGACGAACTCGGCCCACGACGTGAGCGGGAAGTCGAACACCGAAAGCGTCCGGCCGTCGGCGGTCGGGTCGAGCCCCAGCTCGGCCGCCAGCCGGGAGAACTTGAGGTGGTGGCCGTACTCCTCCATGGCGATGCGGCACGCCAGCCACTTCTGCTTCGGTGCGGGCGCCAGTGCGATGGCGGGCTCGTCGAACGCGGTGGCTCCGGCCAGCTCGTTGCGCACGTGGCTGAGGACGACCTTGCCCAGCGCGGCGACGTACTCCGCCCCCACCGCATGGGCGGCCGCGGCGCCGGCCACCTCGGCAGCGAAGGCCGGTTCGGCGAGAGGAACGCTCACCCGACCCGCCGCGCGACCGGGACGGGGGGGCCACCGAAAAGGTCGAACTCCGATTCCAGCGGCACGAAGTGCGGTTCCAGGCGACCCCGGGCGGCGGCGAGCGAGTCGGCGGTCCACCCGTCGCCGTCGACCAGGCGCACCTCCGGCCGGGGCTGGGACCACAGCGCCACCTCTGCGCCCCGGGCGCCGAACACCTGCCCGGACACCCCGGCGGCGGCGGGTGAGCACAGCCAGGCGACCAGGGGGGCGACGTCGGCCGGCGTGGCCGCCGCGGCCGATCCGAGGTACGCCCGCAGCTGGTCGGTGACCGGCGGGATCGACTCGGTCATGCGGGTGAAGGCGAACGGGGCGACGTAGTTCACGCACACGTCGCGCCCGGCCATCTCGAGGGCGACGGCGCGGGTCAGCCCGAACAGCCCGGCCTTGGCCACTGCGTACGCAGCCTGGCCCACGGCGCCGACCAGTCCGGCCGCGCCGCCGAGGTAGACGATCCGGCCGTAGCCCGCGGCGCGCACGCCGCCCGCCATGGCGCGGGTCAGCTCGATCGCCACCGACAGGTGGGAGCCGAGAACGTCGGCCCAGTCGTCGTCGGACGACGTGTGCACCATGGCGTCGCGCAGGGTGCCGGCCGCGTGCACCAGCACCGACGGAGACCGTCCGCTCCACGCCGTCGCCGCGGCGACGACCGCCTCGGCGCCGGCACGGGTCCTGGCGTCAGCGCCGACCGCCAGCGCCAGTCCTCCGCGGGCGACGATCTCGGCCGCCACGGCCTGGGCCGGGCCGGGGCCGGCCCCGTGGCCGTCCAGCGCCACACCGGTGTCGTTCACGCAGACCGCCTGCCCCCCGGCGGCCAGGGCCAGGGCGGCGGCGCGACCGATGCCACGGCCGCCGCCGGTGACGATGCCCACGTGTCGCCCGTCCATCAGCTCCTCCCCGGCCAACCGTAGATGGTGACCGGTACGATGCGGCGTTGATCGTAGAGGTGTGGGTCGCGCCGCTCGACGTCCCGCCGGAAGTGCTCGCTGCGCTCGCGGCCAGCATGGCGCCGTCGGAGCGGGCCCGGGCCGAGCGCTCTCGCGACGCCACGACCGCCCGCCGGTTCTGCACCGCCCGGGGCTGGCTCCGCCACGTGCTGGGGGCGGCCACCGCCACCGCCCCGGCCGACGTCCGCCTCGTCGACGGCCCGGGAAAGCCGCGCCTCGAGGGCCCGGCCGGTCTCTCGTTCAATCTCGCCCACGCCGGGGAGCTGGCGCTCGTCGCCGTGGCCGACCGGGAGGTCGGCGTCGACCTGGAGCACGTCGACAGCGGCCCCGGCGGCCTCGAGGCGGTCGGCCTGGCGTGCAGCCCCGCCGAGGCCCGGGCCCTGGCCGGGCTGGCGCCCGCGGCCCGGCCGACCGCGTTCCTGCGGCTCTGGACGGCCAAGGAGGCGTACCTCAAGGGGATCGGGGTCGGGCTGGCGGTGGCGCCGGCCACGATCGGCGTCGGCCGCGCCGACGACGCAGGCTTCAGGCCCGTGCGCATCGAGGGCGGCGCCGGCCCGGAGCCCTGGTACGTCCGCGAGCTGCAGCCCGCCCCGCGCTACGTGGGAGCGGTCGCCGCCGAAGGCCGCGCGTGGGACGTCGCGCTGCGGGGCGCAGCGGCCATCGGTCCCACATCTAGTGTCGACGGCGGAATGGACAGGCGACGGGGACGCACGTGAGGGTGCTGTGCACGTGCCTGCCCGGGCACGGTCACTTCAACCCCATGCTCGCCCTGGCCCAGGGCCTGACCCGGGCCGGCCACGAGGTCGCCTTCGCCACCGCGGCCGACTTCTGCCCGCACGTCGAGCGGACCGGTTTCGCCGCGTTCCCCGCCGGCCTGTCCCTCGCCCGCCAGATCGAGGAGGCTCGGGGGCGGTACCCCGAGCAGGACGCGTTGGTCGCCATGGAGCGCTTCGAGGCGTTCGTGCCCCGCATGCTGGCCGGTGTCGCCGCGCCGGCGCGCGCCGCCGACCTGGTGGCCCTCGTCGGCACGTGGAAGCCCGACCTCCTCGTGCACGACGAGACGGAGCTGGCCGGACCGGCGGTGGCGGCCCGGGCGGGGATCCCGTGGGCCGACCAGAGCGTCGGCATCCTGCGCCCGCTCGCCATGGCCCGGTTGGCCGGGGCGGTGCTGGCGCCGTTGCACCGCGAGCTCGGCGTGGACGTGGGGCCGTTCGCCGGTCTGTTCCGGTATCTGTACCTCGACGTGGCGCCGCCGTCGCTCCAGTCGGCGGAGATCGGTGAGGTCGCCGTCGCCCACCAGGTGCAGAACGCGACCATCGAGCCGGGCACCGAGGGCGAGACGCTGCCCGACTGGTTCGGCTCCCTCCCGTCCGGGCGGCCGGTGGTCTATGTGAGCCTGGGCACGGTGTTCAACGCGAGAGCGGGTCGCGTGTTCGCCGCCGTCCTCGACGCGCTGCGGGACATACCGGTGACGGCGGTGGTGACCGTCGGTCCCGACAACGACCCGGCTGCGTTCGGCCCTCAGCCGGACCACGTGCACGTCGAACGATTCGTCCCCCAGTCGCTGCTCCTGCCGTCCTGCGACGCGGTGGTGAACCAGGGAGGCACGGCCATCCTGCCCGTGCTCGCCCACGGCCTGCCCCTTCTGCTGCTGCCCCAGGGCGCCAACCAGTTCCACAACGCCGAGGCGTGCGTCGCCGCCGGCGTCGGCCGCCGCCTGCTGCCGGGCGAGGTGAGCGCCGAGGCGGTCCGGGCGGAGGTCGAGCGGCTGCTCGCCGATCCGGCGTTGCGGACCGCGGCGCGCCGGGTGCAGGCGGAGCTGGCCGCCATGCCCGGCCCCGAGCGCGGGGTCGCGCTCCTGGAGGAGCTCGCCGCCGAGCGGCGCCCGCTGGTCGGCGCGAGCTCGTGACCGTCGGCCTCGACCTCGACCTGGACTTCGCCTCGGCGCCCCGGATCCGCACCGAGGTGCCGGGACCGCGGTCGCAGGAGCTGTGGGCGCGTGACGCCGCCCATCACGCGTCGAACTCGTCGCCGGGCGCCCAGTGGTTGCGCCTGGTGCTCAAGGACGGGCGCGGGGCCGTGGTGCGCGACGTCGACGACAACCTGTTCGTGGACTTCTCGTCGGGAGCGGTGGTGGCCAACGTGGGCCACGCCCCGCCCGCGGTGGCCCGGGCCGTTGCCGAGGAAAGCGCCCGGCTGCTGCACTATTTCGACTTCGCCACGCCGGCGCGCGCCACCTTCTTCGAGGCGCTGGCCCGCACGCTGCCGCCGACGCTGCAGACGTTCCAGATGTACTCCACCGGGGCGGAGGCGGTGGAGGCCGCCCTGCGCCTGGCCAAATCCCACACCGGCGGCTACGAGGTCATCTCCTTCCATCAGGCCTGGCACGGCCGGACTCTCGGCGCCATGTCGCTCATGGGCGGTTTCCCCCTCAAGCACGGCTACGGCCCGTTCGCGCCCGGCGCCCTGCACAGCCCGAACGCCAACTGTTACCGCTGCCCCCTGGACCTGACGCCCGACCGCTGCGCCGTCGCCTGCGCCCGGCTGGTCGACCGCGTGTACGAGCAGTCCGCCGAGGGCCGTCTCGCCGCGGTCATCGTCGAGCCGGTACAGGGAGTGGGCGGCGTGATCGCGTTCCCGCCCGAGTTCCTCGCCCACCTGCGCGCCCTGTGCGACCGCACCGGCGCGCTCCTGATCTTCGACGAGATCCTCACCGGCGTGGGCCGGACGGGCCCGATGTGGGCGTTCGAATCGTCCGGCGTCGTACCGGACGTCCTCCTGGCCGGCAAAGGCCTGGCCGGCGGATATCCGATCTCGCTCCTCGCGTCGCGCCGCGAGGTCCTCGACGGCCTCCCGTTCGGCCGGCCCGGCGCGGGCGCGTCCACGTTCGCCAGCGGCAACCTGGCCTGCGCCGCAGGCATCGCCGTCCTCGGCATGCTGGAGGACGGGACCATCCTGGCCAACGGCCGGTCGGTCGGCGCCAGCATGCTGACGGCCCTGCGTGAGCTGGCCGACCGCCATCCGATCATCGGCGACGTCCGGGGCGTGGGGATGCTCCTCGCCCTGGAGCTGGTGAGCGACCGCTCGGCCAAGACGCCCGTGGCGCCCGCGGTCGCCCGCCGCCTTCTCGTCGCCCTGGCCCGCCGCGGGATCCTCGTCGCCGGCGCCGGCTCCGTCCTGCGCATCACCCCTCCCCTGGTGATCAGCGAGGAGATGGCGCTGGCCGGCATCGCCCTGCTCGACGAGGCCCTCGCC
>DATASA010000216.1:0-2062 GCA_036269435.1 Acidimicrobiales bacterium | reverse complement strand
CCACGCAGTCGTCGCCGCGGCCGGTGTCGGTGAACACGTCGCCGTCGATGCCGCTGGTGTGGTTCAGCAGGTGCCGCATCGTGACGGTCTTGGCGACCTCGGCGTCAGCGAGCCGCAGTTCCGGCAGGACCTCGGCGACGGGCGCGTCGAGGTCGAGCTTCCCCTCGTCGACGAGTTGCATGGCGAGGGTCGCGGTCCACACCTTGGACATGGACCCGATCTGGAACAGCGTGTCGGTGGTCGCCTCGATCTTCGCGGGGAAGTTCGCGTACCCGTAGGCGGCCCCGACGAGCTCGTCGGGCCGCCCGTCCCCGTGCCCGGAAACACTGCCGAGGCGCAGGATGCCGAGGGACGCGCCGGGGACCTTGTGCCGCGCGGCGAGCACCGCCAGGCGCCGCTCCCAGTGCGCGCCGTCGATCTTCGGCCGCTTGGTCTCGCTTGCGTACTGCTCCACCCAGTCCACCACCCGCTGGTTGTAGTCGATTCGATGTGACGGCATGCCGTCGAGAATGAACAGATGTGACCCGCCCGGGTACCGGACGAGTTGCGTGTCGACGCCGAGTTCGCGCAGCGCGGCGTGCCACTGCTCGGCCTGCCCGACGGGGCACCGGATGTCGGCGTCGCCGTGCAGCAGCAGCGTGGGCGTGCGCACGTCGGTCACCCGGGCGATCGGGTCGCTCGCGGTGAAGTCGCGCCCGGTGGGAGACTTAAAGCCCCACTCGTGGTCCGACAGCCCGTGCCCCTCGTCCGACGTCCCGGCCATGCTGCGCAGGTCGCTGACGCAGCCGCCCGCGACGGCGGCGGCGAACCGCTGGTCCCTGCTTGTCAGGTAGCAGGTCATGTACCCGCCGTAGGAGTACCCGGTCACGGCCAGCCTGGCCGGGTCCGCGATCCCCTCGGCGACGAGCGCGTCGAGCGGCTCAAGGAAGTCGAGCGCGTCACTGACCCCCCAGGCCCCGGTGGTCGCGGTGTAGAACGCCTCACCGTACCCGTCGGACGCCCTGGGGTTCACGATCAGCACGGTCCACCCCCGCTCGGCGAGGACCTGGTGGTACAGGTGCGCCGGGTCGGCGGCACCGTTCCACGCGTTGTGCGGCCCGCCGTGCACGTCGAGCAGCACGGGCCCCGGCACGGGCGCATCCGGGTCGCGGATCAGCCAGCCGTGCACGGTGCCGCCGTCGGAGATCGCGAACTCCCGCTCCTGGCGGACGTAGAGCGCGACGTCATCGTGGACGGCGCCGGAGCTGCCTTGGCCGGACCAGTGCCCGGTCACGGCGGTCTCGGCGCCGGTCGCCAGGTCGACGACGACGATCTCGCCGTAGCTGTCCGGGGTGGCGAGCGCGACGGCGGCCTTGCCCGCGGCCGGCGCTACCGAAAGGCCGGACACGACCCGGCCCGCGGCCGCGACCACTGGCCGCGGCGTCCCGCTCCCGTCGGCGGTCACCGCGTACGCGTGCGTGCAGCCGCGGTCGCGGACGCAGAACACGACGGTGGCGCCGTCGTCGGCGAAGTGCGGCTTTCCTCCGGGATACCCGGGTCCGCCGGGCATCACGTTCCGGTCGAGCGCGCCAGCCAGGTCGACGATCCCCTGGCCGGATCCGTCCCCGTGTGGCGCGGAGCCGGCTATAGCCGGCCCAACGCCACACGGGGACGTTGGGAGCGGGACGCGGAGCAGCTGCGTGTGTCCGTTTGGCCCGCTTTTGTCGACGTCGCGGCCGACGGCGATCAACGCCGACCCGTCCGGCGTCCACGCGACGGGCGCGCCGTAGCCGTGCTCGAGCGCGACGAGTTCCGGCTTGGCGAACCCGCCGGACACGTCGGTGACGTAAACGGGAGCGCGGTAGTTGAGGTCACCGTCGGGCGCGGTCGCGGCACCGAACGCCAGCCGGGCCGAGTCCGGCGACCAGACCGGGTCGCCGGCGTGCCAGTCGCCCTCGGTCACCTGCCCGACGTTGCCGCTGGCGAGGTCGAGAACGTGCAGGTGCTTGCGGACGGTGCGCAGCAGCCCGGTGCCGTCGGCCTTGTAGTCGAGCCGGGTCGTCACGACCGGCGCGGCGGCCCG
>DATASA010000215.1:0-7932 GCA_036269435.1 Acidimicrobiales bacterium | reverse complement strand
GTACGGGCCGAGGTAGGGCAGGCCCATGGTGAGCACGTCGGCCTGACCCTCGACGGGGACCAGGTGCTGGCGGTGCAGGTTCGCGAGCGTCAGCTCGTGCACGGCCTCCACCTCGCCGGCCTGGACGCTCGTCATCTTCTGGGGCGACTTCATGCCGTGGAAGATGCTGCGGGCCATGCGGGGCGGCACGTGCTCGAGGCTCTTGGACGTGGCCAGGAACGCGGCCCGGTCCAGGGCCGACCACTCCCACTCCCGCTTCTGCAGGAACGAGAACTGGCTCGGGAACGTGTCGGAGTTGAGGGTCGTCTCGATCTGGAAGATCTTCACCGCGCCGGCCAGCAGCCGGCCCATCCTCCACGTCGAGTTGTGCAGCTCGGAGTTGGGCGGGTCCATGAACGACCGGCTGTGCTGCATGCCGGTGACGTTGTGGTGGTGCTTGAGGCTGCGGTACGACGAGATGCCCGTCATGGTCGACTTGTGGCCGCCGTCCATGGCCACCAGGTTCACGTTCACGTAGATCAGCAGGTCGCTGGTGACCGCCCGCTTGTTCAGCTCGACGTGCTCGCCCTGCTCGGTCCGCCCGACGAGGAGCAGGTTGTCGTGATCCTCGGCGTCGTGCTGGGTGAGGGTGCCGTGGGGCGCGAAGGAGTCGTAGATGCGGTCGCCCAGCATGTGGCGCAGCTCGGGCTCGGTCTGGCGCCGGTGCAGCCCATGGGCGACGATCAACTCGACGTCGTCGACGCCGGCCGCGGCGGCCATGTCGAGGACGATCTCGATGACCCGCTGGCGGTTGTCCGGTCGCTGCATGGGCGGCAGCGGCACGGCCTGGTTGTCCATGGCGATGGTGAGCTTCATGCCCGCATGGAGCAGCGACGGCAGCGGCTGGCTGTCGCCCACGGGGTTGAGCAGGGCCTGGCGGATGGCGCTGTCCGGGTCGGTGAGTGGGGTGAGCGGCTCGGCCGGGTAGACCACCCGGCTCCCGGTGGGCAGGCGCTGCAGGCGGAAGCCCTCGCCGTGGTGGAACAGAATCGGCGGCGTCGACCGGTCGACCTCGAGAACGAACCCGGGACGGCTCACGCGATTCCGTTCCCGGTTGTGGACGGCCTGCTCAACGGTTGCGTTCTCCTCGTAGGTCGAAGACCACCTTCACCGCTCCCCGGGACCCGGCGTTGGCGGCATGGTCGATGGCCTCACGGTAGCGGTCGAGGGGGTACGCGGCCGAGACGAGCCGGCCCAGGCCGGCGTCCACCACCAGCTCGAATGCGAGGTCGAAGGTGCGTGCCCCGCCCTCCTCGACGCCGTAGGCATAGGCCCCGGCCAGGCGGATCTCCTTGTGCCACAGGCCGGTCAGGTCGACGCTCACCCGCCCCGGCATGCCGACGAGGACCACGTCGCCCCGAGGGCGGACGATGGCCAGGGCGTCGTCGATGCTGTCGGCCGAGCCGACGCAGTCGAACACGACGTCGGCGCCAGTGCCCACGCTGTCGCCGACCATCGGCGACCGGGTGAGGCGTCGGACCGCCCGGCGCACCTCGCCCGGCTCGACGACCACGTCGGCTCCCAGCTCGACGGCCAGCTTGCGCTGCTCGGGGTGCTTGGCCGAGGCGACGAGCGTGCCCGGGCGGAGGTGGCCGCGAGCCGCGGCGATGGTGCACAGGCCCACCGTGCCCGCGCCCAGCACGACCACCGTCTGCGGCTCGAGAACGACGGGGCGGCGGGCGGCGTGGACGGCGCAGGCCGCGGGCTCCACCATCACCGCGGCCTCGTCGGCCATGTCGTCGGGGACCCGGTGCAGCTGGCTGTCGTGGGCGACGAGGGCGGTCGCCCACCCCCCGCCGGTGTCCGTGCAGTAGCCGGTCTGCAGGCCCGGCTGCAGGTTTCCGAGGGCGATGTTCTGGCAACTGCCCGTCCGCCCGGACGCGCAGAACGGGCACGGCGGGTCGATGCCGCGGGGGACGCAGCCGAGCACCGGTTCCACGACCACCCGGCCGTCGTCGGCGTCGGCGACGATCTCGTGGCCGGGCACGAACGGGAACGACACCAGCGGCTCGAAGTACCGGGACGACTTCCCGTCGATCGTCGTCAGGTCGGACCCGCAGATTCCGGCCAGGCGAGGTCGGATCCGCTGCCAGCCCGGGCCCGGCAGCCCGGGCTCGTCGATGTCGGCCAGGTCGAGAGGCCCGACCCGGGCCCCCAAGCCGGGGACCATCCCGCCGGCCACCCGGGCGGCGGCGTAGCGGGGGAGCGACCGCTGGAACCGCAGTGCCCTCATCGAGGGGTGCCGACGACGCCGGCGTCGCGATGTCCCCGGGGCGCGAGCGGCAGCAGGGGCGTGGGCGCGCCCGGCGCCTTGGTCCACTGCTCGATGTGCCACCCCCGCTTGCGGGCGATGGCGGCCAGCTTGGGCTCGGCGTTGACGGCCACCGGATGTCCGACCGCTTCGAGCATGGGAAGGTCACTCGCGGAGTCGGCGTACACGACGGACTCGGCCAGCAGCAGCCCCTCCGCCTCGGCGTAGTCGGCGATGGCGATGGCGCGAGCCTCGCCGGTGGGCGGGGCGTCGACCATCTCCCCGGTGAGCAGCCCGTCCCGGACGGCCAGGCGGGCGCACACGACGTCGTCGAACAGCGGGCGCAAGGGCTCGATCACGAAGTCGAGGGCGCCGGTGATCAACAAGGTCCGGTGACCGAGGGCCCGGTGCTCGCGCACCCGGCGGATGCCCGCCGGGAACGACTTGGTGAGCAGGAGGTCGCTGAACAGCTCCCATGCGTCGGCCCGGACCCGCTCGGCCGGCGCCCCTTCGTAGCGACGGTAGAAGTGGCGCAGGAAGTCCCCGCGGTCGCGGCGGTCGAGGGCCAGCAGGCCGGGCCCTTGGCGCAGCATGTCGAGGGTGAAGCGGGTGCGCTCGTCGTCGGGGAGCCGGCGGGTGGCCAGCCAGGAGTAGGACTCGACCACGTTCGACGCGATGAGCGTGTTCTCGAGGTCGAAGGCGGCGATGTGGCGGTCGGGCGACAGGATCGCCCGCTTTCCCCGCTCGTAACGGTTCGGCCCCTCCCGGACCCCGCCGGTCGTGCGCACGCGGGCCTGGCGGACGACGGAGGGCAGGTGGATGACCTGGACGTAGTGGCGCGAGTCGACGACGCAGGTGTCGAAGTTGAACGGTGCCCGGTCCTCGGGCGGGAGGCTCTCCCACAGCGCCCGCAGGCGCCTGTCGTCGAACACCGCCTCCGTCTCGGCATAGGAGCCGTAGAGGCGGACGTAGTCGAGGGCCCGCTCGCCCTGGTCCCGCCGTTCCTCGAGCCGGGCGCTGATCTCGGCCCGCTTCCCCCGGATGGGCAGGGCGGCCACGACCTGCTCGGCCCGCTGCAGCGCCTTGACGCCGCGCTGGAGCTGGCGTTGGGCCCGGCCCCGGCCCGAGAACGACCAGTCGGGGGCGACGATGGGCTGGCCGTCGGAGTCGTACAGCGGGTTGTCCAGGAAGTACTCGCGGACCAGGTTGACCAGGTTCCGGTAGTACAGCGGGTTCCGGGAGCCGGTCGACACGTGGTAGACGCCGTGGCCTCCCGGCTCGGGGCCCTTGGCCGCCACGGTGACGAGCGTCGCCACCACCAGGTCGACGGGGATCACGTCGACCACGCCCTCCGGGATGCCCGGGAACTCGCTGAGCAGGCCGCGGCCGTAGGAGATGAGGACGGGCTCGGCCATGCGGAAGCCGCGGATCCAGCCCGGGTGCGGCTCGGCCCACGCCGACTCGATGATCGACGGCCGGACGACCGTGACCGGCACGTCCCCGCGGACTTCGAGCACGGCTCGTTCGGCCAGGGCCTTGGTGTAGGCGTAGGCGTCGGGCCAGCCCAGGCTCTTCGCACGGGACCGGCCGGCCTCGACGAGGCGGTCGGCCACCCACTTCTCCCGCCGCTTCTCGGCCTTGGCCGCCAGCAGCGGCGGGCCGGCCGCGCCCAGCTCCTGGCGAGCCTCCTTGGTGAAGCGGGCCAGCACGTCGGGCTCGCGGCTGGCGGCGTCGGCATCGGTCCGGGCCCGGCGAGCGGCGGCGACCTCGCCCCGCCAATCGACCTCGGTGCTGAACGGTGTGTCGGCGAGGGCGGCCTCCGCGGCCCGGCCCCGGCGGGTGCCGGCGACGTAGGCGGTCGACACCGCCACCAGGTGGGCCCCCGATCCGCTGTCCCGGAGGAGCTCGGCGACGCGGACCGGGCCGAGCAGGTTGACCTCGACGGCGACGTCGATGGGGGAGTCGAAGCTGACGATGGCCGCCGAGTGGATGACGGTGTCGCAGCCGGTGACCAGCTCGCGAGCGGCGTCGTCGAGGCCCAGCCCGTCGACGGCGACGTCTCCGGCCACGACCTGGACGCGCCGCGCCACCTCGGCGTCGAACCGGTCGCCGAGTTCGCCCCGCAGGCGCTTGAACGCGTCGTTCCCGAAGATCTCGCGCTTGGCCCGGGCTGCGGGCGTCGTGCGGCGGCCGGCCCGGACGACGAGGACGAGCTCGCACCCCGGGACGCATCGCAGCAGCCGCTCGACCAGGGCGGTGCCCAGGAAGCCGGTCGAGCCGGTGATGGCGATCCGCTTGCCGTCCAGGGCGTCGACGACGTGTTTTCCCTGGTCGTTGCGGTCGTCCGCGGCCTCGGTCACGCCCCTTCTCTAGCATCAGCACACCCATGGACGGCCAGACGAGGGACTAGGTGCACCACCTGTTCGACGGCGTGGACCTTTCGGGGTTCGCCGGTCGCTCGGCCAAGATCGTCCTGATCCTCGCCCTGGCGCTGCTGGCCACCCGACTGGGCGGGCGCCTGGCGTCGCGCTCGATCCGCTCCATCGGGGTCCGTTCGCCGCTGCGCGAAGCCAGCCCGCGCACCGAGCAGCGGGCGGAGACGCTGGCCGGCGTCGTGGTCAGCCTCGTCCGGATCTTCGTCTGGACCGTCGCCGTGCTACTGGTCATGGACCAGCTCGGCCTCAACCTCGGGCCGCTGCTGGCGGGGGTCAGCATCGTCGGCGTGGCCGTCGGGTTCGGGGCCCAGAGCCTGGTGAAGGACTTCCTGTCGGGGTTCTTCGTCCTGGTCGAGGACCAGTACGGCGTGGGCGACGTGATCACCATCGCCGACACGACGGGCACGGTGGAGGAGATCAACCTGCGCGTCACCCGCCTGCGGGCGACGGACGGCACCGTCTGGTTCATCCCCAACGGCGAGATCCGCAAGGTCGGGAACTCGGCCAAGGAATGGGCCCGCTCGATCGTCGACGTGGTCATCCCGAACAGGGCCGACCTGGCCGCCGCGACCGCCGCCGTCGCCGAGGAGGCGGCCGCCCTGGCCCAGGACCCGGCCTGGGCCGACGCCATCCTGGAGAGCCCGGAGGTGCTCGGGGTCGAGTCGCTGGGCGCCGACAACGTCACCCTGCGGGTGTCGACCAAGACGACGCCGTCGCACCGGGCGCCGCTGGCCCGGGAGATGCGGTCGCGGATCGGCGGTCGCTTGCAGCGTGACGGCGTGGTGTCGACGTCGCCCGAGCCCAACGGCGGTGCTACCCCTTCGAGCTGAGGATCTGCTCGAACAGCTCGACGTGCTCGCGGGCCATCCGGGCTGTCGAGAACCGGGTCGCGACGTCGGCCCGGCACGCACCCCGGTCGATCTCGTCGATGGTGGCGAGGGCCTCGACCATGTCGGCCTCGTCCTGGCACAGGCGGCCGGTGACGCCGTCCGCCACCACCTCGGGCGCCGCGCCATGGGGAAAGGCCAGCACCGGCGTGCCGCAGGCGAGCGACTCGATCATCACCAGCCCGAACGGCTCGTTCCAGCGGATGGGGAAGAGCGTGGCCCGGGCCCCGGCGAGCAGGCGGAGCTTGTCCTCCAGGCTGACCTCGCCCAGGTATTCGGCGTCGTCGCCCAGCAGGGGCTGCACCTCGGCTTCGAAGTAAGACGTCTCCCACGGCTCGCGCATCTTGCCGGCGAGCAGGATTCTCATCCCCGCCTTCCGGGCGACCTGGATGGCCCGGTGCGCACCCTTGTCGGCCACCATGCGGCCGACGAACAGGCAGTACCCACCGTCGCCGGCGCCGACCGGGAAGTCGTCGACGTCCACTCCGTGGTGGATGACCCGGGCGACGGGCAGGTCAGGGTGGTCGCGGAGCTGGGTGTGGGAGATGGCGATGAGGGGCACCCGCCCGGCGATGCGCCGGTAAATGTCGAGCAGTTCGACGTTGAGCGGGCCGTGGATGGTGGTGACGACCGGCACGTCGGTGAGGGCCGAGGCGTAGGTCGGGCCGATCATCGTGTGGTCGTGGATGACGTCGCAGTCGCCCAGCGCGTCGTAGGCGGCAAGCACGTGGCGCAGCTCGGGGACGGAGAACCCGATACGCGTTCCCTCGGCCTGGTCGAGCGCCCACAGCTTGGGAACGGGGCACGTCGAGTCGCCGGTCGTGAACAGGACGACGTCGTGGCCAGCCGCAGCCAGGCCTCGGCATTCGCAGTCGACGGCCTGCTCTATCCCGCCGTACAGGTCGGGCGGAATGGGGGCCCAGGGCGGGGCGACGATGCCGATTCTCACCTGCGGAGTTGACCACACCGTCCCCGGTACTGTGGGACGGTGAGCTCTGAGGTACCGCACGCCCCGTGGGTGCTCGGTGGTGAATCGCTCATGGCTCTCGTGCCCTTCCGTCGGCCTCTGGGTGAGCTGCCCGAGGAGCTGCGGCGGCTCCCGGGCCCTTGCTCGATCAGCGGCAGCCGGTTCGACGACTCGCCCGTTGGCCCGTACCGGGAGCTCGCCGTCGCCGAGCCCGCCCGCCTCGGCGCCCGCCCGGGCATGTGCATGACGACGATGGCTGTGACATCGGTCGACTCGCGGCTCGGGGGGCGGGTCAACTGGGGGTTCCCCAAGGACCTGGGCACGTTGATCTGGCTCGACGAGGGCGACGACCGCGTCCTGCGGTGGGAAGAACGGGACATCGTCCTTCGGGCCTCCCCGGTCGGCCCGCCCCTCCCGGTGTTCCTGCCGCTGCGGGCGCTGCAGCGCCGGGCCGACGGCCCCGTGTCGGTGTGGGGCCACGCTCGCGGCCGAGGCCGGGTGGCGCGCATCGAGGTCGACGTCCCGGCTGAGGACCCCCTCGCCCCGCTCGCCGGGCGGCACCGGGGACTGATGGTCGCCGGTATGCGGCTCGTGATGAGCCCGGCCCGCCGCCCCGTCGGCCTCACCGCCACCCTGCGAGCTCCGCTGCGGGCCCCCGAGCCCGCGTTATCGTGGTCCCGGCAGGGCCGGCACACCATCACGGGCGATTAGCTCAGCGGCAGAGCGCTGCCTTCACACGGCAGAGGTCGGGGGATCAAAACCCTCATCGCCCACCGATAAAAGTCCAGGTCAGAGGGGTAAGAGCCTCGCAGCACCGTCAGCAGGCCCGCTGAAAATGGCGCGGAAATGGCGCGATACGTTGCGCCGCGTCATGTGCCGCGCCATTTTCCCGTCCCTCCACGTCCGGCGGTGGGCGCTAGAGCCGACGCTTCTGCGCTTGGCGCGCAAGAACCTTGCGAGGCCGCGGTCCGGCGCCAGCCGGTGAGCGTCTCGATGGCGGCACTCACACGGCGGGGAGGATGAGGCACGCGGTTCGGGCAGAACTGAGCGGCGTGCCATGCCTGTAGTTTCACCCTGGTTACTCGACTGGAAGGCCGAGTATCCTACGAACCCGCGTACGAGGCCGGAACCATGAGACACAGCGACATCGCCGACCTTCGGTCAGTGTCCTCGATGGCCAGTCACGCCCCGTATGCCGTCAACCCCCAAGCCCATTCGCGCGTACCATCGCTTTCATGAGCGAGCAGCCCGTCGTAACGTCTGGCACCGACCCCATCAAGGCGCCGTCAGCGGCGGCGGGCAAGCGCGTCCGACGCACGATGCTGTCGACCGGGTTCAGCGACGTCCCCGCCA
>DATASA010000214.1:0-12442 GCA_036269435.1 Acidimicrobiales bacterium | reverse complement strand
CATGGCCAGCGGGTGCAGCGACTGCACGAGCAGCGCGCGCATCCCTCCGATGAGCATCGAGGGGTCGGCGTGAAGACGCCATGTCACGCTCTCAGGATCGAACATCCCATCGCTCATGCCTTCAGCGTTACCACACTGTTCCATCTGAAACGTGGTCACTCGTCATCGCGTAGACGCCCGTAGACAACCACGTCTCGCCATTGGCCGCCGCGGAAGCCGCCCTGGCGTAACACTCCCTCACGGCTGAAGCCGCACTTCTCCAGGGCTCGTTGCTCGGCGATGTTGTCGGCCTCGGTCAGCGCAACGAGCCGGTGGGCTGTCGTCGTGGTGAACAGGTGGTCAGCCAGTAGGCGCTGGGCCTTCGTGCCGACACCTCCGCCCCGGTGCTCGGGCGCCAGCAGGATGCCCACGACCCAGACGCCTTCCCCGCCCATTCCTCGATAGCCGTGCTCGTACATCACCCACCCCAAGGCCTCGTCGTCGGAGTCAGCGACGACGAGGTAGCGGGGGTCCTGGTCCAGGAACCCGTCCTCCTCCCATCGGCGGCGCAGACCCTCAGGAGAACGGAACCCGGCCCATTCGAACGGCTCCGAGAACGACGGATCGGCCGCAAACCGTGTCAACAGCTCGAGGTCGGGCTCTCGAAACGGTCGGAGTCGGACGTCACAGGGCACCCGCTGATTATGCGCGCTTCACGGCGGCGCCAGCCTCTTTGAGCAACGCGTTTTTTGTCATAGCGCGCCGGTAGTCTCGCCCTCGGAATGGCTGTGGCCGCTGGACTGCTCGAAGACCTGAACCCTGTCCAGCGGGAGGCGGTTACCCATCCCGGCGGGCCGCTCCTCATCGTGGCCGGCGCCGGGTCGGGCAAGACCCGGGTGCTGACCCACCGCATCGCCTGGCTCATCAAGGAGCAGGGTTTCTCGCCGTTCGAGATCCTGGCGATCACGTTCACCAACAAGGCGGCCGACGAGATGAAGTCGCGCGTCGCCACCCTCGTGGGTCCCGTCGCCCAGAAGATGTGGGTGTCGACGTTCCACTCGGCGTGCGTCCGCATCCTGCGCCGCGACGGCCACCACCTCGGCTACTCGTCGTCGTTCACCATCTACGACCAGGCCGACGCCGAGCGCCTGACCGGCTACGTCCTGCGCGACCAGAACCTGGACCCGAAGCGCTTCCCACCGCGCAGCGTCCACGCCGCCATCAGCGCGGCGAAGAACGACCTGGTCACCGTCGACTCGTACGCCGAGCGGGCACGGGGCCCGTTCGAGAAGCGGATCGCGGAGGTCTACCGGGAGTACCAGCGGCGCCTCGTCGACGCCAACGCCATGGACTTCGACGACCTGCTGGTCCAGGCCGTTCTGCTGCTGCGGGCCCACCCCCACGTGCTGACCTACTACCAGACCCGGTTCCGCCACATCCTCGTCGACGAGTTCCAGGACACCAACAAGGCCCAGAACGAGCTGGTCGTCCAGCTGGCGCGGGTCCATCGCAACATCTGCGTCGTGGGCGACAGCGACCAGAGCGTCTACCGCTTCCGCGGCGCCGACATCCGCAACATCCTCGAGTTCGAGGAGAACTTCCCCGACGCCACCGTGGTGGTGCTGGAGCAGAACTACCGGTCGACGTCGACCATCCTGGACGCGGCCAACGCGGTCATCGCCAACAACGCCCTGCGCCGCCCCAAGGGGCTGTGGACCGAGCAGGTCGGCGGTGAGCTGATCCGGCGGTACTTCGCCGAGGACGAGCACGAGGAAGCGGCGTGGGTCTCCGGGGAGATGCAGCGTCTCCACGAGTCGGAGAACGAGCGCTGGGGCGACATGGCCGTCTTCTACCGGACCAACGCCCAGAGCCGGGTCCTGGAGGAGCAGCTGGTCCGGCGCAAGATCCCGTACCGGGTCGTGGGCGGCACCCGCTTCTACGACCGCCGGGAGGTCAAGGACGCCCTGGCCTACCTGCGGGCGGTGGTCAACCCCTCCGACGAGGTCTCCGTGCGACGGGTGGTCAACGTGCCCAAGCGGGGCGTGGGCGACACCAGCCTGGCCCGCCTCGAGGCGTGGGCGACGAGTCGCAACCGGCCGTTCATCGACGCCCTGGCCAAGGCCGAGGAGGCCGGCGTCGGCGGCCGGGCCCTCGCCGGGGTCAACGAGCTCGTCGGGCTGCTCGACGAGCTGCGGTCCCTGGAGACGAGCCCGTCGGCGCTGCTGGAGGCGGTGCTGACCCGGACCGGCTACCTGCGCGAACTGCAGGCGGATGGCTCCATCGAGGCCCAGGGCCGCCTGGAGAACCTGGCCGAGCTGGTGGGCGGGGCCCGCGAGTTCGAGGACCTGGCCGCCGAGGAGGGCCGGGACGCGACCGTCGCCGCCTTCCTGGAGTCGGTGAGCCTGGTGGCCGACGCCGACCAGATCCCCGACGACGGATCCAGCGTCGTGCTCATGACCCTCCACACGGCCAAGGGCCTGGAGTTCCCCGACGTCTTCCTCATCGGCCTGGAAGACGGCGTGTTCCCGCACCTGCGATCGCTGGGCGAGCCGGAGGAGCTGGAGGAGGAACGACGGCTCTGCTACGTCGGGATCACCCGGGCCCGCCAGCGGCTCTACCTCTCGCACGCGTGGAGCAGGACCCTGTTCGGGTCGACCCAGTACAACCCACCCAGCCGGTTCCTCAAGGAGATCCCCGAGCAGCTCACCGAGTTGGTCGAGGGCAGCCGCAGCCGGGGCCGCTCGGCGACCGGGGCGTGGGGCCGCGACCGAATCGTGGAGGCCGCGTCACGGCCGACCAACCCGGCCCGCCCGGTGCGCTCGACCGGGGCCGAGCGGCTCGGGATCCGGGTGGGCGAGGACGTCGTGCACGGCAAGTTCGGCGAGGGGGTCGTGCTGGAGGTGATCGGCTCGGGCGACTCGGCCGAGGCCATCATCCGCTTCCCCGGCGTAGGGGAGAAGCGGTTGCTCCTGGCCTGGTCCCCCCTCAAGAAGGCGTGACGCCCGCGCTCGTCCGAGGAGCTCGACACCGGCCGCACCGCGGCGGCGACGTCGAGGAGCGCCCCCCCGGTCAGACCCGGTGGCGGAACCGGACGGGGAGCGCGTCGACGACGAACGTGGCCAGCACGCGCGAGCCCTTCGTGTCGAGGGCGACGATGGCGTAGCGGCCGGGCCCCGGCGGGTCGGCAGCCGGGACGTCGCCCCGGACGAAGGTCCCGCTGTAGGCGATGGCGCACATCGATTCCGCGTCGACCCGGCCGGCCTGGGGCAGGTTGCGGACGAGCTCGCTCCGGCGCACGATCCGTACGCCGAGGACTTTCGCCTTCGGGCCCACCGCCGCGCTGGCCAGGGGCAGGCCCCGGAAGCAGGGGCTGGCCGAGGTGTTCAGAGCGTTGCGCGGCCCCGCGCAACCGGCGAGGACTGCGAGCAGGGCACCGGCCGCCAGGAGGCGCCTCACGCGGCCACCTCGGGAACGACCGGGGTCGCCCGGCGCCCGACCCAGCGCAGGGCTCCCCAGCTGCCCCAGCCCAGGGGAAGCACGGCCCAGAAGCTGAGGATCCGGTAGAGGAGCACGGCCGCCACGGTCGACGCCTGGGCGCCGCCGTACAGGACCAGGGCGATGCTGAGGCTGCCTTCGACCACACCCAGCCCGCCCGGGGTGACCGGAAGGTTGGCCGCGAGCTGGCCCGCGCCGTAGGCCAGCAGCAGCCCACGCCACGGCACGGCCGCCCCCACAGCGCCGAAGGCGAGAGCCAGGCAGGCGCAGTCGAACAGCCAGTTCGCCAGCGCGAACGCCGACGCACTGGCCCAGTCCGACCGCCTCGGTTGCACCGTGCGCAGGCGTCGGGCCGCTTCGTCCACGATGGCGCGGGCGTCGCCCGCCGGGCGCCTGGCCACCCGCTGCCACCAGTGCAGGACGCGGGCGGAGAAGGCCAGGCCCCGTTTCGTGGTCACGCCCCGGTGCACCCCGACGACGGCGAGGGCAATGACGGCCGCAGCACCGCCGACGACCTCCACGATGTCGAGGCCTGCGGCCTGGCGCTGGGCCAGGATGACGCCTGCCACCCCGAGCACGGCCAGGCTGACGTCCGAGAGCACGGCGGCCACGACCATGGTCCAGCCCGCGAGCACGGCGTCGATCCCTCGACGGCGGAACTCGCGAAAGGCGAACACGGCCGACCACGCCGGGCCGGCGGGCAGCGAGTTCTGTATGGCGTAACCGGCCAGGGTGATGCCGGCGATGGGCGCCGCCCCCATGGTCACGCCGCCCGCCGTCAGCAGCCGGCGCTGCAGGCCGGCGTAGGCGCCGAGCGACGCGCACTCCGCCAGCGCAGCCGCGCCCAACCACGCCACGTGCACGTGCCCGAGGGCGCTCGCCGCCCCGCTCAGCTCGTCGCGGCGGGAGGCCAGGACCCGGACGCCGACGACCAGCGCCACCAGCCCGGGAACGATCCGCAGGGCCCACCACCTCCACGTGACCCGGGGACGCGGCGGGGGCTCGCCGAGCGCGGCACCTGCCTCGGCGGGCGACGCGCTCACCGGCCGAACGTCCCGGGATCGCCAGGGGACCGAGGCGGACGCCGGTGGTCGATGCACCATTCGGTCAGGAGGCGACCGCCTGGGTGGTCGGGACGGTGGGCTGCGTCGGGCGGCTGAGGTCGACGATGATCCGGCCCTTGGCGTCGACCGTCGTGGGGAACGTCACCAGGCCGCTTCCGTCGGCGGGGTAGATCCGGCCGTCGCACGGGTCGACGAAGTGGTGGGCGTCCTGTTTCCACGACAGGACGCACTGGCGGGGCGAGCCGCTGGCCCGGGCCTCGAAGGCGGTCCAGTCGTTCCCGCCGAGGTGCTGGACGAAGATGTCCCGCGAATGGCCCTGGGGGTCGGGGAAGAGGATGGGGCCCGACCGGTCGACGGTGTCGGCCCGCTGGCGGGCCAGGCCCACGTCGAACTGCCCGGCCAGGCTGTTCGAGCTGTGCGGGGTGGAGGTGCCGCCGCTGGCGGCCACCCGGTTCAGGATGGCGAACACGAGACCGATCACGAGGACGGCGGCGACGGCGGTGAAGATCAGGGTCCGGTTCCGCGACACCGGTGAGGCCGGTGAGGCCGATGGGCCCGGCGAGGCCGGGGGGTCGGGCGGGGTCACCCCCCTAGTATGCGGGGCCGTGGATCTCCTGGAGCACGCAGGCAAGCGCGTCCTGGCCACCCACGGCGTGCCCGTCCCGATCGGCCATCTGGCGGAGGACGTCGGCGCGGCGGTCGCCGCCGGTGAGGCGATCGGGTTCCCGGTGGTGGTCAAGGCCCAGGTTCCGGTCGGCGGAAGGGGCAAGGCCGGCGGGATCAGGGTCGCGGCCGACGCCGACGAGCTGGCCGCGGCCGCCGGCGCCGTCCTCGGCATGGCGATCAGGGGCCACGTGGTGCGACGGGTGTGGGTGGAGGAGGCACTCGACGCGGCTCGCGAGTGCTACCTGTCGTTCACCTTCGACCGGTCGGCCAAGGTCCACCTGGGGATGCTGTCGGCGCGGGGCGGTGTCGACATCGAGGAGGTGGCGGCCGAGTTCCCCGAGGCCATCCACCGCTTCTACGTCGACCCGCTGGAGCCGCTGGCGGCCGGGGCCGCAGCCGCCGCGGTTGCCGCGGCCGGGATCATCGGGGACGCG
Source organism: Acidimicrobiales bacterium (assembly GCA_036269435.1). Classification (GTDB taxonomy): domain Bacteria; phylum Actinomycetota; class Acidimicrobiia; order Acidimicrobiales; family AC-14; genus CADCTB01. Next base: position 6,804 of record DATASA010000214.1, on the reverse strand, counting down.
GCCGAGCCGATGGCCGGCGTGCTGGTCAAGCTGTACGCGGCCTACGTCGCCGAGGACGCGGAGCTGGTGGAGATCAACCCGCTGGCGGTGGTGGCGGACGGCCGGGTGCTCGCCCTCGACGCCAAGGTGGTGCTCGACGACAACGCGGCGTGGCGCCATCCGAGCTGGCAGGAGTGGCGGAATCTCGACGACCTGGACCCCCGCGAGCGGGCGGCCCGCGAGCGGGGGCTCACCTACGTCGGCCTGGACGGGAGCGTCGGCGTGATCGGCAACGGCGCCGGCCTGGTGATGAGCACGCTCGACGTCGTCGCCCGCGCCGGCGGGCGGGCCGCCAACTTCCTCGACGTGGGCGGCGGGGCCGCGGCCGACGTCATCACCGCCGCGCTCGAGGTGGTCAACGGCGACGACGCGGTGCGGGCCATCTTCGTGAACATCTTCGGGGGGATCACCCGGGGCGACGAGGTGGCGCGCGGGATCGTCGAGGCCCTGGGTCGGGTGGATCTGCGCAGCCCGATCGTCGTCCGCCTCGACGGGACCAACGCTGCCGAGGGCCGGGCCATCCTCGCCACCCACGAGTCCGACCGGCTGGTGTCCCGGCCCACCATGGAGCAGGCGGCCGGCACCGCGGTCGAGCTGGCTGCGGCGGGCGCCCGATGACGATCCTCGTCGACCGATCGACCCGGGTCGTCGTCCAGGGCCTGACCGGGAGCCAGGGGCGGTTCCATGGGCTGCGCAACCGGGCCTACGGGACGGCCGTGGTCGCCGGGGTGACGCCGGGCAAGGGCGGCACCGACGTCGACGGGATCCCCGTCTTCGACACTGTCGCCGAGGCGGTCACCGCCACCGGGGCCGACGCCAGCCTGATCTTCGTGCCGGCCCGCGCCGCGGCGGCCGCGGTGGTGGAGGCGGCCGACGCCGGGATCGCCCTCGTCGTCTGCATCACCGAGGGCATTCCCCTCCACGACGAGGCCCGCGCCTTCGCCCACCTGCGCCGGAACCGCCCGGGCACCCGCCTGTTGGGGCCGAACTGCCCGGGCGTGATCTCGCCGGGTCTGGCCAACCTGGGGATCACGCCGGGGGAGATCGCCCTTCCCGGCGGGCCGGTCGGGGTCGTCTCCCGCTCCGGCACGCTCACCTACCAGGCCCTCCAGGAGCTGACGGGCAAGGGGATCGGCCAGACGACGTGCGTCGGCATCGGCGGCGACCCGGTCCCCGGCACCGGGTTCATCGACTGCCTGCGCCTGTTCCAGGCCGACCCGGACACCCGGGCCGTCATCCTCATCGGCGAGATCGGCGGAGCCGACGAGGAGGCCGCGGCTGCGTGCATCGCCGAGGAGATGGACAAGCCGGTCGTGGCCTACGTCGCCGGTGTGACCGCACCGCCCGGTCGCCGCATGGGTCACGCCGGTGCCATCGTGTCCGGGGGCAAGGGCGGGGCCGCCGAGAAGATCGAGGCGCTCGAAGCCGCAGGGGCCACCGTCGTGGTCACCCCCACCGACCTGGGCGCCCGGATGGCGGAGATCCTCGCCGGGCTGGCGTGACAAGCTTTGCTGCGGCCCACAGGTGATGCTCAGGCGGCTCTCAGGTCGGCCCTCGATACTGGGAAGAGCCCTCGGAGGCGATCCGAACGACGTGGAGGACGGTGAGCACGACCGGTGAACGACGAAGCTGAGGCCGGGACGAGGGCCACCGCACTGCCGCCGGGCGCCGCCCCGCCTCCCGCCGGCGCCACCCCGGGGATTCCCGGCTGGTTCCCGGACCCGTGGTCCACCACGCTGCGCCGGTGGTGGACCGGCCAGTCGTGGACGTTCGCCACCACCGACCTCGTGGGCGGCCCGACGCCTCCGCCTCCCCCGTCGGCCCTGCCGCCGCCGCCTCCACCACCACCGCCACCTCCGCCACCACCGCCTCCGACGCCTCCTCCGACGCTCCAGACCACGACACCGACGCCGGCACCCGCCGGCGACCCGTGGACGGCCAAGGTGCGCCGCTTCGTCGGCGGCCACCGGATCCTCGTCGCCGTGGTGGCCGGGCTGATCGTCGGCCTCCTCGGGGTCCAGCTCTTCCACAGCCCGTCCCGGCCCTCGACCTCGACGGGCAACTCGGCCATCGGCCCCGGCGCGACCACGCCCGGCTCCACCACCCCCGGCTCCACCACCCCGTCCACCGCCGCCCCGAGCGCCGACCCCTCGAGCTCGGCGCTGGCGTCGCTCATCATCAAGCCGACCGACGTGTCGTCGTCGCTCACCGTGACCCTCCTGCCCGGCGGCGCAGGGCTGTCCCAGGCGACCCTCGACATCTGCAACGGCACGTTCCCGAGCGAGACCCACCGCACGGCCCGCCTCCAGGACCTCGTCCTCGACGACCAGGGCCAGCAGGCCATCAGTACCGAGGCCGTGCTCTACGGCGACCCCGCCGGCGCCACCCAGGCGTTCAGCGAGTTGAAGTCCGTGGCCGCCGCCTGCCCGTCGACCCCCGTCGCCAGCCCCGTGGGCGAGCCGACCGTCATCACCAAGTTCAACCCGGCGCCCGACGGCAGCTGGCCCCAGACGGCGACGGTCAACCGGCTGGCCTTCGACTTCACCAGCACCGACTCCTCAGGCCAGAGCTACCACTCGGTCGCCGTGTACCTGCAGCGAGGACGGGCCCTGATGGGCGTCTACTTCTCCGAGCCGGATTCGCCGCAGATCACCGTCGCCGGGCAGAACACCATTTCGGGCATCGTCGGCGTGTTCGCCGGGCGGATGGCCGCCCTGCCCACGTCGGTCGTCGGCTCCTAGAACCTGGGCGCCGCGCTCAGTCCCCGCTCGACCCGGCCCGCTCGACCGTCCCCTCCTCGCCGTGGACGAATCCGGTGGGCTCGGTGCTGAGCAGCGACGTGTCCTCCGGGCCGGCGACCTCGACGGCCTCCTGTTCCTCGACCTCCCTGTCGTCGAGCGGGGGCCTGTCGTCGTTGGGCGGGCTGGCGTCGAGCGGGGGGCGGTCGTCGCCGGTCACAGCCGGAGGTCCAGTCGGCCGGGCAGCTCGTCGGCGTACTCCGGGTAGTACCTGGGGATGATGGCCAGCGAGAACTCGGGCAGGATCGAGCCGGCCGACTCACGTTCGAGCAGGAACGCGAACGACTCCCGGACGACGGCCTCGCCGTCCTCGTCCCCCAGGCCCCAGTCGGCAAGGAGGGTGGGCGGCACGATGACGCGATGCGACGTCGTCTCGGTGCCTTCGGTGACCTCGACGCCGAACTCGTGGGGCCCCGACGGAGTGATGTGGATTCCGCTCGTGCGCCCAAGGTACCCGCTGGGCGGCGGGGGGTAGTTCGTGGCGATGCCGACCCCGCCGCCGTGGTGGCAGACCGCGGTGCTCTACCAGGTCTACCCCCGCTCCTTCCTCGACACCGACGGCGACGGAGTGGGCGACCTGGTGGGGATACGTCGCAGGCTGGCGTACCTGCGCCGGCTGGGCGTCGACGGGATCTGGCTGTCGCCGATCTACCGGTCGCCCATGGCCGACTTCGGCTACGACGTGAGCGACCACTGCGCGGTCGACCCCGTGTTCGGCGACCTCGACGACCTCGACGGCGTGGTGGACGACGCCCACGGCCACGGCCTGCGGGTGCTGCTCGACTGGGTGCCCAACCACACCAGCGACCGCCACCCGTGGTTCGTGGAGTCCCGCTCCTCGCGCCTGTCGGCCAAGCGGGACTGGTACTTCTGGCGCGACGGTCGCGACGGCGGGCCCCCCAACAACTGGCGGGCCGCGTTCGGCGGTCCCGCCTGGACCTGGGACGCGGGCACCGAGCAGTGGTACCTGCACCTGTTCCTGCCGGAGCAGCCGGACCTCAACTGGGCCAACCCCGCCGTCGCCGAGGCGCTGCACGACGTGTTGCGCTTCTGGCTCGACCGCGGCGTCGACGGCTTCCGGGCCGACGTGGTCCACCTCATCGGCAAGGACACCACGCTGCCGGACCAGCCGCCCGGGCTGGCCGCCGTCGACCTCGTCGGCGTCCACCGCCACCCGAGCGCCCACCCCCTGCTGCGGGGCATCCGGGCCGTGCTCGACTCGTACCCGGGCGAGCGCGTCATGGTCGGCGAGGTCAACCTGGGCTCGCCCGATCTGCTGGTCCCCTATTACGGCGCCGGCGACGAGCTGCACCTCGTCTTCAACTTCTCGCTGCTGTGGGCCCCGTGGGACGCGGCGACGTGGGCGGCGCGGATCTGCGAGTCCGAGGCCGCCCTCACGCCGGCGGGCGCCTGGCCGGTCTGGGTGCTCTCGAACCACGACACCCCCCGTCACCGGACCCGTTACGGCGGTTCGGAACACCGCGCACGCGTCGCCGCCACCGTCCTGCTGACCTTGCGGGGCACGCCCTTCCTCTACGCGGGCGAGGAGCTGGGCCTCCGCGACGCCGACGTCCCGGCCGCCTCCCGGGTCGACCCGGGAGGCCGCGACGGCTGCCGGGCTCCCATCCCCTGGGACGCCGGGCCGGGCCACGGCTGGCCGGCCGAGCCCTGGCTGCCGTGGCCGCCGGAGCCCTCGACGGCCAACGCGGCCACCGAGGCCGACGACGCCGCTTCGGTCCTGCACCTGTACCGCCGGCTGCTCGCCGCCCGCCGCCGGTCCCCGGCGCTGCACCAGGGCGCGTGGTCGCCTCTCGACGCCCCCGAGGGGGTGCTGGCCTACGAGCGCGTCGCCGGCCAGGACCGCCGCCGGGTGTGGGCCAACTTCGGCGACTCGGCCGTGTCGTGCTCCGTCGCAGGGCCGTGGACGGTCGACGTGTCGACGGCGGCGCCGAGCGCCGCCGGGGCGCTGTGGGACGGGCGACTCGGGGCCGGGGAGGCGGTCGTCGTCCGCCCGGGGTAGGAGTGACCCATGCACGAGCACTGGTACAAGCAGGCCGTTCTCTACTGCGTCGACGTCGAGACGTTCCAGGACTCCAACGGCGACGGCGTCGGCGACTTCGCCGGGCTGACCAGCCGGCTCGACTACCTCGCCCGCCTGGGCGTGACCTGCCTGTGGCTCAACCCGATTCACCCCAGCCCGAACCGCGACGACGGGTACGACGTCGCCGACTTCTACGGCGTCGACCCCCGACTGGGGACGCTCGGCGACTTCGTCGAGTTACTCCACCAGGCCGACAACCGGGGCCTGCGGGTGATCCTGGACCTGGTCGTGAACCACACCTCCGACCAGCATCCGTGGTTCCAGTCGGCGCGGTCGGACCCCGAGTCGGAGTTCCGGGACTTCTACGTGTGGTCCAAGGAGGAGCCGTCGGACCTGCACCAGGGCATGGTGTTCCCGGGTGAGCAGGACTCGACGTGGACGTGGGACAAGGCGGCCAAGGCCTGGTACTACCACCGCTTCTACGACTTCCAGCCCGACCTGAACATGAGCAATCCGACGGTCCGGGCCGAGGTCCGCAAGATCATGGCGTTCTGGCTGCGGCTGGGCGTGTCGGGGTTCCGGATGGACGCGGCGCCGTTCGTCATCGAGGAGACCCGGCCCAACGAGCCCCAGCCCCGGAAGGAGTTCGACTGGCTTCGCGAATTCCGCGAGCTGCTGTCGTGGCGACGGGGTGACGCCACCATCCTCGCCGAGGCCAACGTCGAGCGCGAGGAGCTGGTGCAGTACTTCGGCACCGGCGACCGCCTGCCCATGCTCTTCAACTTCATGCTGAACCAGCGGGTGTTCCTCGCCCTGGCCCGGGCCGACGCCGGCCCCGTCCTGGCCGCCATCGAGGCCGCGCCGGCCATCCCCGAGTCCTGCCAGTGGGCCACATTCCTGCGCAACCACGACGAGATCGACCTCGGCCGCCTGAGCGAGCGGGAACGGGCCGACTGCTTCGCCGCCTTCGGGCCGAACGAAGACATGCAGCTGTACGGGCGGGGCATCCGGCGCCGGCTGGCGCCCATGCTGGGCAACGACCGCCGGCGGATCGAGATGGCCTACAGCCTGCAGTTCACTCTGCCCGGCACGCCGGTGCTGCGCTACGGCGAGGAGATCGGCATGGGCGACGACCTGTCGCTGCCCGAGCGCAACGCCATCCGCACGCCCATGCAGTGGTCCGCCGGTCCGGGCGCCGGGTTCTCGACCGCGCCGGCCGCGCAGCTACTCCGGCCGGTGGTCAGCGACCGCGAGTTCGGGTACGAGGCGGTCAACGTCGCCGCCCAGCGCCGGGACCCCGGCTCGCTGCTGCACTGGATGGAGCGCATGCTCCACACCCTGCGGGAGTGCCCCGAGTTCGGCGTCGGGACCTGCACGCCGGTCGACACGGGCGACGCCGCCGTGCTCGCCCTGCGCTACGACGCCCCGGGCGGCGTGGTGCTCGCCGTCACCAACCTCTCCGACCGGCGGCGCACGGTGGACCTCGGCGCCCAGCCCGGTTCGCAAGGCGACCCGATCGCGCTCTTCGGCGATCGGACCTACGAGAGCCCCGGCTCCGATCTCAAGGGCATCGAGCTGGCCGGTTACGGCTACCGCTGGATCCGCCTCCGGGAGACGCCCGGGCGCTGATCACCCGGTCGGGCGCAGGCCGCTGAAGAAGTGCCAGATGGCGGCGGTGGCGGAGATGATCGGAATAAAGAGCGCGCATTCCCTGATCTGTCCGCGAATCTTCCGGTCCCAGGAATCGCCTCCGCGCAGCTCGGCCTGGTCGAACCAGACCTCGATGCCGAAGGCGCGGAGAGCGTCGGCCATGCGCTGCACCGCCGGAGCATCCTCGCGCGCGTAACTCAGGAAAACACCGCGGGTCGTCCTGGTGGTCGTGTGGTCAGGCATTGTTACGCAGGTGTATGCCCGCCAAGCCCATGG
>DATASA010000213.1:0-14265 GCA_036269435.1 Acidimicrobiales bacterium | reverse complement strand
CCGAGCCCGCTGAGCGACGGGTGGGCCTGTTCGCCGCCCGGCACCAGCAGCTCCACCACCGGGGCGTTGAAGCACACCGCCACCCGCGTCCCGCAGGTTATGGCGACCTTGGCCTGGCTGGGCGGCCGCCACCAGCGCTCGCCGGTGCTGTACACGTGCCACGAGCCGGTCATGCGCAGGTGGGTGTGCAGCACGTGGCCGGAGTCGAACCGCACGAGGAGGTGCTTGCCGTTGGCCTCCACCTTGGCGACGGTGCGCCCGACCATGGGCCCGGCGGGCGGGGTCGCCGCGGTCACCTCGCGGCCGGCCAGCCACTTCTGCAGGGTGGCCGCGGTGCGGAAGAGGACGTCGCCCTCAGGCATCGGCGCTCGGGGCTCGGCCGCTCAGGTCCCGTACCGGACCAGGCCGCGGGGCGTGGGGACGAAACCGGCGGCCCGCAGCACGGGCTCCAGCTCGTCGTCGAAACGCTCCACGCTCAGGCGGCGGACCCGGCCGCTGGTGACCAGGCCGCCGAGCGCCTCGACCGCCTGCTCCTCCCAGGTGCCGTCGTAGGGCCGCAGGGCGACGAGGCCCTTCGCCCCCTTCTCGACGTACAGGCAGGGCTGGCCGTCGAGGAGGACGACGTAGGCCCCGGCCACCCGCCGGGGACCGGCCCTCGGCTTGGCCTCCGGCCGCTGCGGCCACGGCAGCGACAGCCCGTAGGCATTGGCGGGATCGGTGGCGGCCAGCACCAGCGTGGCGCCGTGGCTGTCCCGCCGATCGGCCCGGAGGCGGTCGACCGCCCCGGGCAGGGCGAACTGGGCGCCGCCGAGCCCGGCGACGAAGTACCCGCGTCGGCAGCGGCCCGACTCCTCCATGGCCCGCAGGACCGGGTAGACGCCGGCGAAGCCGCCAGGGTGGCCCTCGCCCCGCACCGCCTCCCGGGTGAGCACGCCGTGGCGGTCGAGCAGCGCCGAGGCGAGGGCATGGCCTCTCAGGGTGGCGCTCACGTCGGCGACCGGGAGATCGGCGTCGACCAGCGACCAGCGACCCTGCGCCTTGGGTGGGCCGAGGACGGTGAGCGAGCCCAGGCGTGGTCGACCCGCCCGCTTGGCCGCCTTGGTACGGGTGCCGCCGCCGGCGAAGGCCCGCAAAGCGGCGAAGGAGTCGTTGGTGACCTCGCCGGCCCACACCAGATCCCAGAGGGCGTCCAGCGACGCCTTGTCGTCAGGGGCGGGGCCGAAGGCGTCGGACGCGCCGGCCAGCTCCCGGAAGAAACAGGCGCCCCGGCGGGCCAGCACCTCCCGCAGCCGCTCGTGCTCGCGGCCGTCCGGGCGTTCCGCGGCCGGTCCCGGGCGGAGCAGCGCGGCCTTGCTCCGCAGGAACAGCATCACCTTGCCGTCGTCGCGTCCCAATGGGCCGGCGCCGACCCACACCACTTCGCCGGCGGCCGTCAGCTCGTCCAGCAGCCGCGGTGAGTAGCCCGCCACCCGGGCGGCCAGCACGTCACGCTCGAGGACCGACGCCGGCACGGCCACGCCCTGCAACTGGCGCACCACCTCGTACAGCCGGTCGAGCCCCCGGGCCTCGCTGCCGACGCCCTGCCAGGCCGGCAGGAAGCCGGCCAGGGCCCCGGCGTCGACCGGCTCCACCTCTTTGCGCAGGGCGGCCAGCGACCGCTGACGGAGCTGGCGGAGGACGTCGGGGTCACACCACTCCGAACCCGACCCGCCCGGGCGGAACTCGCCCCGCAGGAGCAGGCCGGTGTCGGCCCGGGCCGCCAGCAGGGCCTCGGCCACGCCGACGGGCAGGCCGAATCGCAGCGCGGGCTCCTCCGACCGGAAGGGCCCGTGGGTGCGGGCGAAGCGGCCGAGCAGCGACCCGAGCGGGTCCTCGACCGGAGCGAGAAAGACCTCGGGCAGCCCGGGCGGCGGGTGCACGCCCAGGGCGTCGCGATAGCGCCCGGCGTCCTCGGCGGCGATCAGCCGGGCCTCGCCGGCCACCCGGATCTCGACCGCCCGCCGATCGGCGACCAGGGCGTCGGCGAAATCGCCCGTCGACCGGGCCCGCAGCTCCTGCCGGGTGAGGTCGCCCAGGCGGCGCAGCAGGTCGGACGCCTCGTCGGCGTCGCGGGCCCACCACCGCTCGTCGAGGGCCTGCAGGCTCGCCTCCAGGGCGTCCAGGGCGTCGGGGTGGATCAGCTCCCGCAGCTCCTCGGCGCCCAGCAGCTCGGCCAGCATGTCCCGGTCCAGGGTCAGGGCCTGGGCCCGGCGCTCGGCGACCGGTGCGTCGCCCTCGTACAGGAAGTTGGCGACGTACTGGAAGGCGAGCGACTGGGCGAAGGGCGAGGGCGCCGCGGTGTCGACGGAGACGACCCGGATGGTGCGAGCCCGGACCGCGGTCATGAGGTCGACCAGCGCGGGCAGGTCGAACACGTCGCGGAGGCACTCCCGGTACGTCTCCAGCAGGATCGGGAAGTCCCCGTGGCGAGAGGCGACGGCGAGGAGGTCGGCCGCCCGCTGGCGCTGCTGCCACAGCGGCGTGCGGGAGCCGGGCCGGCGCCGGGGAAGCAGCAGGGCGCGGGCCGCGTTCTCCCGGAACCGGGAGGCGAACAGCGCCGAGTTGGCCAGCTCGCCGACCACCAGCTCCTCGATCTCCTCCGGCTCCAGCAGGACGGAGTCGATCGGGGGCGACTCGTCGGCTTCGGGGAGGCGGACGACGATCCCCTCGTCGCTCCACATCGTCTGGACCTCGACGCCGAGCCGGTCGCGGACCTTGGCCTCGATGGCCAGGGCCCAGGGGGCGTGGACCCGGCCGCCGAGGGGCGACAGCACGCAGATCCGCCAGTCGCCCAGGTCGTCACGGAAGCGCTCGACCACGATCTGGCGGTCGGTCGGCAGGGCGCCGCCGGTGGCCTGGCGCTCCTCGGCCAGGTAGGCGCGCAGGTTCGACAGGGCCAGCGGGTCGAGCGAGCAGTCTCCCGCCAGCTTCTCGTCGGTCCACCCGTCGACCTCCCGCAGGAACGCCCCCATGGCCCGGCCGAGCTCGGCCGGCCGACCCAGGCCGTCGCCGTGCCAGAACGGCATCTTGCCGGGCTGGCCCGGGGCGGGCGTGACGATCACGCGGTCACGGGTGATCTCCTCGATCCGCCAGGTGGTGGCCCCGAGGAGGAACGTCTCCCCCACCCGGCTCTCGTAGACCATCTCCTAGTCCAGCTCGCCGACCCGGTTCCAGTGCTCCTTGCCGTCGGTGCCACCCGACCCGGGCGTGAAGACGCCGAAGAGGCCGCGGTCGGGAATGGTCCCGCCGCTGACGACGGCCAGCATCCGGGCTCCGGAGCGGGCCCGCAGCGTGCCCTCGGAGCGGTCCCACACGATGCGGGGCCGCAGCTCGGCGAACTCGTCCGACGGGTAGCGCCCGGCCAGCATGTCGAGCACGTTCTCCAACAGGGCCGGCGAGCAGTCGGCGAAGGGATAGGCCCCGGCGACCACCTCGGCCACCTCGGCCACCGTCAGCTCCTCGACCGCGCACATGGCGACGATCTGCTGGGCCAGGACGTCGAGCGGGTTGCGGGGGACGCGGGTCTCCTCGATCAGCCCGGCCTTCATGCGCTGGACCACGACCGCGGCCTCCACCAGGTCCCCCCGGAACTTGGGGAAGATCCGACCCCGAGACGGCTCGCCGACCTGGTGGCCGGCCCGACCGATGCGCTGCAGGCCACTGGCCACCGACGCCGGGGACTCCACCTGGACCACCAGGTCGATGGCCCCCATGTCGATCCCGAGCTCCAGGCTGCTGGTGGCGACGAGGGCCGGCAGCCGGCCGGCCTTGAGGGCGTCCTCGATCTCCAGCCGCTGCTCGCGGGCCACCGAGCCGTGGTGGGCCCGCACCAGGTCCTCACCGGCCAGCTCGTTCAGCCGGGCGGCAAGGCGCTCGGACAGGCGGCGGGAGTTGACGAAGATCAGCGTCGACCGGTGCGACCGGATCAGGTCGAGCAGGACCGGGTGCATCGCCGGCCAGATCGAGTGACGGGCCTCCGGGTTGCCGGCCGCGGGACCGGACAGCAGGGCGCCGTCGCCCTCGTCGATGGGCTTGCCCAGCTCGCCCATGTCCTCCACCGGGACGACGATCTGCACCTCCAGCGCCTTGCGCACGCCGGCGTCGACCACCGTCACCGGCCGGGGTCGGCCGCCGGACCGGCCTCCGAGGAACCGGGCCACCTCGTCGAGCGGCCGCTGGGTGGCCGACAGGCCGATCCGCTGGGGCGGCTTCTCCGCCAGCCGCTCGAGCCGCTCCAGGGACAGGGCCAGGTGGGCGCCCCGCTTGGTGGCGGCCACCGCGTGGATCTCGTCGACGATCACGTGCTCGACGGAGCGCAGCATCTCCCGCGCCTGCGACGTCAGCAGCAGGTACAGCGACTCCGGCGTGGTGATGAGGATGTCCGGCGGGTGGCGGACCAGGTCCCGACGGTCGGCGGCCGGAGTGTCGCCCGTGCGGGTGCCGACCCGGACGGTGGGCACGGGCAGGCCCCGGCGCTCGGCCTCCAGGGCCATGCCGGCCAGCGGCGCCCGCAGGTTGCGCTCCACGTCGTACGTGAGCGCCTTGAGCGGGCTCACGTACAGCACCCGGCACGCCGGCTCGACCGGCGTGGGCTCGACCGGCCGGGACACCAGGCGGTCCAGGGTCCACAGGAAGGCGGCCAGCGTCTTGCCGGAGCCGGTCGGGGCCAGGATCAGCGTGTGGTCGCCCTTGCTGATGGCGTCCCAGCCCTGTTCCTGCGCGGGCGTGGGCGCGGCGAAGGCCGCTTGGAACCAGGCGCGGGCGACGGGGGAGAAGCGGTCGAGCGACCCCATGGGCCTCCAGGGTACGGCGGCCCTGCGACAAGTACCCGCCGACGCTGCCGGTACCGTTGGGGCATGGACCACGTGCGCTGGCAAGAACGGCCGCACCTACGGCGACCGGTCCTCGTCGCCGCCTTCGAGGGTTGGAACGACGGGGCCGATGCCGCCTCGACCGCGGGCCGTTACCTGCGGGACCGGTGGTCCGCCCGGACGTTCGCCTCCATCGACCCGGAGGAGTTCTACGACTTCACCTCCACCCGGCCCCAGGTCCGCATGGTCCACGGCGTGACCCGCCAGATCGTCTGGCCGGAGGTCGAGCTGTCGTACGCCCACCTCCCCGGGACCGCTCGCGACGTCGTCCTGCTCCTCGGCCACGAGCCCCAGCTCAAGTGGCGGACCTTCTCCTCCCACGTCGTCGGCCTGGCCACCGAGCTCGGCGTGGAGATGATCGTGATCCTCGGGGCCCTGCTGGCCGACGTGGCCCACACCCGGCCCGTGCGGGTGACCGGGACGGCCGCCGACGACGACCTGGTGAGCCGGCTCGGCCTCGGCCGCTCGACGTACGAGGGCCCGACCGGCATCGTCGGCGTGCTCCACGAGGCCTTCGCCGATGCTGGCCTGCCGTCGGCGTCGCTGTGGGCCGCGGTGCCCCACTACGTGGCGTCGACCCCGTCGCCCAAGGCCGCGCTGGCCCTCGTCGAGCGGGCCACCGAGCTCCTGTCGACGTCGGTGGTCACCGTCGACCTCGAGGTCGAGGCCCAGGACTACGAACGCCAGGTCAGCGAGGTGGTAGCGGCCGACGACGACGTCTCCGCCTACGTCCACCGCCTGGAGGCGTCGGCCGACGAGGACGACGTGGCCGACATGGAGACGGTGACCGGCGACGCCCTCGCCGACGAGCTCGAGCGTTACCTCAGGGACCAGCGCGGGGACTGAGCGGCATCACGTGCGGACCCCGTAGGCGCCGAGCGTCGCCGCCGCGTCGGGGAACACGGTCGCCGCGGCCCGGACGAGGTCGGGCTGGCGGACGATCCGGTACGCGTTGAGGGCGACGTACACCCGCAGGGCGCAGTCGACCATCGCCGGGTCGCCGAGCGCGGCGAGGGCCTGGGTCCCCTGGGTGTAGACGCCGTCCTGGTACGCGTCCTGGTGGGCCGACCAGAACGTCATGGGCTGGCCGACCATGTTCCTCGCCACCGCCGGGATGGACCGGGCCTTGAACGTGTCGAGCGTGCCGTCGAAGCGGGCCTCGGCCCAGGTGGCCAGCCCCTCGTCGAGCCACGGGTCGCGGCCCTGGTCGTTGCCGACCAGCCCGTAGAACCACTGGTGGCCGACCTCGTGGCTGGTGACACTCAGGGTGTTCGGGCCCTGCATGACGTGGCCGGGGTACTCGATCCCCCCGTCGAGCCCGGGCGTGACGGCAAGGGTGAAGGTCGGCCAGGGATAGGGGCCGAACCGCTTGCCGTAGTCCTCCAGCGACTTGACCACCCGGTCCAGGTAGACGGCCGGCGACCCGGCCAGCCCCTGCTGGATGCCGACGGTCACCTGGACGGGCTGCGGCGCCATGGCCACCCCGGAGACGGTGGCGAACCGGCCGACGGACAGGGCGACGTCGCGCATGGCCCCTGCGGTGAAGTGGCCGGGCGTCGCCGGGTCGGGCGTGCCGCTGGCCAGGACGCCGTAGCCGTCCGGGACGGTGACGGTCAGGTCGAAGTCCGCCGTCGGTGCGGTCGAGGCCTCGGCGAAGTTTCCGACGGCCGGGTCGGTGTCCCAGCCGACGCCCGGCTCCCAGGGCAGGATCGGGAAGAAGGACCCGAGGCGCATGGCGTCGCCGTTGCGCGACACCCGGTCGTCGGCCGCGCCGGTCACGGTCAGCGTCCACGTCATCGACGAGTCGACCTGCTGGCCCGCCTTGAACGTCGCGCCGGTGCGCACGACCAGGGTGGTCGGGTCGTCGAGGCTGCTCGTCGCAGGCCGGCCGCCGACGGTCACCGCCCCGGTGTCCAGCTTGGTTCCGGCCGCCGACGTCCGGGGGCCGTTGGGCCACAAACGGAAGACGAGCCGGTCCGTGTCCTGGTCCGGGGTGAACAGGACCCGCAGCCGGCCGTCGACCGTGCCGTCGGTCGGGTGGACGTCGACGCTGAGCGTGTACCTGGGCCGGGCCGGGTCGGGCGCCGCCCGCCGGGGTGTCGCCGGGCATCCGACCGTGGTCGCCTGCGGCAGGACGCTCGTGCTCGTCGTGCTGCTGCTCGACGAGGTCGGCGGCGCCGCCGAGACCGGCCCGCTCCTGTAGTCGCCCGTCTCGCAGGAGACGAGGAGCAGGCACAGCGCCACCGCCGCGGCCAGCGACGCGGCCCGTCTCGTCATCGCTGCATGGTGCCAGCCATAGGGTGGGCCGCGTGGCGCGCCTGGAACCGACCTGCGTGTGGCGGGCGTCGCCCGAGCTGCTGCTGGCCCTCGACGAGCGCTTCGGGGAACCGGTCGACACCTACGTCAACGGCTCCCAGGTCTGGCTGCGCGACGACGGCCCGGGCGGGGTACCGCTGGAATGGCGGCTGCACCCGGTGGCCGACTACCGCCGCCCGCCCGGGCTGGCCACCGAAGAGGTCTTCGACGTGGTGACGCGCGCCCTCGCCGCGGGCGAGGATCCGCCGGTTCCCCTGACCAGGCTCTGGGACGGGTTGGAGGCGTTCGCCGCCTACGACGACGAGATCGAGCCGGCCATCCTGGCCTCGGTCTGCACCGACGCACTCGGCCGCCCGCCGGACGCCGCCGGCCTGGCCGACCACGACGCGATCGGCGACGAGTGGGAGCGGACCGGGGGGGCGACGTCCATCGTCGACGCCCTCCTGGCCCAGCTCCGCTGAACCGCCGCCTACCGCCTCTTTCGTCCCCGCCGCTTCCCGGGCCGACCCAGGACCCCGGCCCGGTCGATGGTGGCGGTGGGCTCCGGGTCGGCCTCCACGTCCGAGTCGTCCGGTGCTTCGGCGGTCAGGTCGCCCCAGACGATGTCGTCCGCGTCCTCCTCGACCGCCGCTGCAGCGGCCGGCACGGACACCGCCTCGACGACCACCGCGGGCTCCGCCTCCGGCGGGGCGACGACTTCCGGCTCCCGCTCCTCCAGCAGCGCGGCGGCTGCGGCTGCGGCTGCTGCGGTTCCCGAACCGTGTCCCGGGTCGACTGCCGCCGGGGCGCCGACCTCCACCGCCGCGGGCTCGGGCCCGGCGTCCGGGGGCTCGACCAGGGTGGTCGTCGCCGGTTCGACAACTGCGGCGTGCGCCTCGGGGCGTGCATCCGCCTGGATCAGCGGTTCGGTCCAGGCGGCGACCGGCTTCCGCTCGGCCGGCTCCGCGGCGGCAGGCTCGACCAGGGTCTCGGCCACCGGCTGCGGCTCGGCTGCGGCTTCGACGGGCTCGGCGGCGGGCGCCCACTCGGCCGACGCAGGCTCGTCGGCGGCCGCGGCCTGCTCCCCGGCGATCCCCTCCTCGGCGATCCCGTCCCCGGCGGCCACGTCCTCGGCAATCCCGTCCGCGGCGGCCACGTCCTCGGCGATCCCGTCCTCCGCGGCGGCCGCGGGCTCGGCGTCGCCCTCGTGCGACCGGCGGCGTGAGCGGCGGCGGCGCGACGACCCGCCCCCGTCGATGTCGAGCACCGGCGCGATGAGGTCCTCGTCCACCACCGCCTGCGCCGCGGCAGCTCCGGTCGGTTCATGGGCTGCGGCTCCCCGGTCCGCCGGTTCATCCAGCGGCGGCACCTGCCGGAGGGTCGCCGGCGAGGACGGCACCGGGTCGACCATGCCCTCGGGCATCGGCTCGATCAGGGCGCTGTAAATGCGGGCCCAGCGGATGCGGTCGCCTTGGACACCCATGACGAAGATCCCGGCCACCTCGTCGTCCCGGCCCGCGCCGTGCAGCTCCAGCCAGACGGCGTCGTCGGCCGCGGCCTGGCGCAGGACGGTGAGCCGGAACCCCGGTTCGGCGTCGAAGATGGCCTGCCAGTTGCGGCGGACCTGATCGGCGCCCCGGAAGTTCCGGGCCGGGTACATCGGCTGGATGCTGTCGAAGTCGGGGTGGAGGCACGCGGCGACGCTGTCGGCGTCGTGCCGGTTGCAGGCGTTCACGAACCGCGTGACCACCGACATGGGGTCGGTCAGACCTGACCGCTTTCGCTTCAACAGCGCCATGGGCACCTCCTATCGGGAAGGGAGTTCGTCGTGGCGGTGCCACGGTGGGTGGCGGGGCTGGTCGAAGACCACGTCGACCGCTTCGCCTCGGATGGCCTGGAACGCGGTGACGGTCCACCGGCTGGCCCCGGCCAGGGGCGACGGCAGCCCGTCCTCGGCGAACCACCCGACGTCCAGGCACTCCAGCGGGTGGCGCCGCAGCGCACCGCCGAGGACCCGGCAGTGGAAGACCAGGGAGTACAGCGGGACGGACGTGAACCCGAGCCGCAGCCCGTCGAGGACGGCGATGAGGCGGACCGGCTCGACCTCGATGCCCGTCTCCTCGGCCACCTCCTTGACCGCGACCTCGGACGCCGAGTAGCCGACGTCGGCCCATCCCGTGGGGTAGAGCCAGACCCCGTTGTCCGCCCGCTGGACGAGGAGCAGCTCGCCGTCGTCGTTGCCGACGACCGCCCCGACCGCCACCTTGGGGGTGACGTAGCCGGCGACGCCCACCCCCACCTGGCTCAGCCACTCCTGCACCAGTGCCGCCGGTTCGAGGTCGTGACCGGCCGCCACCCGGATGTCGGCGGCCACGTGCAGAACCTCCTCGAAGCGCTCGCGCTCGTAGAGGTTGTCGGTGAACGCCAAGCCGGTCCGGGCGATCCCGGCCAGCGCTTCGCTCCACCGCAGCAAGTCCGGAGGTGCGGTCACTGACCCAAACGCTACCCGTCCCATCTGGGACAATGAGGCCCTTGGCCGTGCGACAGGACTGCCGCCACTACTCGAGCCGGTCGCTGCCGACGGGTGACACGGTCGACCGCTGCCGCCTCGACGTCGCCGAAACCATGCCGTTCGCCTGCCCGGTCGACTGCCTGTTCTTCGAGCCGCGCCCGTTCAACGACGCCGGCTGGCACCGGCCGACCCCCGACACCCGCTGAGGCGTCAGCCGAGGAGCTCGTCCAGCCGGGAGAAGAACTCCGAACGGGCCAGCACCTGCTCGCACCCGGCGGCGCGCGCCGCGGCCATGACGTCGCGGCTGGTGTGGTTGGCAAAGCCGATGACCCGCCGGCCGGCCAGCTCGGTCAGGACGTCGACGACCCCGGGGCGGGTCAGGTCGACGACCAGCACGTCGGCCGCCTCGCCGGCGGCGGGGAGCTCGGCCGGCCGGGACACGAACGTCACGTCGCCGGCGGCGGCCACCTTGGACCGGTCCATGAGGTCGGGCACGTAGGCGACGATCCGCTGTCTGGTCATGGTTCGTGCCTCCGGCGGTGGGCGAGGGCCTTGGCCGCGCCCCACAGCATGCCCGGCTCGGCCAGGGCCGGGTCGACGTCGGCGAAGGTGGCGGGCGAAAGGTCGTACACGTCGTCGGGCAGCAGGCGCTGCTGGATGGCGTCGCGCTCGACCGGCGGCACGCCAGCGGCCCGCAACACCTCCGTCGGGTAACGGACCGCGGCCCGCAGGAGCGACAGGGGCGTCGTGCGCTGTTCGTCGACGTCCGCCTCGAGCAGCGCCCGCACCTCGGCGCCGACCTCCGCCGCGGCCCGCCGGCCCGCGTCCCGCGACAGCTCGACCACCTGCGGTTCCGGCGGTGCGCCCGTCCACGCGGTGACCAGGCGGGCCACCGAGCGCTCGACCCAGCCGGGCAGGGCGTCGACGACCGCATCGGCCAGCGCCGTACCATGCGACTGCACGCAGTCCATCGTACGGAGCGCCGACGCATGATCTCCCGCCCCCAGCCCGTCCCTCCCGGTCCGGGCCAGGAGTCGGTGTGGAGCTATCCCCGGCCGCCGCGGGTCGAGCCCACACGCAGCCAGGTCGAGGTCGTGTTCGCGGGGGTCACCATCGCGGTCACGCTGGCGTCGCTCCGGGTCCTGGAGACCAGCCACCCGCCCAACTACTACTTCCCGCCCGACACGGTGATCCCGGGCATCCTGCGGGCGTCGGTCAAGACGAGCTGGTGCGAGTGGAAGGGCCTGGCGACCTATTACTCGATCGTCCACCGGGGCAAGGCGGTGGCCGACGCGGCGTGGACCTATCTCGACCCCCTGCCGGGGTACGAGGCCCTGACCGGCTACCTCGCCTTCTATCCTGCGCTGATGGAGGCGTGCCTGGTCGACACGGAGCTCGTCCTGCCCCAGCCCGGCGGCTTCTACGGCGGCTGGATCACGTCGAAGGTCGCCGGGCCGTTCAAGGGCGAGCCCGGCAGCATGGGCTGGTAGCCGTGTTCGACATCGACCAGCAGTTGCACGCGGTCCGGCGGGAGGTCGGCTCCCGGACGCTGGACGCAGGCGAGGCCCGCATGACCACGCTCAGCCAGAGCTACGACGCCACCGTCGACGAGGTCTGGGACGCCTGTACCAACCCGGAACGCATTCCCCGCTGGTTCCTGCCGATCTCCGGCGACCTGCGCCTGGGCGGCCGCTTCCAGCTCGAAGGCAACGCCGGCGGGACGATCGAGCGCTGCGACCCGCCGAACAGCTTCAGCGCGACGTGGGAGTACGCCGACAACGTCAGCTGGATCGAGGTGCGCGTCGTGCCCGAGGCCGACGGGCGCACCCGCTTCGAGCTGGCCCACGGCGCCCACGTCGACGATGCCCACTGGGTCGAGTTCGGCCCAGCTGCCACCGGCGTGGGCTGGGACCTGGGCCTCCTCGGCCTTGCCACCCATCTTGCGTCCGGTGCGGACGTCGACCACGACGCCGCCATGGCGTGGAGCGCCTCGGACGAGGGCCGGCGGTTCATCGCCCTCAGCAGCCAGCGGTGGTGCGACGCGGATGTCGCCGCGGGAGCCGATCCGGCCGACGCGCAGGCTGCGGCCGACCGTACGACGGCGGCCTACACCGGCGGTCAGTGAAGACCGTCGGATGACCGACGCCGGCGCACAGCCTCGCCCGGGCGACCGTTGGCGGCGGGCGATCCGCGAGGCGGCGATCCCCCAGGCCATCCTCGACGCCGCCCCCGACCCCGAGCCGCGGCTCGAGCCGCAGCGGTTCCGGTGGCGGCCGGAGGAGGACGCCGCGCAACCGGTCCGGCCGTCGCGCCGGCGGGCGCTCGAAGCCCTGCCCGAGGGTGGATCGGTGCTCGACGTCGGTGTGGGCGGGGGCGCCTCGAGCCTCGGGCTGGTCCCCAGGCCCGGCCTGATCGTGGGCGTGGACCCGATGGAGGGGATGCTGGAGTCCTTCGTCGCCAGTGCCGGGGCCGCCGGAGTGGCCAGCCGGGCCGTCCTCGGCGCGTGGCCGGACGTCGCCGGGGAGGTCGAGCCGGCCGACGTCGCCGTGTGCCACCACGCCATGTACCGGGTCGTGGAGATCGAGGACTTCGTCGCCGCCCTGACGGCCCACGCCCGGAACCGGGTGGTGGTCGAGCTGTCGGCCCACTCGCCGCTCGCCGGGTTGAACCCGCTGTGGAAGCTCGTCCACGGCATCGACCGGCCCGACCCGCTCGTCGCCGACGAGGCCGAGGCCCTGTTGGTGGCCATGGGCCTGGCCGTGGAGCGCGAGGACATGCTCCTGCCGGGGCGCGCCCAGGAGGTGACGCCCGAGCTGGTCGCCTTCTCCCGCCGTCGGCTCTACGTCGACCGAGACCGCGACCCCGAGATCGAGGAGTTCCTCCGGTCGCGCGAACCCCAACCCCACCGGGTCGTCGCCCTGTGGTGGCCCGGCGACGCCGGCGTCGGTTCACGAAAATGACGGCGTCCTCTCAGCTCCTTCCCAGGATGGAGGGGTTGACAAGGGGTGACAGGACTTCGGATCCCGTCACCGGAGGAAGCAGCAGATGCCCATCGACACCGAACACCGCCACACGCCCCCGATGCCGCGCCCCGCGGCCGCCCGCCACGCCTTGGCCGAGCCGGTCGACCTGGGCGACCCCGACGCGCTCAAGCGGGCCGTCGCCATGCACCAGGCCGGCAAGGCCGTCTTCGCCATCCCCTTCAACGCGCCGGGCGACGGCGCCCTCACCTGGCTGAACCCGGCCGACGCACCCGAGGCCGCCTCGGACGGATAGAGGCACCCGGCCCGGGTCGCCCCTAGGGCGACGGCTTCAGTTGGTCCAGGGGCCGGCCGACGAGCTCGGGCGGGATCTGGTCGACGCTGCACGTCATCCGGATCCGCCCGGCGAGGATCACCGCGTCGGCGACGCAGGGCACCAGCGGCAGCGTGGGGATCTTCAGTCCGGGCAGGGACAAGCCGGCCACGGTCACGTGCAGGGTGTTGTCGCTCACGCTGGCCTTGGCCGCGACCAACTGGCCGGCGACCCGGACCTGCACCCGTCCCGGCGTCAGGGTGATCGGCACCCCGAGCCGGTCCGACAGTTGCTCCTGGGTCACCTCAGCCTCGGCCGTGCCGTGGCCCAAGGCGTCGAGCACGACCTTGCGGTCCGACAGCAACCGGCCGCGGTCGAAGGTCACGTCCTGCAGATCGAGCGAGATCCGGGCGAGGGTGAGCCCGTCGACGGTGACGTCGGCGGTCGAGACCCGGACCTGCGAGACGGTGCCCGAGGTGAGCAGCCGGCCGAGGAACGGGAACGACCCGATGCGGGCCGTCGTGGGCCCGGTCGAGTGGGCCGCGGCCGCCACCCGGTCCCGAAGCTGCTGCTCGGCCACCGAACGGGCGCCGAGGTCGGCGGCCACCAGCAGGCCGACCAGGACGGCGAGGACCACCAGTTTGCGCAGGAGAGGCCCCCCGCCCCGTCAGCTCTCGACCACGTCGCCCAGGCGGTCGACCTGGACGCCGGCTTCACCGAGCCACGCCAGCGCCCGCTCGACCGACGCCGGCTCACCCGCCAGCTCACAGACGATCCAGCCGACGGTGTCCTCGATGTTGGCCCGGCGGATGTTCGGCAGGACGTCGAACTCGCGCACGAGGCGGCCCATCAGCGGCTGCTGGATGAGGTGCTCGGGGAAGGTGAGCTTGACCCGGAGGTTCGTCACGGCGACAAGCCTGGCCGCCAACCGACCCGACGTCCAGCTACGTAGACAGGAATATCGCCCCACCCAGGCGACTTGATACGTAAGGACTCAACTTTGCTAGCCTTCTACTCATCTAAAAGCACGAACCGTCTCGTTCACGTTCCGGGAGGATGCATCCCATGCCTAAGGCCGTAGGTATCGACCTCGGTACCACCAACTCGGTCGTCTCCGTTCTGGAGGCGGGTGAGCCCACCGTCATCCCCAACGCCGAAGGTGGCCGGACCACGCCGTCGGTCGTCGGCTTCTCCAAGACCGGCGAGGTGCTGGTCGGCGAGGTGGCCAAGCGCCAGGCCATCACCAACCCCGAC
>DATASA010000212.1:0-11622 GCA_036269435.1 Acidimicrobiales bacterium | reverse complement strand
GCCTGCTCGACCAGGGCCGCCTCGATCGTCGCCGCCGCGGGCCAGTCGGTGAGCACCTCGGCGTCGCCGTGCACGGTGACGACCAGCGCCCGTTGCGGCCAGGCACCCGGATGGAACGACACGTCGGCGTCCACCACCGTCCCGACGACGAGCTCGGTCGGGAGCGGCACGTAGGCGGCGGCGAAGTCGAGGATCAGGGCGACCCGGCCGGTCGCCGACCCGACGAGCCACGTCCGCTGGACGTGGAAGTGGTCCTCCTCGACGACCGCCCGGGCGATCACCGCCCAGCGGTCGCGCACGGCGGGACCCGCCCGCACCTCCTCGCCGGTCCACGACCACCCCACGGCCGTGCGCAGGTCGGCCTGGGTCTCGGGCGGGAGGGCGTCGAACCGTCGCCACGCCTCGGCCAGCAGGTGCAGCCGCCCGGCGTGGACGAGAAGCCGGCCGGGCCAGCCTTCGCCGCTGCGCACGATGCCGGCCATGCGCCGGACCTGGGTGCCCACGCCGGGAGCCTGGGCGTCGACCATCCGGGCCGCGACGTCGTCCCAGTACCGGAACGGACGGCCCTGGGCGGTGGCGAGACCCTGGCGGACGAGGTCACGCAGCCACAGGTCGAGCTCCTCGAGTCCGGCGCCGATGCGAGCCGACCGCTCGGCCATCCGCCTGGCTCGGGCCTCGGGGTCGACGGGAGCGTTCCCGGTCCGACGGGGACGGGCGGCCCGCCGGGCCAGCCAGTCGTCGACCCAGGCCGGCCGGGCCCCGGCCGGGATCGCCTCGGGAACCGACGCCCAGAGGAACAGCAGCCCGAGGGCGTGCTTGCACGGGACTTTCCGGCTCGGGCACCTGCACGAGAACCCCGGGGCCGCGCCGAGCGCGATGGCGGCGTCGTAGCTCCGGCACGTTCCCCACACCGCCCGGTCGTCGTGGCCCGTGGCCGACCACGCCCCCGGAGTGGCCAGGCCCTTGGCCGCGGCCACCGACGCGGCGTCGGGGGCGAGCGACGCGACCTGCTCGGAAGTCCAGGTGGGCATCGGGGGTACCAGGGTAGAGGCTGGGTCTAGTCTCGAAGCGTGGACGAGCCCGACGGCCAGGCGCCCGAAGAAGAGCCGGCGCTGCTTCACGGCGCCGCCACCACGACGTCCCGGGGGCAGGTCGTGGTCTTCCCCGACCGGGCGACCTACGTCGACGTGGTGGGCTTCCTGTACGACGACGGCTACCGCGTCTGCGTCGACCTGACGGGCGTGGACTACCTCGCCCATCCGGACCGCCAGCTGCCGGACGGCGTGCGTCCCGAACGGTTCGAGGTGGTCGTCAACCTCCTGTCGACCGAGCGCCGCCATCGCATCCGCGTCCGTGTGCAGGTCCCCGAGGACGACCCGAGCCTGCCCTCCATCTTCCTGCTCCACCCCGGCACCGAGGCCCATGAGCGGGAGACCTACGACATGTTCGGGATCGTCTTCACCGGCCACCCCGACCTGTCGCGCATCCTCATGCCCGACGACTGGGAGGGCCACCCGCTGCGCAAGGACTTCGGCATCGGGCGCATCCCGGTCCAGTTCAAGGGAGCGCCCCCCGCGCGATGAGCCTGATCGAGGAAACGTCCGAAGGCGCCCAGGAGCTGCTGCCGGCGCAACGTACGGCCGGGGTGGAGTACCTGCGCGAGGCCGGCTCCGTCCTGCGCATCCCCCAGCTCGCCGAAGACGTCGAGGAGGTCCGCACCGAAGACGACACCATGATCATCAACATGGGGCCCCAGCACCCCAGCACCCACGGCGTGCTGCGGGTGATGATGGAGCTCCAGGGCGAGACGGTCCTGCGCTCCAAGCCGATCGTGGGCTACCTCCACACCGGCATGGAGAAGACGGGCGAGGAGCTGACCTACCTCCAAGGGCCGACGAACACGACCCGCATGGACTACGTGTCGCCCCTGTTCAACGAGCTGGTCTTCAGCCTGGCCACCGAGAAGCTGCTCGACGTCGAGATCCCGCCTCGGGCGACGTGGATCCGCATGCTCATGTGCGAGCTCAACCGCATGTCGTCGCAGGTCCTGTGGCTGGCGACCAACGGCATGGACCTCGGCGCGGTGTCGATGATGATCTACGGCTTCCGGGAGCGTGAGTCCATCCTCGCCTTCTTCGAGAAGGTCACCGGCCTGCGGATGAACCACAACTACATCCGCCCGGGCGGGGTCGCCGTCGACCTCCCCGACGGCTGGCGGGACGACGTGCTGCGCATCCTCGATCTGTTCCCGGAGCGCCTGGACGAGTACGACACCCTCCTCACCGGCCAGCCGATCTGGCAGGAGCGGACGCAGGGCATCGGCATCATCGACGCCGAGGAGTGCCTGGCCCTCGGCGTCACCGGGCCCCTCCTGCGGTCGACCGGCATGGCCTGGGACCTCCGCCGGGACCAGCCCTACCTGTACTACGACCAGGTCGACTTCGACGTCGTGGTCGGCAGCTACGGGGACACCTTCGACCGGTACGCCATCCGGCTCAACGAGATTCGCGAGTCGATCAAGATCATCGCCCAGATCATCGACAAGATGCCGCCGGGCGACTACCGGGTCCAGGACAAGAAGGTCACGCCGCCGCCCCGCCATCGCATCGACGAGTCGATGGAAGCGCTGATCCACCACTTCAAGATCTTCACCGAGGGCTTCCGGGTCCCCGAGGGCGAGGTCTACGTTGCCGTCGAGTCCCCCCGGGGTGAGCTGGGTTGCTACCTCGTGTCCGATGGCAGCGCCAAGCCGTACCGCATGCACATCCGCGGCCCGTCGTTCGTCAATCTCCAGGCCCTGCCCCACATGATCCGCGGCGGCCTGGTGGCCGACGCCGTGGCCATCATCTCCAGCATCGACCCGATCATGGGGGAAGTCGACAGGTAGTCGCCGTCGGAAGCGGAGCTTCCTCCGGCGAGTTGATCGTGCTCCGGGCGACCGGCGGAGCCGGCCGCCCTTCGCCGTCCTTCTTGGCCCGCAGCCGGGTGGGGGCCGCCTTCGGCGGCTTCGTGCGGCCGCCGCCGGCAACCCCCTACCGGTTGCGGCTCCTTCGGCCTCTCCGGCGGCTCGCGCGGTTCGATGGGCCGGCTAATACGTCGTTCAGGGCGTCGCTCATGAGGTTGATGCCGAGGACGGCGATGGCGATGGCCAGGCCCGGGAAGACCGACATCCACCAGGCCACCCGCAGGAACCGCTGGGCGTTGGCGACCAGGTAGCCCCAGCTCATGACCGACGGGTCGCCGAGGCCGAGGAAGCTCAGGCTCGCCTCCAGCAGGATGACGCGGGAGCCGGTCAGGGCGATGACGACCAGCGCGGTCGGCAGCACGTTGGGGACGATGTGGCGGATCACGATGCGGCGATCGGTGGCCCCGATGGAACGGGCGGCGTCGACGTACTCCCGGTCCCGCAGCGACAGGGTCTCGGACCGGGTGACCCGGGCGAGCGTCGGCCAGGAGGTCAGGGCCAGCACGTAGATGAGGTGGTCGACCCCGGCGCCGAACAGGGCGACGATGAGCAGGACGAGAAAGAACCGGGGGATGGCCTGGAAGAGCTCGGTGATCCGCATGAGCACGTCGTCGACCCATCCGCCCCGGTAGCCGGCGACCACCCCGACCGCCAGCCCGACCACCGAGCTGAGGACGGCGACGCCCAGCACGACCACCATCGAGGTCCGGGCCCCGTGAACGACCGCGCCGAGCATGTCCCGGCCCAGGTTGTCGGTGCCCATGAGGTGGGCGCGCGACGGCGCCTGCAGGGGGCCGGCGACCGTCCGGAACGGGTCCGAGGGGGCGATCACGTCGGCCAGCAGGGCGGCGCCGGCCACCACGGCGACGAGGACCAGGCCCACCAGCCCGGCGGGGTGCCGCAGGAACCGGCGCGCCGCGGTCCGCCACCGCGCCGGGGCCAGGGCGTCCGCCGCGGCCGGGGCTTCGGCCGCGAGCGGGAGGTCAGCGGTAGCGGATGCGGGGATCGACACGGGCGTACAGGAGGTCGGTGAGCAGGTTGGACAGCACCAGGCTGAAGGCCACGAGCAGCACCATCCCCAGCAGCACCGGATGGTCCCGGGTCTGGGCTGCGGACAGGACGAGCCGGCCGAGGCCGGGCCAGCCGAAGACGGTCTCCACGAGCACCGCCCCGGAGAACAGGAAGCCGATGCGGCTGCCGACGACGGTGACGATCGGCAGCAGGGCGTTGCGCAGCGCGTGGTGCACCAGGGCGCCCGAGGCCGACAGCCCCTTGGACTCGGCCACGCGCACGTAGTCCTGGCGCATCTCGGTCAGGATCCCGGTGCGGGCGATGCGGGTCACCAGGGCGATCTCGGAGGCGGCCAGGACCAGGGCGGGCAGGGCCAGGTGGCGGCCGACGTCGGCCCAGTGGGCCAGGCCGGCGTAGGTGGCCCGGGCCGTGGTCATCCCCTGGATGGGGAACCAGCCGGTGCGGAAGGCGATGGTGAGCATGGCCAGCTGGGCCATCCAGAACACCGGCAGGGCGTAGCCGATCAGGGCGACGGTGCTGACCGTGAGGTCGAAGGGGCCGAACGGCCGGCGCGCCGCGAGGGCACCGAGCACGATGCCGCCGAGCGTCGACGCGACGAGCGCGGTCCCCATCAGCAACAGCGTCGCCGGGACCCGCTCGGCGATCAGGGTCGAGACGCGTTCGCCCTGCACGTAGGAGACGCCGAGGTCGCCGCGCAGGACGTCCGTCGAGTACGTGAGGAACTGGGCCGGCAGCGGCCGGTCGAGCCCGAACTTGGCCCGCATGAAGTCGTAGTAGGCCTTGTCGCCGTTCTCGCCCGCCACCGCGACCACTGGATCGCCCGGCGCGGCGTGGACGATGGCGAACGTCACGACCAGGATGCTCGCCACTGCCGGCAGCACCTGCAGCAGCCGGCGGACGACGTATCGCCAGGTCACGTGGCGCCGGTGCTACTTCTTACAGAAGGCAGCCTCGGCGAACAGCCCGGTGTTCTCCTGGTTGAAACCGCTGCAGTTGGCGTTGAAGGCCCGCAGGCTCACTGTTTCGGCCAGCCAGATGTACGGCAGGTCGTGCACCGCGATCTCCTGGATCTGGCGGTAGATCGGCGCCCGCTTGGCCGGGTCGGCCTCCCGGGCGCCCTGGTCCAGGAGGGTGTCGACCTGCGGGTTGCTGTAGCCGGCGCCGTTGCTGAAGGCGGTGGAGCCGATCTGCTTCGAGTCGTACTGCCGGCGCACGCCGATCTCCGGGTCGTCACCGTTGCAGTAGGACGCGGCCGACAGGTCGAAGTCCCGCTTGGTGAAGACGTTGGTGGCCAGGGTGGCGTTGTCCTCGGTCTTCACGGTGACGTCGATGCCGACGTCCTTGAGCTGCGCGCGGAGCTGCTCGCCGTAGGTGGTCTGGTCGCCGGAGAAGCCATGCCAGTCGATCTTGAACTCCGTGCCGTCGGGCACGTTGGGGACCCCACGGGCCACCCGCGTCGCCCCCTTGGACTCCTGCTTCCAGCCCGCCGAGTCCAGCAGGGTGGCGGCGCGCGCCGGGTCGAACGTGGGGAGGGACAGCCCGGTGGCGTGGGCGAAGACGATGCCGCTGTGGATGGGGGCGTCGGCCACCTTGCCCTGCCCGAAGAGGACGTTCTGAAAGGCCTGCTGGCGGTTCACCGCCGCCCACACCGCCTGGCGTACCCGCAGGTCGGTGAAGAACGGGGTGCGCCCGGCGGGCGGCTTCATGTTGAAGATGGCGGTCATGATGCAGTTGCCGCCGCCCGAGCCCCGCGGCGCGGGAGCGGTGTCGAGGGCGCTGTTCTTGGTGATGCGGGCGATGTCCGGGCCGGGGACGCTCCCGAGCCAGTCGACCTCCTTGTTCTCCAGCGCCAGCACCTGGGTCTCCGGGTCGGGGATGACCCGCTCGACCAGGCCGTCGAGGTACGGCTCGCCGGCCCGGAAGTAGTCCGGGTTCCTCGACATCCGGATCTCGTTGATCGAGTACGAGTCGAGCTTGAAGGGCCCGGTGCCGATGGGGGTCTTGTTGGCCGGGCAGCCGGCGACGGTGGAGATGTCGGCGCAGCTCTCGTAGACGTGCTTGGGGATGATCGGCGCCTCGGTGACGTTCAGCTGCTGCAGCAGTGGCGCGTAGGGCTGCGGGAAGTGGAAGACGATGGTGAGCGGGTCGGGGGCGTCGAGGGTGAGGCCGGCGCTGCCCATGGAGGCCTTGGTCCGGGAGTGGAAGGGCAGCAGGGCCTTCTCGAAGGTGAACTTGACGTCGTCGGAGGTGAAGGGCTGGCCGTCGTGCCACTTGACGCCGTCGCGCAGGGTGAAGCGGTAGGTCGCCCCGTTGTCCTCGATCGACCACTTGGTGGCCAGCTCGGGAGCGATCTTGCCGTCGGGCCCCCAGCCGACGAGCCCGTTGAACATCATCTCCGAGGCCGGGTGGACCACGCCCGACGACGTCACCGCGGGGTTGAGGCTGCCCGGGTCGGAGCCGATGGCCACGACGAGCGTCCCGCCACGGACGGGCTGGGGTGTGCCGGCGACCGTCGTGGAGGTGTCCGTGGCGCCGCCGGCGTCGGAGGAACCCTTCTTGCCGCCGCCGCAGCCGGTGGCGACGACCATCATGGCCAGGACGGCCATGAAGAGGCGCTTCTTCATTTTTGCAGTTCCCCCCGGAATCGCTGTTGCCGGGCGACGGTACTACCCACCCGAGATTGCCGGCCGAAACATGAGCCGGCGCGGCGTGAACCCGGATCGAGCCCGCGCTGCGAAGGAGTGGTTTCACTCACGGTGCCGGCAGTCCGCCGCGCTAGGGTTCGGCCGATGGACAGGCCTCGGCTCGCACACGGGCGCTGATGGCCCGGCTGACGGCTGAGAACCTCCAGCGGGCCCGCCAGCTCGTCGCCCTGTACCCGCAGTCTCGTTCCGCGCTCATACCCATCCTGCACATCGCCCAGGAGCAGGACGGCTGGCTCACGCCGGACGGCATGGCCCACGTCGCCGAGCTGCTGGAGCTCGACCCGGCCGAGGTCTACGGCACGGCCAGCTTCTACGACATGCTCTTCACCCACCCGGTGGGCCGTCACCTCGTGTCGATCTGCACCAACCTGGCCTGCATGCTGAACGGGGCCGAGGAGCTGCTGGAGCACGCCGAGGCCACGCTGGGCGTGGCCGCGGGGGCCACGACGGCGGACGGCGAGTTCACCCTGGAGGAGGTCGAGTGCATCGCCTTCTGCGGTGCGGCTCCCTGCCTGGCGGTGAACTGGCGGTTCTTCGGCAACGTGTCGAACGCCGACTTCGACCAGCTCGTCGACGATCTCGCCGCCGGGCGCCTGGCTGACGACGTGCCGCCCCACGGCACCCTGTGCCGCGTCCGTCGCCGGGTCGGGCTCACGGCCGGCGCGCCGGCTGAAGCAGGCGACGACCCCGGGGGCAGGTCGCCCCAGGACGCCCCCGCGTGATCACCGACGCTGCACCGATCGTGACCGCCCGGATCGGCGTCCCGCAGTCCTGGACGTTGCGGGCCTATCTGGAGAACGGCGGGTACGACGGCCTGCGCAAGGCCCTGACCATGGATCCGTCCGAGGTCGGCCAGGAGGTGCTCACCGCCAACCTGCTGGGCCGCGGCGGCGCCGGGTTCGAAGCCGGCAAGAAGTGGGGGATGCTGCGCAAGGCCGAGCCGGTCTACCTCGTCATCAACGGCGACGAGAGCGAGCCGTGCACCTTCAAGGACCACATGCTCCTGGAGGCCGATCCCCACCAGATCATCGAGGGCACCCTCATCTGCGCCTACGCGGTGGGCGCCAGCCAGGCTTTCATCTTCGTCAGGGGTGAGTTCGCCCTGGGCATCGAGCGCCTCACCGCCGCCCTGAACGAGGCGTACGCCTTCGGCGCCGTCGGCCGCAACATCCTCGGGTCGAACTTCTCCATCGACCTGGTGGTCCACCCCGGCGCCGGCGCCTACATCTGCGGCGAGGAAACGGCCCTGCTCGAGAGCCTCGAAGGCAAGCGGGGCTACCCGCGCGACAAGCCGCCGTACTTTCCGGCCGCCATCGGCCTGTACCGGGCGCCGACCATCGTCAACAACGTCGAGACGGTCTCCAACCTGCCGTGGATCGTGACCAACGGGGGCGCCGCCTTCGCCGCCCTCGGCATCGGCCGGTCGGCGGGGACCCGGCTCTTCTCGGTGTCGGGCCACGTGAAGCGCCCGGCCAACTACGAGATCGAGATGGCCAAGACCACCTTCCGCGACCTGATGTACGACCCGAAGCTGGGCGGCGGCATCCGGAACGACAACCAGCTGAAGGCGTTCGTGCCGGGCGGGGTGTCGGCGCCGTGGTTCGGCCCCGATCAGCTCGACATGGCTCTCGACCAGGACGCGGTGGGCAAGGCCGGCTCCATGCTCGGGTCGGGGTCGGTCGTCGCCATGGACGACACCACCTGCATGGTCCGGGCCGCCTGGCGCATCACCCGCTTCTTCCACCGGGAGTCCTGCGGGCAGTGCACGCCGTGCCGCGAGGGCGGGGGCTGGCTCGACAAGATCATGCGCCGCATCGAGCTGGGGCAGGGTCGCGAATCGGACCTGGACCTGCTGCTCGACGTGTGCGACAACATCGCCCCGGGCCTGAGCTGGCCCCCGCAGAAGACGACGATCTGCGTGCTCGGCCCGTCCATCCCCAGCTCCATCGTCGCCGGCATCAAGATGTTCCGCGACGAGTTCCTCGTGCACATCAAGGAAGGGGCGTGCCCCTTTGGCCGATGAGCCGGCCGGGCCCCCGCGGATCACAGTCGACGGCAAGGTCATCGAGGCCAAGCCCGGCGAGATGGTCATCGCCGCCGCCGAGCGGGGGGGCGTCTACATCCCCCGGTTCTGCTGGCACCCCCGGATGCGCCCGGTCGGCATGTGCCGGATGTGCCTGGTCGAGGTCAAGGGGCCGCGCGGCTTCGCCCTCATGCCGGCCTGCTACGTCCCGGTCGCCGACGGCCAGGAGATCGTCACCACGTCGCCCAAGGTCAAGAAGGCCCAGGACGGCGTGCTCGAGTTCCTCCTCATCAACCACCCGCTCGACTGCCCGGTCTGCGACCGGGGCGGCGAGTGCCCGCTGCAGGACCAGACGTTCGCCTTCGGCCCGGGCGAGAGCCGCTTCGTCGAGGAGAAGCGCCACTGGGCCAAGCCCATCCCGATCAACCCGCTGGTCGCCCTCGACCGGGAGCGGTGCATCCAGTGCTCGCGCTGCACCCGCTTCGCCGACGAGGTGGCCGGTGACGCCATGATCGACTTCATCGGCCGGGCCGACGGCACCGAGGTCAACATCTTCCCGGAGCGGCCGTTCACCTCGAACTTCAGCGGCAACATCGTCCAGATCTGCCCGGTCGGCGCCCTCACCGCGACGCCGTACCGGTTCAAGGCCCGACCGTGGGACCTCGACGTGGTGGAGTCGACGTGCACCGCCTGCGCGGTGGGGTGCCGGATGGCCCTGCAGTCCTCGCAGAACCGGCTGATCCGCCACCTCGGGATCGACAGCGAGCCCGTCAACCACGGGTGGCTGTGCGACAAGGGCCGCTTCGGCTACGAGCTGACCGACAACCCCGGCCGCCTCCGCCAGCCGCTGGTGCGGCGGGGTGACGAGCTGGTCGAGGTGAGCTGGAACGAGGCCCTCGACGCCGCGGCCCAGGGTTTGCGGCGCATCATCGACGGGTCCGGGCCGGAGGCGATCGGCGTGCTCGGCGGCGCCGAGCTGGCCAACGAGGACGCCTACGCCTGGGCCAAGTTCGCCAAGGGTGTGATCGGCACCGACAACGTCGACTGCCAGATGGGCGACGGGCTGCCCGCCGACGTCGTGCTCGGGCTGCCCAGGGCAACCATCGACGAGGCCTGCGCGGCCGACGCCGTCATCCTCCTCGGGCCCGACCTCAAGGAGGAGCTGCCGGTCCTGTACCTCCGGCTGCGGGAGGCCGCGGTCGATCACGGGTTGAAGCTGATCGAGATCTCCCCGCAGCCCACCGGGCTCAGCCGCCACGCCGACGTCCGCCTGCAGTACCGCCCGGGCGAGGTGGCGGCCGTCGCCCGCGCCCTGGCCGCCACGCGGGTCCCCGACGACGGCGCCGGCGGCGTGTCGGCGGGCGAGATC
The DNA here is from genome assembly GCA_036269435.1 of Acidimicrobiales bacterium. GTDB lineage: Bacteria > Actinomycetota > Acidimicrobiia > Acidimicrobiales > AC-14 > CADCTB01. Next base: position 1,528 of record DATASA010000212.1, on the reverse strand, counting down.
GGCGCCGCGGCCGAGCTGCTGGGAGCGGCCGGTTCCGTCGTCGTCGTGCTCGGCCGGCCCTCGCTGGCCGAGCGGGCGGAGACGGTGGCCGACGCCGCGGGCGTGCTGTCGAACGCGCTGCCCGCGGCCACGTTCCTTCCCGCGCTCCGGCGGGGCAACGTCCACGGTGCCCTGGAGATGGGGCTCGCACCGGGCGTGCTGCCCGGCCGGGTGTCGCTCGACGACGGCCGGGCCTGGTTCAGCCGGGCGTGGGGCCAGGTCCCGACGACGGCCGGCATGGGCACGGGCGAGGTCCTTCAGGCTGCGCTGGACAAGCGGATCCAGGCCCTGGTGCTGGTCGGGGCCGACCCCGGGGCAGATTTCCCGGACCGCGCCCTGGCCCGCGGCGCCCTGTCGGGCGTGGGGTTCAGCGTCGTGGTCGACCTCTTCGGCGACGGCCAGGCCTTCCCGGACGCCGACGTCATCTTCCCGGCCGCGGGCTACGGCGAGCGCCCCGGCACCACCACCAACCTCGAGGGTCGCGTCAGCCGCCTGGGCCAGAAGGTCACCGCGCCGGGGACGGCGCGGCCGGACTGGATGATCGCCGCTGATCTGGCCGCCCGGCTCGGCGCCGACCTCGGCTTCTCGTCGCTCGACGACATCGCGGTCGAGATCGAACGGTTGGCTCCCTCGTATGCCGGCGTCACCCCGCAGCTGCTGGCCAGGCCGGGGTACCGCGACGGGGTCGTCGTCCCGCTCGACGGCTCCGGCCCGTCGGAGACCGACCGGCCCACCGAGGCCATCGAGGTGGCGGCGAACAAGGCCCACCTGGGCCGGACCGTCCTCGAGGACGAGCCCGACGCCGACGCCCCCCTGCAACCCCGCGCCGACGCGCCGATTTCGGCGGTCGCCGCGACGGACCCCGGCGCGGGCCCGGCCCCGAGCGGCGACCGCCCGCCGCTGCTGCGGTTCCGGCCCGGTCCGCCCAGCCGCCCGGCACCGCCGGTCGACGCCTACTCGCTCCGCCTCGTGGCGTCCCGGTCCCTGTACGACGGGGGGACGCTCGTCCAGCGGTCGCCCTCGCTCGCCGCCCTGGCCCAGGCGCCCTGCCTGCGTGTCAACCCGGCCGACCTCGGCCGGCTGGGCCTGACCACCGGCGAGCGAGTCCGCGTCACGTCGTCGCGCACGTCGCTCGTCCTCGACGCGTCGGCCGACTCCCGGGTGCTGCGGGGCTCGGCCGTGCTCGCCTTCAACGCGCCCGGCGAGGGCGCGGCCGAGCTGATCGACGCCGGCCAACCGGTGACGGACGTGCGGATCGAGACGATGAACCAGGGCCGGGAGCGGTCGAAGTAGTGGGCGACCCGCTCTACGCCAACGGCATGAGCCTGGCCGTGCTGCTGATCGTGGCGGTCAAGGTGCTGGTGGTCTTCGCCTTCCTGATGGTGGCCGTGCTGTTCATGGTCTGGTTCGAGCGCAAGGTCATCTCGGACATGCAGAGCCGGATCGGGCCGGACCGGGCCGGCCCCTGGGGGCTCCTTCAGACGCTGGC
>DATASA010000211.1:0-3961 GCA_036269435.1 Acidimicrobiales bacterium | reverse complement strand
CTCCGGCGTCCGGGCACACAGGTGCGTCACGCCGGGCTCGCCGACCGAGCCGGCCGCGCCCACGGGCGCGGCCACGTAGGGGATGCCCACCGCCATGTACTGGATGGCCTTGAGCCCCGACTTGCCCACGGACCACTCGTCCTCCACCACCGGGTACAGGCCCACGTCGAACGAACGAAAGTCGTCGACCTCACGGTCGAGGTCCCAATCGACGGTCTCGACGTCGACCCCGTCGAAGCGGATGTCCCGCTGCCCCGATCCGACGACCCTCAGGCGGAACTTGGCCTCGCCCGCCAGCGCGCGTAGGACCGGGGCCAGGGCGACGAGGTACGGGAAAGTGGAGTGCGAGCCGACCCAGCCGAGGACGATCGGATCGCCGTCGCCGCCGGTCCGCGGCCGGAACAGGTCGGTGTCGACGACGGTCGGCAGGACCACGGGCGCCGTCCCCGCGTCGGCCACGTGGGCGGCGATCCGGTCGTTGCCGCAGGTCACGACGGCGGCCCACCGGATCAGCGTGTCCGTCTTCGCCGGCCATTTCACCAGCCGGCCCAGGAGCGGGTAGGTCGGGCTCACGTACCGAACATAGGTGGCGTCGTCGAGGTCCAGGAGCAGGGGGCAGCCGTACCGGCGAAGGCTGAGCCACTCGACCACCGGGGGGCCAAGCAGCAGCGCCTCCCGTTGGACCACGATGAGATCCGTCGGCGTGCGATCGAGGATGCCGGCCGCGACCCGGATGAGGCCACGGGCTGCGCCGGCCGCCGTGCGGGCCAGGGCGGCACGGTCGTACAGCCCGGCGAACGTGGGGGCGTCGAGGAAGGGGCGGACGCGGAGCTCGATCCCCCGGCGGGCCAGCGGCTCGACGAACTGGTACAGGCGGTAGCGGGTGGCCGCCGCCTCACGGGGCACGGCCACGAGGGCCATGACGCGCAGTGGGTCCGGGCGGGCGCCCTGGGCCCCGGGGGCGCCCTCGTCAGCCAAGCCCGGCGTCGGCGGCCAGCCGCTCGTACAGGCCGGCCGTGTCGTCCACGAGGCGGGCGGCGCTGAACTGTCGTCGGGCGTGCTCGGTGGCCGCGGCGCTCATGCGGGCCCGCAGCTCGGGATCGCCCAGGATGCGGCGGGCGGCAGCGGCCAGCTCGCCGACCACCGGGGTGGTTACGAACCCCGTTTCGCCGTCGATCACCACCTCTCGGGCGCTGCCCACGTCGGTGCTGACGGCGGGCGTGCCAACCGACGCCGCCTCGATGAGCGAGACCGGCATCCCCTCGTTGTCCGACGTGAGGAGGACGACGTCGGAGGCGGCGTAGACGTTCTCGACGTCCGGTCGCCATCCGAGGAACCGCATGCGGTCGCCCAGGGACGCGGCGTGCCGGCGCATCTGGGCCAGCAGGGGTCCCTCCCCGGCGACGAGGAACACCAGGTCCGGGTCGTCCCGGGCCAGCTCGAGCGCGACGTCGACGAACCGCGCCGGTTGCTTCACCGACGTGAGCCTGGCGACGAACCCGACGACTCGGGCGCCGACCGGAACGTCGAGCAGGCCGCGGGCCGCCTCTCGAGAGGGGGCCGCCGGCAGTGCGACGCCGGGCGCCACGACCACGAACTGGTCCGGTCGGCCGATGCCGGCGCCGAGAAGGTCGTCGCGGACCTGGCGACCGACGGCCACCAGCCGGGTCGTCGCCCGGGCCAAGGCCCGCTCCGTTTCGACCACCAGCCGCTTGGTCGGCCCGGAAAAGTAGCCGTACAGCAGGTGGCCGTGGAACGTGTGGACGGTCAGCGGTACCCGGCAGGTCCGGGCCGCCACCCGGCCGAGCACGCCCGCCTTCGCGGTGTGGGTGTGCACGATATGGGGCCGGAAGCGTCGAATCTCGCGAATTACCGTTCGGAGGGCGGTGGCGTCGCCCCACGGGTCTGGCGACCTGCCGAGACCCGGGATCCGGACCGCCTCGATGTGTGGGGCGCGCAGGTCCAGGTAGTCCGCTTCGCCCGGCCCGACGCTGCCGATGAGGAGCCGCGACTCGAAGCGCGGCAGGTGCAGCCCCTCGGTCAGCCCGACCACCTGCAGCGCCGGACCGCCCACGTTCATGCGGGCGATGATGCGCAGGACCCGCAATGTCGGGACGCTGCTCTCCACGGGATTACGGTCGGATGACAGTTGCAGCGGGCGGGCACCTCCAGTCGCGTTGTCCTGCCGCAAGCTCACCCGTCCTCGGTCGTCGTCACAGGATAGGGCGCCCTCAGATCCGTGAAAGAGAAGGCGGTTGCCAGAGATGCGTCGGATGCGGAGCCGGTCGTGCTCTCAGGCCGCCGGTGGATCCGGTGGCCGCTCGCCGTCGCCGTGCTCGCCGTGCTCACCGCCGTCTCGGTCGTCCGGCTGTTCGTGTGGCCCGCAACCGGGCCCGTCACTCGGGCCGACGCAGTGGTCGTCCTTTCCGGCGACCACGGCGAGCGGCTCCCGCAGGCCCTCCAGCTGCTGCACAAGGGGGTCACGACACGACTCGTCCTGGTCGGGTCGCTGGACACCCCCGCCGCAACACAGCTGTGCCTCGGCGGCGGAACGTTCGAAGTCGTGTGCCTCACCGCCGACGAGGACAGCACCCGGACCGAGGCCGAGGTCACGTCGGCCCTCGCGGCTAGCCGGGGCTGGAAGTCGCTGATCGTCGTCACGTCGACACAGCACGTCACACGCGCGGGTCTGTTGTTCGGCCGCTGCTTCGACGGGAAGCTGACCATGGTGGGGGCCCGGCCGCCCTACGGGCTGCGGACCACCCTGGGCCAGTACGTCCACGAGGCCCTGGGGTTGGGCGAGGCCCTGGTGCTGCGGCGGAGCTGCTGAGGGACCGTCGGTCAGCCCGCGTTCCGGGTGACGCCGGTGGAGAGGGCGTCGGCCGAGAGGTCGCCGTCGAAACCGCCGTGGGGGCCGCTCTGGAGCACGTTCCCCGCCACGTTCACGTCGTGGGCGTCGTGTAGGACGAGCCCGAAGAAGCCGGGGGCCACGTCGGGGTTGGCGCAGCCCGCGCCGGCGTCGCGGGCCATGGTGTTCCCCTCCACGTGGGCGCCGTGCACGCGCTCGAGGATGACGCCCTCCGCCAGCGTGCGCAGCTGGTTCCGGGCGATCGTGACCCCCGCGAGGAAGTGGTCGTCCGCCCCTCCCGAGCCGGCACCGATGAAGTCGACCGGCGGGTAGCACGTCGTCGGGTCGGCCTCGGTGACGTTGTCGGAGAACTCGATCCCGCCGGAGTGGTCGGACGGGACGATGGCCGAGTAGGTGTTCAGGAGGGCGAACCGGTAGCGCCCGAACCGGTTCCCGGTGATGTGAATGTCCTTCACGTATTCGCAGGCCAGATCGGGCTCGAGGTCGACGCCGGCGTCGTAGAGATCGGCGAAGTGGGAGTTGCGGATGGTGATGCGCTCACCGTCGGTGATCCCGACCGTACGGCCCGCGTTGACGCCTTCGAAGCCGTCGACGACGATGTCCCGGGCCGGCGGGACGGCGCAGTAGTCCTGCTTGCGGACGTCGGGCTCGAACGATACGGGATCGCCGTAGACGTCGAAGGCCTTCGAGCCCAACAGGGCGCCGCCCTGGGTGGACGCGAAGGTGAACCCGTGCTCGCACTGCTCGACCACCACCGGTGGCCTCGGCCCGTCCCACCCGGTGCGGTTCCTCCCGTACACCGTGATGTTCTCGAGCGTGATCCCGCTCCCGCCCTGGATCCACCAGTTGGGCCGGCACGTCGCCACGTCGTCCCCCACGGCGCGGAAGGTCGACCCGTTGCCGTCGACGACGAGGTCCCGGCGGTCGTTGAGGAAGATCGGGTTCTGCTCGGCGTAGCAGGCGTTCGGCGGGAAGCGCACGGTGGCGCCGTCGGGCACGGTGGCCAGGAACCGGGCGAGGTCGGCGTCGGCCGGTTTCGAGCAGTCGGCGACGATCCCCGACGGGACCGTCCGCAGCGGCCGCGCCGGCGGG
>DATASA010000210.1:0-32978 GCA_036269435.1 Acidimicrobiales bacterium | reverse complement strand
GACAAGACCCTGTCGTTCGAAGCCGGCAAGCTGGCCCAGCTGGCCAACGGATCGGTGGTGGCTCGCATCGGCGACACCGTCGTCCTGGTCACCGCCGTCGCCTCCAAGGGCGTGCGGGAGGGGGTCAACTTCTTCCCCCTGACCGTCGACGTCGAGGAGCGGATGTACGCGGCCGGCAAGATTCCCGGCTCGTTCTTCCGCCGGGAAGGCCGGGCCACCGACCAGGCCATCCTGACCTGCCGCCTGATCGACCGGCCGCTGCGGCCGTCGTTCCCCTCGGGCTTCCGCAACGAGGTCCACATCGTCGCCACCATCCTGGGCGCCGACCAGGAGAACCCGCACGACGTGCTGGCCATCAACGGCGCCTCCGCGGCACTGATGCTCTCCGGCATCCCCTTCGAGGGCCCGATCGGCGCCGTGCGCATGGCCTTCACCACCGACGGCACGTGGACCCCCCACCCGACCTACCAGGAGGGCGACGAGTCGACCTTCGAGCTGGTGGTCGCGGGCCGGGCCCTGGATGCCGATGCTGACGGAAATTCGGACGTCGCCATCATGATGGTCGAGGCCGGTGGCACCGAGAACGCCTGGAGCTACTACGAGGACGGCGCGCCCAAGGTGACCGAGGAGGTCATCGCCGCCGGGCTGGAAGCGGCCAAGGGGCCGATCCGTGAGTCGATCGAGCTGCAGCGCAAGCTGGTGGCCGAGGCCGGGGCCAAGCCGACCATGCCGTATGAGGAGCAGATCGACTACACCACCGACGTCTGGGAGCGGGTCGCCGCAGTGGGTACCGAGCCGGTGACCAAGGCGTCCTCGATCGTGTCGAAGGCCGAGCGCAACGCCGCCACCGACGAGGCCACCGCCGCCATCCTGCTCGAGCTCGGCGCCGAGATGGAGGGCCGCGAGAAGCAGATCAAGGCCGCGGTGAAGGCCCTCCAGAAGAAGATCGTGCGCAAGCGCATCGTCGAGGACGGGGCCCGGATCGACGGCCGCGGCCCGACCGACATCCGGCCGCTGTCGGCCGAGGTCGGCCTCATCCCCACCGCCCACGGCTCCGGCCTGTTCCAGCGGGGTGAGACCCAGGTCCTCACGGTCGCCACGCTCGGCATGCCCCGCATGGAGCAGATGCTCGACACCATCGGCATCGACGACTCCAAGCGCTACATGCACCACTACAACATGGCCCCCTTCGCCACCGGTGAGACCGGGTTCATGCGGGGCCCGAAGCGCCGGGAGATCGGCCACGGCCTGCTGGCCGAGCGGGCCCTACTGCCCGTGGTCCCGCCGGTCGAGGAGTTCCCCTACACGCTGCGCGCCGTCTCCGACTGCATGTCTTCGAACGGGTCGACGTCGATGGCGTCGGTCTGTGGGTCGACCCTGTCGCTCATGGACGCCGGCGTGCCCATCAAGGCGCCCGTGGCCGGCATCGCCATGGGCCTGGTCTTCGCCGAGGGGCAGTACACGACCCTCACCGACATCCTCGGCGCCGAGGACGCGTTCGGCGACATGGACTTCAAGGTGGCCGGCACGGCCGAGTTCGTGACCGCCCTGCAGCTCGACACCATCGGCATCGACGACTCCAAGCGCTACATGCACCACTACAACATGGCCCCCTTCGCCACCGGCGAGACCGGGTTCATGCGGGGCCCGAAGCGCCGGGAGATCGGCCACGGCCTGCTGGCCGAGCGGGCGCTCCTGCCCGTCGTCCCGCCGGTCGAGGAGTTCCCGTACACCCTGCGGGCCGTGTCCGACTGCATGTCGTCCAACGGGTCGACGTCGATGGCATCCGTCTGTGGGTCGACCCTGTCCCTGATGGACGCCGGCGTGCCGATCAAGGCCCCGGTGGCCGGCATCGCCATGGGCCTGGTCTTCGCCGAGGGGAAGTACACGACCCTCACCGACATCCTGGGCGCCGAGGACGCGTTCGGCGACATGGACTTCAAGGTCGCCGGCACCGCCGAGTTCGTCACCGCCCTCCAGCTCGACACCAAGATCGACGGCATCCCGGCCGACGTCCTGGCCGCCGCCCTCACCCAGGCGCGCGACGCCCGTCACCAGGTCCTGGCCGTGATGGCCAAGGCGATCGCCGAGCCCCGCTCCGAGGTGCGCGAGACCGCGCCGAAGATCGTCAGCTTCGAGATCCCCATGGACAAGATCGGCGAGGTCTTCGGGCCCAAGGGCAAGGTCATCAACACCATCCAGCAGGAGACGGGTGCCGACATCAACGTCGACGACGACGGCCACGTGGGCACGGTCACCATCGGCTCCAAGGACGGCGCCCAGGTCACCGAGGCCCGCAAGCGGATCGAGCAGATCCTCGACCCGCCCCGGGCCAACGTGGGCGACGTCTACACCGGCAAGGTCGTCAACATCACCAAGTTCGGCGCCTTCGTGAACATCCTCCCGGGTCGCGACGGCCTGCTGCACATCTCCAAGCTCGGCCGCGGCAAGCGGGTCGAGCGGGTGGAGGACGTCGTCAGCCTGGGAAGCGACATCACCGTCCGGGTGGACGACATCGACCCGCAGGGCAAGGTCGCCCTGTCGCCGGTCGGCGACGACGCCGGCAACGGCACGTCCGGCGGCGACGACAGCTCCGACGGGCCTCCCGCCCGGCGCTCGTCGGGTTCGGACCGCGCCCGGCCCGGGTCCGACCGCCCGCGGGGCGACCGGCCCGCCGAGGGTGCGCCGGACGCCCGGGAGTTCGTCAGCTTCGAGGACCAGTTCGAGGCGCAGGCCAAGGAGAAGTTCGGGGACCTGGGGCCGGCGGACGTCGCGGCCGGGCGTCCCGAGGGCGAGGCACCACGTCGGAACCGGGACCGGGACCGGCGGCGTAGCCGCTAGATGGCGGACACCATCCGGGCGGACACGCTCGGCACGGGGATGCAGGTGGTCACCGAGGCCATGCCGGACTCGCACTCGGTGACCATCGGCTTCTGGGTGGATGCCGGCAGTCGGGACGAGACGCCTCCGGAGGCGGGGGCGTCGCACTTCCTCGAGCACCTGCTCTTCAAGGGAACAGAGACCCGCAGCGCCCACTCGATCGCCGAGGACATCGAGGCGGTCGGGGGCGACATGAACGCCTTCACCACCAAGGAGTACACCGCCTTCTACACCCGCCTGATCGACGAGGACCTCGAGCTCGGCCTCGACATCCTCTCCGACATCATGTGGGCCCCGGCGTTCCGGCCCGACGAGATCGACGCCGAGCGCCAGGTCATCCTCGAAGAGATCAACATGCACGAGGACGAGCCGTCCGACCTCGTGCACGAGCTGCTGCACGAGGCCCTCTACCCGGCGCACCCGCTCGGCAAGGAGGTCCTCGGTGAGCGGTCGACCATCACGGCCATGACCCGCGACCAGATCGACGGGTACTTCACCACCCGCTACAAGCCGCCCAGCATCGTCGTGGCGGTGAGCGGCAACTTGGACCACGACAGCGTGGTCGCCGGCATCGACCGCCGCTTCGCGGGCCGGACCGGCAGCGCCCCCGCCCGGGAGCGGCCTGCCCTCCAGCCGGTGCGGCCCCTCATCGTCCAGCACCGGGCCACCGAGCAGGCCCACCTGGTGGTCGGCATGCGGGCGCTGGCCCGCGACGACGACGACCGTTTCGCCCTCTCGATCCTCAACCAGATCCTCGGCGGCGGGATGTCCAGCCGGCTGTTCCAGGAGATCCGCGAGAAGCGGGGGCTGGTGTACTCGGTGTTCTCGTACCGGGCCGCCTACGTCGAGAGCGGCGCTCTGGCCATCTACGCGGGCACTGCGCCGGCCCGGGCCCACGAGGTCCTGGGCCTGATCGACGATGAGCTGGAGCGCCTCGCCACCGCGCCGGTCACCGACCGGGAGCTCGCGGTCGCCAAGGGCCACATCAAGGGCTCGCTGGCCCTTTCGCTGGAGGACTCCGGCGGCCGCATGAACCGGATCGGGCGCAGCCAGCTCATCCACGGCAACGTCCTCGGCTTCGACGACCTCGTGGCCCGCACCGAGGCCGTCACCCATGACGACCTGCGCCGGGTGGCCGAGCGGGTGCTCGGAGCGGAACGGGTGCTGGCCGTCGTCGGCCCCTTCGACGAGGACGCCTTCGCCGCCCGGGTGGCCTGAACCCCGAGGCCTTCCCGGCCTCAGAACACGGTGAACAGCACCAGCAGCCCGAGTGGGATGACCAGCCAGCCGACGATCGTCAGGGCGATGGCGACCGCCGCCACCGTGCCCGACGTGTCCTTCGGCGGATGGCCGCACCAGCCGACCGTCTCCCACAACGCCGCCAGCGGGTGGTCCAGGCTGAGCTTGATGCGACGGCGGGCGATCGCCGCTCCCCGCAGGACGACCCAGGACGCCGCCGCGAGGAGCACGAAGGTGACGGCCACGCCCACCACGACGCCGACCCGTGACCCGGCGGCCGCGCTCGCTCCCGTCCGCAGCACCTGGGTCACCGACGACACCGCGGCGCCGCCGACCAGGAAGGCGGGGAAGCCGCCCGTGCTCTTCTTGTAGGACGACGACACCCGCTCCACGTCGAGCCGGGCGCGCAGCAGCATCACCCGCGACGGGTCGCCGACGGGGACCCACGCCAGCCGGCGGACGTACAGGTCGTGAACGGCGTCGACCACCCGGGTCTGGTGCCGGCGGACGACGTAGCGGATCACCTGCTGGACGAGGAACCGCGACGCGCCGGTCAGCGGGCCCATGCGCGGAAGCTGGCTCGGCGGCCGGCTCCCGTTCCGGGACAGGACCTCCAGGGCCCGCATGGCGACTGCGTGGGCCTCGGGCACGCGCTCGGGGCTGCGCAGGGGGCGGGCCGCGGCCAGCTCCCGGAGCATCTCGCGCTCGACGGGCCCCTGGCCGCCGAGCTGGGTGAGCATGTCGTCGGTCGCCGCCTGGTCGCTGTCGTAGAGGAGCCGGAACTGCTCCAGGCGACTGCTCAGCTCGTCGAGCAGGAGGGGCTGCTTGTCGCCGTCCTTGTCCGGCGTCACCGGCTCCGGGGTCATCCGGCCGGACGTTACGCGCTGACGTCGATCGGCGGGGAGAGAATGGCCCGGTGACGACCGCCGACGAGGTGATCGCCGCCCTCGGGCTCACGCCCCACCCCGAGGGGGGCTGGTACCGCGAGACGTGGCGGGAACCGGCGACCACTGCCATCCACTACCTGCTCCGGGCCGGCGAGCGTTCGGGCTGGCACCGCATCACCGGGACGGAGATCTGGCACTTCTACCGGGGGGACCCTCTCGAGCTGGCCGTGTCCGTCGATGGTCGTGCCGTCGACCGCCACGTCCTCGGGCCGGACCTCGCCGCCGGCGAACGGCCACAGCTCGTCGTCCCGCCCGGCGGGTGGCAGGCGGCCCGGCCGCTCGGCGCGTGGACTCTGGTGGGCTGCACCGTCGCGCCCGCCTTCGAGTTCGCCGGGTTCGAGCTGGCCCCGCCGGGCTGGGAGCCTGGCCGGTAGGGCCCTTGGCATGGGAGTCTTCCGGCATGACGATCCGGGTGGGCGTGTTCGGGGCCGGCGGCCGCATGGGCTCCACCGTCTGCCGGGCGGTGGTCGCGGACCCGGACCTGCAACTGGTGGCCGCAGTCGACCCGCTCCACGCCGGGATCGACCTGCGGGGCGTCACCGGGGCCGAACTGCGGGGGCTGCAGGTCTCGCCCGACCTCGAATCCCTGGCCCGGGCCGAGGCCCAGGTGGCGGTCGACTTCACCCACCTCGACGCGGCCCGCGCCAACCTGGCCTGGTGTGCGGCGAACGGCGTCCACGCAGTCGCCGGCACCACCGGTTTCGTGGCCGCCGACTACGAGGAGCTGGCCACGCGGTTCACGCGGAGCAATTGCTTCATCGCCCCCAACTTCGCCATCGGCGCGGTCCTGATGATGCGCTTCGCCGAGCTGGCCGCGCCCTACTTCGAGACGGCCGAGATCATCGAGCTCCACCACGACCACAAGGTCGACGCTCCCTCCGGCACCGCAATGCTGACCGCGGAGCGCATGGCGGCCCGGTCGTCGGAGTGGGGCGAGGACCCGACGACCCGACAGGTCGTGGAGGGGACCCGCGGCGGGACGGGGCCAGGCGGGATCCGGATCCACTCGGTGCGGCTGCGCGGGCTCGTCGCCCACCAGGAGATCCTGTTGGGAACGGCGGGCCAGAGCCTGTCGATCCGCCACGACTCCTACGACCGGGCGTCATTCATGCCCGGCGTCGTGCTCGCGGTGAAGGCGGTCGCCGACCACCCCGGCATCACCGTCGGCCTCGACGCCCTGCTCGACATCTGACCCCGCGGTCGCCGGTCCCGGTGCCCGCTCCAGCTCCTCGAAGTCGGCCTCGAGCTTGCCTTGGATCCGGCTGAGGACGAGCGACAGCAGCACGAGGCCGACGCTCACGCACGTGGTGGCGACGAGGTGGTCGTTGAAGAACCGGAGCAGGCCCTCGACCGGGCTGGCGATCGTCGCGCTGAACCGCCGGACGAGCAGGACCGACGTCAGCGTGCCGGCCAGGTTGGCGGTGACGAACCCGGCGGGAGGCATGTCGGTCTGCCCGGCCAGGGCGCACACGATGGACCCGGGGAAGAGGAACACCATCGGGTAGGCGGCCCGCTTGAACAGCTTCTCGGTGAGCACGACCAGGTCGCCCCCGCCCGCCTTCTTCTGGATCCACCGCACCGCGCCCTCGCCGTAGAACCGCCCGAGCAGGTAGAAGAGCGGGTCGCTGAACGTGCGGCGGAGCACCGCGACCAGGACGAACGGGGCCAGGTCGACGTGGCGGGCCAGGACCAGGAACCGGTTGCGGCTGTCGAGGGCGATGAGCAACAGGGGGTGGCGCGTGGCCAGCGCGGGCGTGAAGGCGGTGGCCAGCAGCCCCATCCCGGTGATGACGATGATCGGCCCGACCAGCAGGAACAGCGTCCGCCGCGACGGTCGCGGCCGTGCCGGGTCCGCCGGCACGGGCACGTCGGTCACGCGCTGGACGTTAGGCCGGAGGGGCGACGGCGAGCGCGGCCCGCATGTGGGCGACGAGGTCAGCCGGTCGGGAGGACGCGTTGAGCCCGCTGGTCGAGGGCATGACGTACGCCGGCACGCCGCCGAACCGCCCGGGTTGCAGGCCGGGGACCGCCCGGCGGTCGACCGCGGCACGCCACCCGGCCAGGCCGACGAAGAGCACCAGTCCCGGTCGCAGCCACGCCGCCAGCTCGCGGACCCGCTGGGCGCCGGCCCGGTACTCGTCGGCCGTCAACGCCGCGGCCGCGGGAGTGGCCCGCTTCACCATGTCCGTGAGGCCCACCTTGTCGTGCCGGGCGCAGCCCAACGGGTCGCGGGCGCAGGTCACCAGCCCCGACGCCACGGCTGCGGGCCAGAACCGGTTCCCGGGACGGGCGAAGGCGTAGCCGGCGTCGGCCGAGTAGACGCTCGGGTTGAGGCCACAGACGAGGACGCGGAGGTCGCCGGTCACCGTGTCGGGCAGCGTCCGGGCCCGGCGGGCCGTCGCCCACACCCGCCCGGCGTCGACTGAGACGTCCTGCACGTCGAAGCCCCCTCCCACGAGCACGCGGGCCAGCGCCGCCGGCGCCCACCCGGCGAAGGTGCGCCCGGGGAAGTCGTCTCCGGGCCACGGCCCGTCACCCCCGCCAGGGACGACCGACAACGCCAGGGGGGCGCCGACGGCCATGGCCAGGTGGAGGCCGGCAAGGGCCAGTGGCAGCCGGGACCGGGGGACGTGCAGGTACGAGCTCGAGGCCCACGCCCCGCCCAGGCTGCGGTCGCGCAGCGGCAAGGCTTCCAGGTCGGCCTGGACGAGTCCGGCGGCACTGCCGCCCGTCCTGCCGGCGGCCAGCGCCAGCATGCCCCGGGCCGCGTCCAGGGCCACCACGGCCGGCCCGAGGTCGTCGAGGTAGTGGCCCGGCCCGCACCCGAGGTCGGCGATCGGAAGGCCGGGAACCGCCCGGGCGGCGAGGCCGACGGCCCGGGCCCGCTGGGTCGGGGACCGCTTGGCCGACCACTCCTGGGCCCGCTGCTCGTAGACGTCGACGGTGGCCCGGTCCATGGCGGCGAGGAACCCGCATGGTACCGCTCAGCTGAGCCGCGGAGGGGTTGGTGCCGGCGGGTGCCCCCCGGCACAACTCCACCCGCCGGCCTTTCCTGAACGCCGCCGGGGCCCGGGGCGTTACGGGTCAGGCGGAGAGGGCGTGAGGGTCGAGCTGGCGGGCCAGGCGCCGCAGGGCCCGGTGCTGGAGCGACCGCACCGCACCCGGCTGCTTGCCCATGACCCGGGCCACCTGGTCGACGTCGAGGCCACCGACGACCCGCATGAGGACGACGTCGGCCTGGTCCGGTGAGAGGACGGCCACGACCTGGGCGATGGCCGACGCCGAGCACAGGTAGCCGACCGTCTCGTCCTCGGGCAGCTCTCGGCCGGGCCGGGCGGCCAGCCCCTGAGGTGCCACCGAGGCGGCGGGGCGACGGGCGGCTCGCCGGTGGGCGTCGATGACCCGGCGGCGGGCGGTGATGGCGAGCCATCCCCGGAAGGCGACCTCGTCGCCCTGGAAGCGGGGGAGAGCGGCGGCGATCTCCAGCCAGACGTCGGACGCCAGATCCTCGGCCGCGTGCGGGGCGATCACGCCCAGCAGCCGGAGCAGCCCGGGCTGGAACCGCCGGTACAGCGCTCCCACCGCCCACGGCGACCCCTCACGGGCCGAGGCCATCATCTCGTCGAACGTCGGCCGCCGGATGTCGCTCACCCTCCAAGTGTCGACAGGGGGCCGGGCGATCTGAAGCCCTCCTGACCGACGGGGCCGGTCAGGAGGGCGGGAACTGCGATCTGGACTAGGACCCGGCCTGCACGCAGGCCTTCACCGCGTCGCGCAGGGCGGCCCGTTTGGCGCCGGGGTTGTCGGCCTTCACCTGGGCCAGGCACGCCTTGGCCGCCTTGAGCTTGGCCCCGATCTGGCCGGGGTTGATGCCGGCCTGCTGCAGGCACGGCGCGGCCAGCGTGGCCAGCTGGGCCTTGGTGGCGCTCGGGTTGGCCGACTTCACGCCCTGCAGGCACTGCTTCAGCGCGTCGCGCGTGGCCTGCTGCTCGGGCGTGAGCTGGCGCCCGGTGATGCCCTGGGCGGCGAGGCAGGCCTTGACCGAGGCCTTCAGGGTGGCCTTGTCGGCGGTCGGGTCCTGGGCCTTGGCCGTGGCCAGGCACTGCTTGGCGGCCGCCCGCTTGGTCGCGCCGCCTCCGTTCGTGCCGGCCCAGGCGGCGGCGCCACCGCCCAGGGCGATCCCCGCCCCGACCAGCACTGCAAGTAGACGCTTCATGTTCGGAACTCCTCGTTCTTCCGGTTTGACGAGTGCATCGTCGTCAATCCGTGTGAGCCAGGACCGACGGAACTGTGATGAATCCATGATGGACCGCCGATGCGGGCTGCGGGCGTCAGGACAGGGCCGAGACCACATAATCGACGGCGCGGGTGAGGATCTCCACGTCGTCGGGGTCGACCGAGGGGAACATGGCGATGCGGAGCTGGTTGCGCCCCAGGCGACGGTAGGGCTCGGTGTCGACGATGCCGTTGGCCCGCAGGGCCTTGGTGACCGCCTTGGCGTCGATGGAGGCGTCGAGGTCGACCGTGCCGACGACCGGGCTCCGGTCGGCCGGATCGGCGACGAAGGGTGTGGCGTAGTCCGCCTTCTCGGCCCAGCGGTACAGGTGGCCGGCGGACGTCTCGGACCGGACCGCGGCCCACTCGAGCCCGCCGTTGCCCAGGATCCAGTCGAGCTGGTCGCACATGAGGAACAGGGTGGCCAGCCCCGGCGTGTTGTACGTCTGGTCGAGGCGGGCGTTGTCGACCGCGGTGCCGAGGCTGAGCGACTCCGGGATCCACCGGCCGGTGGCCTTGATCCGGTCCACCCGTTCAAGGGCTGCCGGCGAGCAGAGGGCGATCCACAGACCGCCGTCGGCCCCGAAGCCCTTTTGCGGCGAGAAGTAGTAGACGTCGAACTGCGCCGGGTCGACGCGCATCCCGGCCGCCGCCGACGTGGCGTCGACCAGGACCAGGCCCTCGCCGGCCGGGGCGGGCCGGACGACCTCCATGGCCACGCCGGTCGACGTCTCGTTGTGGGTCAGGGCATAGACGTCGACATCCGGGTTGGGCGTGGCGTCCGGGTGGGTGCCGGCCGGGGACTCGATCACCTCGGGGGCGTCGAGGTGTGGGGCGGCGGCCGCCATCGTCGCGAACGACTCCGAGAAGTTGCCGAACGACAGGTGCTGGCTGCGCCGCTCGATGAGGGAGAACAGGGCGACGTCCCAGAAGAAGGCGGCGCCGCCGTTGCCGAAGACGACCTCGTAGCCGTCGGGCAGGGCGAACAAATCGCCCATGCCGGCCCGCAGGCGCCCGACCACCGAGCGCACGGGCGACTGGCGGTGGCTCGTCCCGAGGTAGGTCGGGGCGGCTGCGCCCAGAGCGGCGACCGCCTCGGGACGCACCTTCGAGGGGCCGCAGCCGAACCGGCCGTCGGCGGGACGGAGGTCGGCGGGCAGGGTGATCGTGGGGGAGGTGTCCATCCCCGCCACTATCCCTCACCCTCGTTCGGCGAGCGAGACGGATTCCAGTTCGGGCCCTGGGGGGAATAGGTCGTTCGGCCCTTTCGGCGCGCCGCCCTCAAGTCGTCGCCGTGCCGCGGCCGAAGACACCGCGGCACCCACCGGGCGCACACCCCGGCCTCTGGTGTGTTCGCGACCAGGAGAAGTTCCACATGCACCGACGCATCGCATCCCGCACAGCAGTCGTCCTCGGAACGCTCGCCTTCGTTCTCGCCCCCGCGGTGGCAAAGCCCGCCGCCTTCGCGGCCACGTCCTCGCCCACGGCGTTCGTCACCGCCTTCACGCCGACGACCGTCCGCAACGACTTCACCGGCGCGGTCGGGATGCGCTTCACCGTCGGGACGGCCGACATCTCCGCGGTGACCCTCGGCCGGGCCGTGCTCTCCGGAAACGCGGCCACGCACACCGTCTCGCTTCTCGACGCCACCGGCACGGTGCTGGGAACCGCGCCGGTGGCGACGGCTGGCGTGGCGGCGGACACGTTCGCCTACGGGTCCCTCCCGTCCCCCGTCGTCCTGAGGGCCGGCGCGAGCTACTTCGTTCTGAGCTCGGAATCGGCTGGCGGCGACACCTGGTACGACTACGGCACGGTGCCGGTGACGACCGCGGCGGGCCAGGTGTCCGCCGCCGCCTACGCAGCCGGCGCCGGCGTGCCGGTCGTCGGGGCCGGCGCGACCCAGGCGTACGGCCCCGTCAACCTGCAGTACACCGCCGGGTCGACCGCTTCGTCGACGACCAGCACCACCGCCAATCCGACCACGACCACCACGGTCAAGGCGACCACCACCACGACGATCAGCCCGACCACCACCACGACGGGCGCCCCCCTCGCGCCGAACACCCGGCTGGACGAGCGGTCGATCCGCAACGCCCTGGGTCATGGTGGCCTGATCGTCCTGCCCGCCGGCACCGTCAAGATCACCAAGCCGCTGCGGATCACCAAGAGCGGGACCAGGTTGATCGGTGCCGGCCGCGACGCCACCGTCCTGCGCATGGCGTTCGGGCCGACCGGCTACGGCCCGCTGCTCGCCCTTCCGGCCGAGTGGTCAACCGACTTCGGCGGCGGCAACCCGCCCCCGGCCTCCATGCGGGTCTCGAACGTCGAGATCGCCAACCTGTCGATCGACGGCGCCCGCGAGGGGAACCCGAACACCTACGGCGCGGCGCAGGCGACCACCCTCCGGTTCGGGATCCAGTCGACGATCTCGACCAACACCTACCTCCACAACCTGCACATCTACGACATCGCCGGTGACGCCATCGCCTTCGGCGACGGCACGGGAGTCAACGTGAACCCCCGCGTCGAGGACGTGCTCATCGAACGGGCCGGTCGCAACGGTGTGCACCTGGGTTCGAGCGACGGCGCGGTGATCAATCGCATCCAGGCCCTCGACACGCCAGGGCCGTACTGGGCGGGCGCAGGTGCGGGCAACGGCCTCGACATCGAGGTCGAGGGCTCGCAGCCGGAGGTCCTGAACACCCTGATCGAGAACTCGGTCTTCGAGCGCCCGAGCAACCCCGGCTACGCCGGCTTCGGCATCCAGGTGACGAGGGCGTTCGGCCCGGTTGACAACGTGACCATCCGCGGCAACGAGTTCAAGAACCACCAGCAGGGGGTCATCGTCTCGAGCGCGTCGAACGTGGTCATCGAGAACAACACGTTCAACAGCAGCCCGATGGGGGTGAACAACGTGACCGGCGGGGGCATCGGGCTCATCTCGGCCGGTACCCAGTACGGATCCTCGGCGATCGTGCGATTCAACCAGTTCAACTTCGACGACTGGCAGTGGAACGCCGACAGCATCATCAACGTCGACGGGCCCGGGAACTGGGCGGTGCAGGACAACGTGATGTACGGCGGCGTCCAGGTGTTCAAGGCCTACGGCCCGGACCCGTCGGCCATCGTCTCGGCCCGCAACCAGTACCGGCCGCTGAACGACGGACCGCTCTTCGTCGCCGCCACGCCGTCGATCCAGACGTTCACCGACACCGGGTCGACCCGCATGCCGTAGCGGCAAAGGGCTTTGCGATGGCCCGGGCGGCGTGTGACTATCGGATGGTGACCGACACCGCACCCGCCCGCCTGTCCCGCCGCGTGGCCGCCATCGAAGAATCGGCCACGCTCGCCGTCGACGCCAAGGCCAAGGCGCTCAAGGCTGCGGGTCACGACGTGATCGGCTTCGGGGCCGGCGAACCGGACTTCCCGACGCCGGCCCACATCGTGGCCGCCGCGGTCGAGGCTGCCGGCGACCCCAAGAACCACCGCTACACCCCCGCGGCCGGCCTGCCCGAGCTGCGGGAGGCGGTGGCGGTCAAGACGGCCAAGGACGCCGGCTACGAGGTGAGCCCGTCGCAGGTGCTCATCACCAACGGAGCCAAGCACGCGGTGTACAACGCCTTCGCCGCGCTCCTCGACCCGGGCGACGAGGTGCTCGTCCCCGCCCCCTACTGGGTCACCTACCCCGAGGCGATCCGGCTCGCCGGCGGCGTCTCCGTCGCCGTGCCGACCGACGAGGGCACAGGCTTCCGGGCCACGGTCGACGCCCTGGAGGCGGCGACCACCGAGCGAACGAAGGTCCTGCTGTTCGTGTCGCCCTCGAACCCGACGGGGGCGGTCTACACGCCCGCCCAGGTGGCGGAGCTCGGGCGATGGGCCTCCGACCGCGGGCTGTGGGTCGTCACCGACGAGATCTACGAGCACCTGGTCTACGGCGACCACGTGTTCTCCTCCATGCCGGCGGTGGTCCCCGAACTGGCCGACCGCACCATCGTGGTCAACGGGGTGGCCAAGACGTACGCCATGACCGGCTGGCGGGTGGGCTGGATGATCGGCCCGGCCGACGTCGTCAAGGGTGCGGTGAACCTGCAGTCGCACGCCACGTCGAACGTCGCCAATGTGTCCCAGCGCGCCGCCCTCGCCGCCCTCACGGGAGACCAGTCCTGTGTCGAGCAGATGCGCGCCGCGTTCGACCGTCGCCGGCGGACGATGTTCGGTCTCCTGTCCGCCATCCCCGGCGTCACCTGCCTGGAGCCGGAGGGGGCGTTCTACGCCTTCCCGTCGTTCGCCGGGGCCCTGAACCGGCCCCTCGCCGGCGGGCGCAGGGCGACGAACACGCTGGAGCTGGCCGAGATCGTCCTCGACGCGGCCAAGGTCGCCATCGTGCCGGGCGAGGCGTTCGGGGCGCCGGGGTACGCCCGGCTCTCCTACGCCCTGGCCGACGGGGCCCTGGCCGAGGGCGTGCAGCGCCTCGCCACCCTTCTGTCGAGCTGATCGGTTCCGATCGCCGGTACCCTGGGACGGTGGACGACCGGGCCGACGAGCCGGCGGAGGAGTACCCCGAGGAGCGGCCTCCTTCGGGCGACGTCCCCCTCGAGGAGTTCTACGGCAGCGACGACATCTTCGGGCTGAAACTGTCGGCGCCCCGACCCGCGCCCAAGGTGCCGCCCAAGCGGGCCCGCACGGCGACGGGGGCCATCCTCACCGGCATCGCCCTGGGCCTGCGTGACGTCTTCGACCCCGAGAAGAAGAACGACACGATCGCCATCGAGCAGGAGGCGCCGGCCGAGCCGGAAGGCCCGCAGGTCTACGAGATCCGCCTCAAGTCCAGCCCGCGGGACTCCCGGGCCATCTACCGGCCGTGGGTCAAGGAGGAGGGCGAGGAGCCCGAGTAGGCCGGCCGTAGATGCGGGCTTCCTCTACCGCGTGTGCGAGCATGGCCGCATGGCACGCGTCCTTGTCACCGAAGAGCTGGCCGAGCGGGGCCTGGCGCGCCTGCGTGACGAGGGCCACGACGTCGACGTCCGCCTCGGCCTGTCGCCGGAGGCGCTGCTGGGCGCCGTGGCCGGCGCCGCCGCCCTGATCATCCGCTCAGAGACGAAGGTCACGGCCGAGGTCCTGGCCGCCGGGACCGACCTGGTTGTCGTCGGCCGGGCCGGCGTCGGCCTCGACAACGTCGACGTCGCCGCGGCCACCCAACGCGGCGTGATGGTCTGCAACGCACCCTTGTCGAACATCGTCACCGCGGCCGAGCACACGATGGCGCTGCTGCTGGCGGCCGCTCGCAACGTCCCCCAGGCCGACGCCGCCCTCAAGGCCGGCAAGTGGGAGCGGTCGAAGTGGACCGGCGTCGAGCTGCAGGGCAAGACCCTCGGCCTGCTCGGGCTGGGCCGCATCGGCACCCTGGTCGCCCAACGGGCGTATGCCTTCGGCATGCGCCTGGTGGCGTGGGACCCGTGGATGTCGCCCGACCGGGCCCGCAAGCTGGGCGTCGAGCTGCTGGAGCTGGAGGACGTCGTCCGCCAGGCCGACTTCATCAGCATCCACCTGCTGAAGACGCCCGAGAGCGTCGGCCTGGTCGGCGAGGACCTGCTGGCGCACGCCAAGCCGACGCTGCGGATCGTCAACGTGGCCCGGGGCGGGATCATCGACGAGGCCGCCCTGGCCGCGGCCGTGGCCGACGGTCGGGTGGCCGGCGCCGCCATCGACGTGTTCGCCAAAGAGCCGACGACGGAGTCCCCGCTGTTCGGGCTGCCGTCGGTCGTGGTCACGCCGCACCTCGGCGCCAGCACGGTGGAGGCCCAGGACAAGGCGGGGGAGACCATTGCCGAGCAGGTGTCGCTGGCGCTGGCCGGCGAGTTCGTCCCGTACGCGGTGAACGTCGACGCCAGCGAGGCCGCCGAGGCGGTGCGGCCCTTCCTGCCGCTGGCCGAGCGGCTCGTCCGGATCTGGGCGTCGATCGAGGAGGGTGGTCCCAAGTCGCTGTCGGTCGACTACCAGGGCCAGCTCGCCGACTACGACACCCGCATCCTCACCCTCGCCGTGCTCAAGGGCGTGCTGGGCGCCGACGGCACCGAATCGGTGTCGTACGTCAACGCGCCCCGGCTGGCCGAGGCCAAGGGGCTCGACGTGCAGGAGTTCCGCACGACCGCGGCCCACGACTACGTCAACCTGATCACGCTGCAGGGCGACGGCCACTCCGTGGCCGGGAGCCTGTTCGGCCTCCGCAACGAGGCCCGGCTGGTCATGGTCGACGAGCACACGGTCGACATCCCGCCCGCCCGGCACATGGTCATGGTGCGCAACGACGACCGGCCCGGGATGATCGGCGTCGTCGGCGCCACCCTCGGTCGGGCGGGCCTCAACATCTCGGATATGGACGTCGGCCGCTCACCGTCGGGCGCGGCCGCCCTCATGGTCCTGTCGACCGACCGGGCGTTGCCGCCCGAAGTCGCCGGCGAACTGCGCGCCGCGGACGGCATCCTCCACGTGGCGACCGTCGACCAGGAGTAGCCCGGTCAGAGCCCGAGGGCGAGCGTGTGGTACACGCCGGCGGCGATCGCAGTAGCTGCCAGCGGCCCTGCGGTGGGCACCGGCGAGTGGCGGTCGACCGTCGTGCCGTCGCCAAGCGTGCCCACCGCGTTCCACCCCCAACCCCAGACCTGGTGGTCGGCCGTGGTGGCCACGCTGTCGATCAGACTGGCGGCGATCTCGTTCACCGGGGGCAGGCCGGTAACCGGCACCATCACTCCACGCTCCGTCAACGTGCCGTCACCCACCTCGCCCACGCCGTTGTAGCCCCAACCCCAGACCGTCCCGTCGCTCTGGAGCGCCAGGCTGTGGAGCCCCCCGGCGGCAATGGCCACCATGCCGGGCCAGGCGGCCCGGACCGGCGTCCACCGGTCGACCCCGACCGGCGTCATCGGGTCGCCGAGCTGCCCGAAGCCGTTCCAGCCCCATGTCCAGACCGAGCCATCGCTTCTCAGGGCCAGGTTGTGGTACGCCCCCGCGGAAATTGCGATCACGTCGGTGAGTCCTGCCACCTGCACGGGACGGAGGCTGTCCACGGTCGAGCCGTTCCCGAGCTGGCCGACCCCGTTCCACCCCCAGGCCCACACCGTGCCGTCGCCCCGGAGGGCGAGGCTGTGCAGCACCCCGGCGGAGACGGCGACGACCCCGGTGAGGCCCCGGACGGGCACGGGCGTCGTCCGGTTGACGGTCGTGCCGTCGCCGAGCTGACCGAGGGCGTTCCAGCCCCAGGCCATGACCACGCCGTCCTGCACGGCGAGGCTGTGGTTGTAGCCGGCGGCGATCGCCGCCACCTCGGTGAGCCCCGGGACCGGGACAGGCTGGTGGCTGTCCACCGTCGTCCCGTCGCCCAGCTGCCCCACGCCGTTCCACCCCCAGGCGTAGACCTGGCCGTGGTCGTCGAGGGCCAGGCTGTGCAGGGTGCCGGCGGCGACGGAGGCGGCGGAGGAGGCGGAGGAGAGTCCGACCACCGGGCCGGGGGAGGTGTGGTCGAGCGTCGTCCCGTCGCCCAGCTCGCCGAGGGGGTTCCACCCCCACGCCGTCGGGTGCGCCGGCTGGTTCGTGGGCTTGTAGACGGCCAGGACAATCCGTTCTACGCCGCCGTTGAGCGTCGAGCCCGCCGCCGCGAACCCGCCGTTCGGGAGCATGCCGATGGCGTCGAACTCGTCGTTCTCGCCGTCCACGTCGGTCTTCAACCAGCCGGCTCGGCCGAGGCTCGTGTCCAGTGCGCCGAAGGCGTTGTACCGCAGAATCGCCAGGTCGCCGCTTCCCGCCCCGGCTCCTCCGGCGACCACGAGCCGGCCCCGACCGTCGACCGTGACCGCGTTCCCGAAGGCGCCGAAGCCGTACCCGATGCTGCCACTCGGGTAGGTGAAGGGCGGCGCGTCGGTCAGGGTCCGGCCGCCGGCGCCGAACCGTAGGTCAGGGGAGCCGTCTGCCAGGTAGGAGGTCGCGCTCACCGCGTTGAGCTGCAGCCCGGGCGAGCCCCGGAAGACGGACCCGGTGGTGACGAGCGAGCCGTCGGGGCGCAACACCGCACCGTTGGTCTGGCCGTCGGAGGGATCGTAGACAGAGCCGCCGTTCCCGAACGTCGTGTCCGGTGTGCCGTTGGCGAGGTACTGGGCCGCGATCTGGTGCCTGGTCGAGGTGGAGGTGCCGGCCAGCACGATCCTGCCGTCGGGGCGGATGCCGACGTAGTCGAAGGAGCTGTCGGGCGTGCTCATGGTGGTGTCGGTCCGGCCCTCGCCGGCGGTACCGAAGGACTGGTCGAGCGAGCCGTCGGGCATCACCCGGATCACCATCGTCCCCCGGCCCGTACCGGTGACGACGATCCGGCCGTCCGGCTGGAGGGCGACCGCGCGTCCGGATGCCTCCGGTCCGCCGCCCTGGACCAGCAGCAGGTTGCCTCCGTTGAACGTGGGATCGATCCGGCCTGCCGGGTCGAGACGGGAGACGGCGACCAGCGACAAGGGATAGGTGACGCTTTCGGTGTTGGCGCTGCCCACGACGACGATCCGGCCGTCGGGCTGCAACGCGACGGCGGCGGCCGTGGCCCCGGTGCGGCCGCCGTCGAAGAGGACCCGGCCGCCGTCGCCGAACGTCGGGTCGAGGTGGCCGTCGGCGGTGAAGCGGAGCACGGCCATCTCGCTGCGGCTGCCGTCCACCGGATAGAGGTTGGCCGTGCCGACGACGACGATCTTGCCGTCGGACTGCGCGGCCACGCCGGAGGCGACGTCGCGCCCCGGGCCGAGGTCCACGGTGACCGGCTGGCCACCCAGGACCGGGTCCACCGTCGTCGCCGCCCCGGCGATCGAGGGGGCGACGGCGGCGAGGACGAGGGACAGGAGAGCGGCCGCGATCGTCCGCCGGTTCATCTGGCGAGTATCGGCACGCGGCGGCCTTCCCTTGAGCCTGGCGTCCCGTCGGATCCGGCGCGGCCTAGCCCTGGGTCTTCTTGGCTGCCTTCTTGGCCGCGGCCGCCTTCTTGGCCGCAGCCAGCTCGCGGGCATCCTCGACCGCGGGCGGGACCTTCTTGGCGGCCGGCGCCTTCTTCGGCGCGGGTGCCTGCTTCGCCGGGGCGGCCGGAGCCGCCGCTTCGGGCGTGGGCGCGGCGGCCGGTGCGGGCGGCGCGGCGACGGCCTTCTTGGCCGCCCGCTTGACCGGAGCCGCCTTCTTGACCACCGACCCGCCGGGGGCCTCGACCACGGGCGCCGATGGTTCGGGGTCGGCGAGCGAGGATGGCCCCGCGGCCGCCTTCTTCTCGACGATTTCCTCGAGGGCGACCGGCTTCACCAGCTCCGGCTCGGGCACGGGCTTGGGCAAATTGGGGTTGGTGGCCGGGGCCGGGGTAGGGGCCCAGTCGGGCGACGGGGAGCCGTAATCGGAGGCGCGCCTTCCCTGGACGAGCTTGAACAAGGCGAGACCGATCCCGGCCAGGAGCCCGAGCCGAATCCCGAAACGCAACGTCCGTCGAATCACGAGCACCTTCCCATCATCTCGGCGACCCTACTTGACGACCGCAGCCGCGACTGTCATCCTCGACACGAGATGTCTCGTCCGACGAACACCGCGGCCACTTTCAGCACCCTGCTCCTTACGTAGCGGCGAGCGCCTCCCGGTGCTCGCCTCGCCTCTCGTGCCTCCGGGCCGGGAGGTTTTTTCTTTTCCACCACACGTCATTGAGAAGTCGTCCCCTCCGGAGGAACCCATGAACCCCGATCCCGACCAGCCGGCCGCTGACCGAACAGGAGCCGAGCGACTGGTGATCTTCGACACCACGCTGCGCGACGGCGAGCAGGCGCCGGGCATCTCGCTCGACGCGGCCGAGAAGCTGGAGATCGCCGAGCAGCTGGCCCGGCTCGGGGTCGACTACATCGAGGCCGGGTTCCCCGTCGCCAGCCAGGGCGACTTCGAAGCCGTGCGGGCCATCGCCCGCACGGTCCAGGGCCCGGCCATCGCCGGGCTGTCGCGCACCCAGGTGGCCGACGTCGACCGCTGCTGGGACGCGGTCCGCGACGCCGAGCGGGCTCGCATCCACGTCTTCATGTCGACCAGCCCCCAGCACATGGAGCACATGCTCAAGATGAACGAGGCCCAGGTGCTGGCCGCCACCCGGACCGGGGTGGCCCGGGCCCGCGAGCACACCGAGGACGTGGAGTTCAGCCCTCAGGACGCCACCCGGACGCCGCTCGACTTCATGCTCGAGGTGCTGCAGGCCGCAGTGGACGCAGGGGCCACCACCCTGAACATCCCCGACACCGTCGGCTACGGCATCCCCTGGGACTTCGGCGCCCTGATCCAGTACGTCCGCCGCGAGGTGTCCGGTGTCTACGTCACATCCACCCACTGCCACAATGACCTGGGCCTGGCCACGGCCAACTCGCTGGCCGGCGTGCAGGGCGGGGCCCGGCAGGTCGAGGTCTGCGTGAACGGGCTGGGGGAGCGAGCCGGCAACGCCGCCCTGGAGGAGGTGGTCATGGCCATCAAGATCCGCCCCGACCAGTTCCCCGGGATCGAGCTGGGCGTGCACACCGAGGAGCTGGCCCGCACCAGCCGCCTGGTCAGTCGCCTGACCGGCTACCCGATCCAGTACAACAAGGCCGTCGTGGGCCGCAACGCCTTCGCCCACGAGTCGGGCATCCATCAGCACGGCGTGCTGGCCGACCGCAGCACCTACGAGATCATCGACGCCAGCGCCGTCGGCCAGGTCGGCAGCCAGATCGTGCTGGGCAAGCACTCCGGCCGCCACGCCTTCTCCGACACACTGGCCAAGATGGGCTTCCAGATCTCCGGCGAGGCGCTCAACTCGGCCTTCGCCCGGTTCAAGGAGCTGGCCGACCGCAAGGTCGACCTGACCGACGCCGACCTCGAGGCCATCGTGGCCGAGGAGGCGGGCGACCGGCTGCAGGACACGTTCTCCCTGGAGTCGCTGGAGGTCAGCGGCGGCACCGTCGGCGTGCCCCGCGCCACCGTCGTCGTCCTTCGCGACGGCGACAAGCTGGAGGCCACCGACGAGGGCGACGGCATGATCGACGCGGCCTGCAAGGCCATCAAGGCGGCCACGGGCATCGACGGAACCCTCACCGGGTTCAACGTGTCGGCCGTCACCGGCGGGGTCGACGCGCTGGGCGACGTCATCGTCCAGCTCGAGGCCGACGGCATCCGGGTGTCGGGCCGCGGCGTGTCCACCGACGTCGTGGAGGCCTCGGCCCGGGCCTACCTGAGCGCGGTGAACAAGGTCATGCGGGTCAAGGCCCGGTCCGAGGTGCGCCAAGGGGTGGTCGGGCCGTGACCGCCGGCCCGCTGGAGGTGCCCGCCGGCCTGGCTGCTGAGGGGCTGGCCCCGGCGGAATGGGCGCCCAACGCCGCCCGCCGCCTGGTCGGGCGCGTCGTCGTCCGGTCGGGGCCGTGCCCGACCGGCTGGTGAACCTCGTGACACAGGGCTGAAACGACGCCACAACGCCGTTCGTCCAGGTGTAAAATGAAAAGCGCGTGGAGGTGCGGGAAGCCGTCCCGCTCCACGTTCGCTCGTGTAGCCAGGAGATGCCCTTATGACCGGTCTCGTCGGTCCAACCACCCGCCTCTGGCCCGAGCCCGTACGACCTGCGCCTCTGGACGGGCCGTATCCGGACGTGTTGTGCGATCTGGAGGGCGAGTTCGTCGTCGATTGGCAGGTCTCGGACCGCCCGACGCGGGTGTCAACGCCGCCCGACGTTTCCCAGGTTGAAATTCTCTTCCCGTAGTTTGCTTCTCCTCCGCAGCGGGTAGCGGCTCGCGGGCCGGAAGTCGTCGAGAAGCGGCGCGTCTTCCACCTGTGTGGCCGAGGAGCAGGGGTGGGAACAAGGGGTTGCGTTCGCGGACTGTCAGCGCCTGCCGCGGTACTGCTCGACCGCGACGGCACGCTGGTCGAGGACGTCCCGTACAACGGTGATCCGGAGCGGGTGGTCGCCGTGCCCGGTGCCGTCGCCGCCCTGGCCCGGCTACGGGCGGCCGGGATGCCGCTGGCCCTTCTCTCGAACCAGAGCGGTGTCGCCCGGGGCCTGCTGACCCTCGCCGACGTCGAGGCGGTCAACCGCCGCGTCGAGACGCTCGTCGGCCCGCTCGGCCCCTGGTTCGTGTGCCCCCACGGCCCGGGCGACGGCTGCGCCTGTCGCAAGCCCGCGCCCGGCATGGTCCTGGCCGCGGCGGCCGCGCTGGGCGTCAGCCCGGCAGCGTGCGTGCTGATCGGCGACATCGGCGCCGACGTGGAGGCGGCGCGGGCCGCCGGTGCATCGGCTGTCCTGGTGCCGACGCCGGCCACCCGTCGCCAAGAGGTGGTCGCAGCCGACGTCGTGGCGGACACGCTGGAAGAGGCGGTGGATCTGGTCCTGGCGGGCGCGGACGCGATCCCTCGGTGAGCCCTCACGTCCTCGTCGTCCGCCTGGACAGCGCGGGCGACGTCCTCTTGTCCGGCCCGGCGGTGCGGGCCCTCGCCGCCGGGGCCGGCGAGGTCACCTACCTGTGCGGGCCGCAGGGTCGGGCCGCGGCCGCGCTGCTCCCGGGAGTCGACGAGATCGTGGTGCACCGCGCCCCGTGGATCGACCCCGAGCCCGAGCCGGTCTCTGCCGTCGCCATATCCGCCCTCGTCGACGATCTCGCCCGTCGGGGCATCGACCAGGCGGTCATCCTGACGTCGTGGCACCAGAGCGCGTTGCCCACCGCGCTGCTGCTGCGGATGGCCGGGGTGGGCACCATCGCCGCGGTGAGCGAGGACTATCCGGGCTCCCTGCTCGACGTCCGCCACCGGATCGACGACGACGTCCACGAAGTCCTCCGGGGCCTGTCCACGGTCGCCACCCTCGGCTTCGAGCTGCCCGACGGCGACGACGGCCGCCTGCGCGTCCGTGCCGTGGGTCCCGGGCCGCAGCTGGAGCTTCCCTACGTGGTCGTGCACCCCGGGGCGTCGGTGTCGGCCCGGGCGTGGTCGCCCGCGGCCAACGCCGCGCTGGTCGACGCGCTGGTCGACGCCGGCAGGCGGGTGGTGGTGACCGGCAGCCCCGGCGAACGGGAGCTGACCGCCATGGTCGCCGGGCCGCCGGGCCGGCCCTCGGTGGTGGACCTGGGCGGTCGCACCGACTTCCAGGGCCTGGCCCAGGTCCTGGCCGCCGCCGACGCGGTCGTCGTCGGCAACACCGGTCCGGCCCACCTGGCCGCCGCGGTCGGCACCCCGGTGGTGTCGCTGTTCGCGCCGACGGTGCCGGCGGCGCGGTGGGCGCCGTGGGGCGTCGCCAGCGTCCTGCTCGGCGACCAGGACATCGCCTGTCGGGGCTGCCGGGCCCGGACGTGTCCCGTCCCGGGTCGCCCGTGCCTGTCGTCGGTCGGGGTGGCCCAGGTGCACGCCGCGGTCGACCGCCTCGCCCCCCTCCCGGTGGGGGCGGCGTGATGAGGGTCGCCATGGTCTCGGACCACGCCAGCCCCCTGGCCGTGCTGGGCGGGGTCGACGCCGGGGGCCAGAACGTGCACGTCGCCGCGCTGGCCCGCCAGCTCGGCCGCCTCGGTGTGGAGGTGCTGGTCTCGACCCGGCGCGACGACCCCACGCTGCCCCGCTGGTCCGCTCTGGCGCCGGGTGTCGCCGTCCACCACGTGGACGCGGGCCCGCCGTTCCCCATCCCCAAGGACGACCTGTTCCCCTACATGGACGCGTTCGCCGCCGACCTGGCCCGGGTCTGGCGCCGCTGGCGGCCGGACGTGGCCCACGGCCATTTCTGGATGTCCGGGCTGGCCGCGGTCGAGGCGGGACGGCCGCTGGGCATCCCGGTGGTGCAGACGTTCCACGCTCTCGGGGTGGTCAAGCGTCGCCACCAGGGCGAGCGCGACACGAGCCCGCCCGAGCGCCGGACGGTCGAGCGCCAGCTCCTCGCCGACGTCGACCGGGTGGTCGCCACCTGCTCGGACGAGATGTTCGAGCTGGTCCGGTTGGGCGCCGACGTCGACAAGGTGAAGGTCGTGCCGTCCGGCGTCGACCTGGGTCACTTCTGCCCCGACGGCCCGGTGGAGCCACGCCGACCGGGTGTGGCCCGGCTCGTGGTCGTCAGCAGGCTGGTCGAGCGCAAGGGCGTCGGCAACGTCGTCACCGCCCTGGCCGGCGTGCCCGGTGCCGAGCTGGTGATCGCCGGCGGTCCTGACGCGGCCGACCTGCGCCACAACGAGGAGGCCCGGCGCCTGCTGCGCCTGGCTGAGGCCGCCGGCGTGGCCGACCGGGTCAGCCTGCGCGGGCGCGTGGACCGGGCCGATCTCCCCGCGCTGCTGCGCTCGGCCGACGCCGTCCTCTGCGTCCCCTGGTACGAGCCGTTCGGGATCGTCCCGCTCGAGGCCATGGCCTGTGGCGTGCCGGTGGTGGCGACGGCGGTCGGCGGCCTGGTCGACACCGTGGTCGACGGGGTGACCGGGATCCACGTGCCGCCTCGATCGCCGGAGCACCTGGCCGCCGCTTTGCGGTGCCTGTTGGACGACCGAGCGCTGCGCCGTCGCCTGGGAGTGGCCGGGGCCCGCCGGGCCCGCAAGTACGGGTGGCCGCGGATCGCCCGGGCCACCCTCGGCGTCTACGGCGAAGTCCTCCAGCCGATGTCCGCGGGGTACCCGATCGAGGCCCAGTCGTGAGCGTGCACCGCGACGCGGCGCTGCCGACCGGCCGCCACCATCTCGCCGCGCTGGGCCGCCCCTTGGCCGCGCTCGAGGCCGACGTCGACCGCATCGACGAGTGGGGCCGCGACCTGGCCCGGGTCCTCGTCGGCGGCGGCCGGCTCCTCGCCGCCGGCAACGGCGGTAGCGCGGCGCAGGTCCAGCACCTCACGTCCGAGCTCGTCGGGCGCTACCGCGACGACCGTCCGGCGTTCAGCGCCATCGCCCTGCACGCCGAGACCTCGGCGCTGACCGCCATCGTGAACGACTACGGGGCTGCGGCCCTGTTCGCCCGACAGGTGGAGGCCCACGGCCGTCCGGGCGACGTTCTCGTCGCCCTGTCGACGTCGGGCAGCAGCCGCAACGTGCTGGCCGCGGTGGACGCGGCCCACCAACGCGGCATGACCACATGGGCCCTGACCGGACGCGGCCCCAATCCGCTGGCCGCCTGCGCCGACGACGCCGTGTGCGTGGACGCCCCGGCGACCGCCACCGTGCAGGAGGTCCACCAGGTCATCGTGCACCTGCTGTGCGCCGCGGTCGACGTCTGCGTCGGCGCGTCCCGAGCGGTGGAGGCGAACCGCCAGCGGGTGTCGCGATGACGGCGCCCATCGTGGTGGTGGGCGACACCCTCCTCGACCGCGACCTGCTGGGCCGGGTCGACCGGCTGTGCCCCGACGCGCCGGTCCCGGTCGTCGACGCCGAGGACGACGTCCCTCGGCCCGGGGGCGCCGGCCTGGCGGCCGTGCTGGCCGCCGGCGACGACCGCCCGGTCGTGCTCGTCACCGCCCTCGGCGCCGATGCGCCGGGGCGGACGGTCGCCGGCCTGCTGGCGGACCGGGGTGTTCAGGTGCTCGACCTGGGCCTCGACGGGCCGACGCCCGAGAAGGTCCGGGTCCGGGTCGACGGCCGGTCGTTGTTGCGGGTGGACCGCGGCGGGGGCCCCGGTCGAGTCGGGCCCTGCCCCGACGCCGCACGGGCCGTGCTGGCCGGCGCGGCAGCCGTGCTGGTGGCCGACTACGGCCGGGGAACCACGTCGGAACCGGGACTGCGCGCCGCCCTGGCCGAGCTGTCGCCCCGGATCCCCGTGGTGTGGGATCCCCATCCCCGCGGCGCGGTCCCGGTTGCGGGAGCGCGGCTGGCCACGCCGAACAGCCGGGAGGCGGCCGGCTTGGTGCCCGAGGTCGAGGGCGACGGGTTGGCCGCCCACACCGACCGGGCCCGGGCTCTCGCCGGGCGGTGGCAGGCGGCGTCGGTGGCGGTCACCCTGGGGGCCGGCGGCGCCCTCCTGGCCACGGCTGACGTGCCCCCGCTCGTCGTTCCCGCCCGGCCCGTCGTCGGTGGCGATCCCTGTGGCGCGGGCGACCGTTTCGCCGCTGCCGCGACCACGGCTCTGGCCGACGGCGCCCTGCCGTCGGAAGCCGTGGAGGTGGCGGTCGCCGCCGCGTCGGCCTTCGTCGGCGCCGGAGGAGCGAGCGCGGCGCTGGCCCTCGCCGGGGCCGCGGTCGATCGGGCGCCGGCCACGGGGGAGGCGCCCGCCCGCGCCCTGATCGACCGCATCCGGTCGGCCGGAGGAACCGTCGTGGCTGCGGGCGGGTGTTTCGACCTCCTCCACGCCGGCCACGTCAGCCTGTTGGCCGCAGCCCGGTCCCTGGGCGACTGCCTGGTCGTCTGCCTCAACTCGGACGCATCGGTCCGCCGCCAGAAAGGGGCCGGACGTCCCTACGTGAACGAGGCCGATCGGGCCGCGGTGCTGCTCGCCCTCGGTTGCGTGGATGGCGTGGCCGTCTTCGACGAGGACACGCCCCTGGCCCTGCTCGACCGCCTCCGTCCCGACGTCTTCGCCAAAGGGGCCGACTACGCGGTGGCCGACCTGCCCGAGGCGGCGCTGCTGGCCGGGTGGGGCGGCCAGGCCGTCGTGCTGCCCTACCTCGGCGGACGGTCGACCAGCGGCCTGGCCCGGGAGGTGCTCAGCCGTTCCTCCCGTTGACCGCCGCCCGCTTCTCGTGGTTCTGCGGGCTCTGGGCCTCGGCGACCTCCTGACCGCCCTGCCCGCCCTGCGGGCGCTGGCCGACGCCTTTCCGGGCCACCGTCTGGTCCTGGCCGCGCCCGCCGTCTTCGCCCCCCTGGCCTGGCTGTCGGGCGCGCTCGACCGGGTGGCCGACACCGCTCCGCTCCAGCCGCTCGACCGCTCGCTGCACCGGCCCGACGTGGCCGTGAACCTGCACGGGCGGGGGCCGCAGAGCCACCGCGTCCTGCTGGCGACGCGCCCGGGCCGCCTGATCGCCTTCGCCCATCCGGACGTGCCCGACTCGGCCGGGTCGCCACCCTGGGCGGCGGCCGAGCACGAGGTGGCCCGCTGGTGTCGGCTGTTGCAGTCCAGCGGCATCCCGGCCGACCCCAGCCGCCTGGACCTGCTCGCACCCGGGACGCCACCGCCCTGGGCCGCGGCCGAGGGGGCGACGGTGATCCATCCGGGTGCCGCGTCCGGGGCCCGCCGGTGGCCGGTGGACCGGTGGGCCGCGATCGCCGGCGCCGCGGCCGCTGCCGGCCACCGGGTGGTGGTCACGGGCCGCGCAGCCGAGGCCGGGTTGGGCGCCGACGTCGCCGCCCGCTCGGGGCTGTCGCCCGACTCCGTGCTCGCCGGCCGTACGGACCTCCTCGGCGTGGCCGCGGTGGTGGCTGCCGCCGGTCGCGTCGTGTGCGGCGACACCGGCGTCGCCCACCTGGCCACCGCCTTGGGGACGCCGTCGGTCGTGCTCTTCGGCCCAGTACCGCCGTCGGAGTGGGGCCCGCCGCCCGACCGCCCGTCCCACGTCGCCCTCTGGGCCGGGCGCCGAGGCGACCCGCACGCGCCCGATCCGGACCCGGGCCTGCTGCGGATCTCCGTGGAGGACGTCCTGGCCGCCCTCGACGGCCTCCCGCCCCCCGCCCGCAGCGGGGCGGGGTCCAGGCCGGCTACGCCGAACCGATGACGTCCACCATCCGGTCGACGTGATCGCTGTAGACGCCGTCGATGCCCATGCGGACCAGGCTGCGCAGGACCCGCTCGTGCTGGGCGTCCCAGCCGAAGGCCAGCCGGCCGAAGCGGTGGAAGAGGGTGGTCAGGCCCCCGGTCCAGTCGGCGTAGTGCATGTTGACCGCGTCGATCCCGGCGGCCGAGAGCTGGGCCGCCCGCCGCTCCGGGCCGCGGCGCATGTCGCGAAGCTTGGTGCTGTCGACCAGGCGGACGTCGGCCAGCTCCTCCCGCCAGCTGGCCAGCAGCTCCCAATCCGGATGGCAGAGCCACAAGCGCTCCGGGGCGCCCCCGCCGGCAGCCCGGGCCACGGCCGCAACCGCCGGAGCCGCCGCCGGATCCTTGACGTCGAGCGACAGCTCGAAGGCGGTGCCGCACGCCGCGTAGAGCGCTTCGAGGGTGGGGACGTGGGCGGGCAGCGCGGCCCGTTCCACCGTGCCGATCGGTCGGCTGCGCAGCCCGGCCTTGACCCGGCCGTCGTGGTCGAGGACGGGCACGCGGTCGGCGGTGAGCCACACGTCGCTCTCCAGACCGGTCGCGCCCAGGCGCAGGCCGAGCTGGAAGCACTCGATGGTGTTGTCGAGCGCGTGGGCCCGGCCGCCCCGGTGGGCGAAGGCGATCGGCGGGTTGCGCAGCGCGTCGACGATCCGGCGACTCTAAGTTCCCGAGCCGGTACCATTTGCCCATGAGCGCGCTCTGGCTCCTGCTCGTGCCTGTCGTCCTGATCGGCGGCTTCTTCACCGTCCGGGGCTTCGTCAAGGTCTCCAAGTCCCTCGGGCAGCTCAAGGGGGCCATGGACGACCTGGCCCAGGCGGGCGCCGATCTGAACAAGGTTCGTGAGGAGATCGCCAACCTGGGCGCAACCGTTGACGAGGTACGCCGCCAGTAGAGTGGCTCCATGCCCAGCTCGTTGGGACCGGCAGAGATTCTCGTCATCCTGCTGGTCGCCCTGATCGTGCTCGGGCCGAACAAGCTGCCTGGGGCGGCCCGCCAGGTCGGCAAGACTCTTGCCGAGGTGCGCAAGTGGTCACAGAGCGTGCAGGACGACATCCGCACGGTGATCGACACCGACGAGGCGCCGTCGTATCCGACCGAGATGCTGCGCCAGCCCGAACCGACCTCGGGGGCTGCCGCCCCGGCCGCCGCGCCTGTCTGGCCCGGGCAGAGCGAACCGCCACCGCCGGCGCCGCCACCGCCCGTGCTCCCGCCGCCTCCCCTGCGGGCGCCGCCCATGCACCTGCCGATGATGCCGACGCAGACCGCTGCGGCCTCGACCGACGAAAGCGCGGCGACCGACCGCGATGTACCCAACGGCCGCGTACCCGACGGCCGCGTACCGGACCCCGCTGTACCGGACCCCGCTGTACCGGACCGCCCTGTACCGGACCGCCCCGTCGCAGGGCCGGTGCCGCCGGTGCCGCCGGCTGAGCCCGAGCTGTCGCGAATGTCCGGGATGCCGGGGGAGCCCGGGCCTCCCGCCGCCGAGCCTCCCCGTCCCTAAGGCCGCCCCGTCGCCATCATCGCCGACCAAGCCGGGCCCGAGGGGCCCTCGGAGCGCGAGCCGGAGGATGACGACCCCGGGGAGCGGATGCCCCTGGTCGCCCACCTCACCGAGCTGCGTCGCCGCCTCATCATCTCGGTCATCGCCCTGGTGGTCGGCGGCTGCCTCGGGTTCATCCTCTACAACCACATCCTGAACTTCCTGATCTCGCCGTACCGCGAGGTCACCGGCAAGAGCCAGTTCGTGTTCTTCGACCCGCTGGAGGCGTTCGCCACCCGGC
Organism: Acidimicrobiales bacterium; assembly: GCA_036269435.1. Classification (GTDB taxonomy): domain Bacteria; phylum Actinomycetota; class Acidimicrobiia; order Acidimicrobiales; family AC-14; genus CADCTB01. The sequence continues at coordinate 4,153 of DATASA010000210.1, read as the reverse complement.
TGAAGGTGGCCGCGTGGAGCGGCATGTTCCTGGCGTCGCCGGTCGTTCTCTGGCAGCTGTGGCGCTTCATCACCCCGGGCCTGCACAAGAAGGAGAAGCGCTACGCGATCCCCTTCATCGTCTCGTCGATCCTGCTGTTCCTGCTCGGCGCGGTGGTCGCCCTCATCACGTTCAAGCCCGCGCTGCGCTTCCTGATCGGCGTGGGCGGCGCCAACCTCACGCCGCTCTTCAGTGCCTCGAAGTACCTCAGCCTGGTCATGCTGATGATCGTCGCCTTCGGGATCGCCTTCGAGTTCCCGATCGTCCTGGTCTTCCTCGAGCTGGCCGGCGTCGTCCCCAGCCGCAAACTGCGCAAGTGGCGACGGCCGGCCATCGTCGTCATCGTCACCGTGGCCGCGGTCATCACCCCGAGCCAGGATCCGTACTCGCTGTTCGCCATGGCCATACCGATGTACATCTTCTACGAGGCGTCGATCATCATCGGCCGGCTGCTGAAGAAGTGACCCGCGACGAGTTCGCGGCGACGTACGCGTTCGGCCTCGACGACTTCCAGGTCCGCGCCCTCGACGCCATCGACGCCGGTCGGTCCGTCCTCGTCGCCGCGCCCACCGGCTCGGGCAAGACCGTCGTGGCCGAGTACGCCGTGGCCAAGGCCCTCGCCGAGGGGGGCAAGACCTTCTACACCACGCCGCTGAAGGCGCTGTCCAACCAGAAGTTCGGCGACCTGGCCCGCCGCCACGGACCCGAGAAGGTCGGGCTGCTGACGGGCGACAACTCCATCAACGGCGACGCCCCCGTCGTGGTGATGACCACCGAGGTGCTCCGCAACATGATCTACGCGGCCTCCTCCGCCCTGGACGGACTGCGTTACGTCGTCCTCGACGAGGTCCACTACCTCCAGGACCGGTACCGCGGGCCCGTGTGGGAGGAGGTGATCATCCACTCGCCGCCGGAGGTCGACCTCGTCTGCCTGTCGGCGACGGTGTCCAACGCCGAGGAGTTCGCCGACTGGATCCAGACCGTCCGGGGGGCGACGACGGCCATCATCGAGGAGCGGCGCCCGGTCGAGCTCAACCACTTCTACCTGGTCGGCGACCGGGAGGAGGACCACCTGCGCCTGCTGCCAACGTTCCTCGACGGTAAGCCGAACCCGGAGGCCCTCCGTCTGGAAACCCGACCCGCCCACCGGGGCGACCAGTGGCGGGCCCGGCCTCGCGGTCGCCTGTACACGCCGCGGCGGGCCGAGGTGGTCGACCGGCTGTGGGACGAGGGGATGCTGCCGGCCATCTACTTCATCTTCAGCCGGGCCGCGTGCGACGACGCGGTGAAGCAGTGCCTCGACGCCGGGCTGCGCCTGACCACCCCGGAGGAGGCCCAGGCCATCCGGGCCATCGCCGAGGCCCGCACCGAGATCCTCTCCGAGGCCGACCTGGCCGTGCTCGGCTACGGCCGCTGGCTGTCCGGGCTGGAAGCGGGGCTGGCGTCGCACCACGCCGGCCTGGTGCCGCCGTTCAAGGAGGCGGTCGAGGCGTGCTTCTCGGCCGGCCTGGTCAAGGCGGTGTTCGCCACCGAGACGCTGGCCCTCGGCATCAACATGCCGGCCCGGTCGGTGGTCATCGAAAAGCTGTCCAAGTTCACCGGTGAGCGCCACGAGTTCCTGACTCCCGGCGAGTACACCCAGCTCACGGGCAGGGCCGGGCGGCGGGGGATCGACGAGGTCGGGTACGCGGTCGTGCTGTGGTCGCCGTACGTGCCGTTCGACCAGGTGGCCGGCCTGGCCTCGACCCGGACCTACGCCCTGCGGTCGTCGTTCCGCCCGACCTACAACATGGCCTGCAACCTGGTCCGCCGCTACGCGCCGGACGCGGCCCGCCACCTGCTCAACCTGTCGTTCGCCCAGTACACGTCCGACCGCGACGTCGTACGCCTGGAGTCGCAAGTCGAACGGACAGGCCACCTCCTGGCCGCGGCCCGGCGGGACGCGACGTGCGAACTGGGCGACGTGGAGGAGTACCGGCGCCTGCTGCGGGCCTCGCTCGAGGAGGACGGGAACGGCCACCGAGCCCGCACGTCGGCCCGGGCCGGCGTCGTGGCCGCCCTCGAGCGGGTCAAGCCGGGCGACGTGCTCTTCGTCTCGGGCGGCAAGTCGGCGGGCAAGGTCGCGGTCATCTCCACGGCCAACCGCCGGGGCGACGACGTTCGGATCGGCGCGCTCACGCCCGAGCGCCGCTACCTCACCCTCTCGGCCCGCGACTTCCGCTTTCCGCCCCGACCGGTGGGGCGGGTCGAGCTGCCGGTGCCCTACTCCCCCCGCAACCCCGTCTTCCGGCGGGAGGTGGCCCAGGCCCTGGCCCGGGTCCGGGCGTCCTCGTCGTCGGGCCAGTCGTCGTCCGGGAGGGGAGCGGGGTCGATGTCGGGCGACGGCACGGGCGACGGCTCGGTGGACGAGCACCCAGTGGCGGCCTGCCCGGACCTGCGCCGCCACCTGCGCGCCGCGGAGCGGGCCGAGCGCCTGGAGAAGGACGTCCGCCGCCTGGAACGGCGGATCTCGGGTCGCACGGAGTCCCTGGGCCACCAGTTCGACCGTGTCCTGCGGGTGCTGGAGGCGTGGGGGTACGTCGACGGGTGGTCGCTGACCGAGGGCGGTGAGATCCTGGGTCGCATCTACCACGAGTGCGACCTGCTCGTCGCCGAGGCCATCCGGGCCGGCCTGTTCGACGAGCTGGACGCGACCGGGATCGCCGCGCTGGCGTCGACGTTCACCTACGAGGCCCGCCGCCCTGAGGGCCAGCCGGCCGAGCCGTGGTTCCCGTCATCGCGGCTGAAACGCCGGTGGGCGGATCTGGAACGGCTGGCCACCGAGCTCAACCTCGCCGAGGACGAAGCCAGCCTGCCCCTCACCCGCCGGCCCGACGCCGGCTTCGTGGCCCACGCCCATGGCTGGGCCGCCGGGGAGGAGCTGTCCGAGGTCATCGTGGACGAAGGGGTTTCTGGCGGCGACTTCGTCCGCAACGTCAAGCAGCTCATCGACCTCGTCCGCCAGCTCGGCGACATCGCCCCCGACCCGGCGACGGCCAAGTCGGCTCGCGACGCGGCCGACCGCCTCTTCCGGGGCGTGGTGGCGGCGTCGTCGGTCGTCGGCGGCTAGCGGGCGGAAGTGCCGATCGCCAAAGGCCAGGCGTGGGGAGCGCCCGGAGACCTGCCCGAGGGTGGGGTGGTGGTCCGCTCCGACGCCGAGGCCGCCGCCGTGCTGGGCGACGCCCGACGCGACCGCCGGCCCTTCCCGGCCCTCGGGCTGCTCGGCGGGGACCTGTGCCACACCCTGGGCGGTGGTGGCGGCGGCGGGGCGCTGCAGGGCGTGCGGTTCACCGTCGACGTCGGCGAGGCGCTGCTGGACGGTCGCATCCACCTCTTCGTCGCCCACCTCGTCGCCCGCACCCGGCTGTGGACCCGCGCCTTCGTCGCCATGAACGCCCAGTACCTCTCGGTCAGGGGCTTCGGCGACTGGAACCTCGGCCCCCGCGCCCATCCCAACGACGGCCTGCTCGACACCTACGACGTCCACCTCGATCGAGGCCAGCTCCTGGCGGTCCGGTCCCGCCTGCACCACGGGACGCACCTGCCTCATCCCGGGATCAAGGAGCGGCGGACCGCCGCCGTGCAGGTCGAGCTGGAGCGCCCGCTGCCCGTCCGCCTCGACGGCGTCCGGGTCGGTGACGCCCGGGCGGTGTCGGTACGGGTCCAGCCCGACGCCCTGACCGTCGTGATCTGACCCGCCGGGCGGCCCGATCAGTTCCCGGTGTTGGCCCCGGTGTCGGCGACGGCCGTGGCCGAGACGATGCCGTCGGCGCCCTTCTGGCCCTGCACGACCACCGTGTCGCCGGGGAGGATGTCGTTGATGGTGCCCGCGCCGGTGTGGGTGATCCGGGATGCGTCGGACGTGGTCACCTTGACGATGTTGCCGGTGGCATCGGTGACGTAGATGTTCGGCCCGTCGATCAGCTTGACCTGCCCGGCGGTGGCCGCACCCGCGCCGCCGGCGAACCCGGCCCGCCCGGTCCCGCCGCCGCCCGCCGCCGCACCACCACTAGCAGCCGCACCACCAGCCGCCGCCCCGGCCGCCGTGCCGGCCGTCGCGCCCGTGCCGGCGGTA
>DATASA010000209.1:0-7541 GCA_036269435.1 Acidimicrobiales bacterium | reverse complement strand
GCCGTGGGGTCGGTGACGGTGACGTTCAACACCACCGCCGACACCCCGGTGGCGGGCACGCCGCCTTGGCCCGTGACCTGCAGCGCCAGGCTGGCGCCGGGGCCGACCGGGGCGGCGGGAGCGCCCAGGCCGGAGCGGGTGTCGAGTATCCGGGCCGGGGTCACCGCCGCAAACGCCGAGCCTCCCGAAGCGGCATCGACCCCGTACCAGCCGGCCACGTCGGCGACCACGTTGGCGGAGCCGAGGTTGTTGAACAGGCTCACCTTCCCGCCGTCGCCCACCTTGACCACCACCAGGTTGGGGACCGTCTGGCCCTGGGTGTAGTTCAGGTTGGAGGCCAGGGGCCGGGCCTGGCCGGTGGGCCACAGCGTGAGGTAGCTCATCGCCGTGGGGTCGGTGACGGTGACGTTCAACACCACCGCCGACACCCCGGTGGCGGGCACGCCGCCTTGGCCCGTGACCTGCAGGGTCAGGCTGGCGCCGGGGCCGACGGGGGCCGCCGCAGCGCCCAGGCCGGAGCGGGTGTCGAGAATCCGAGCCGGAGTGACCGGCGTGTAGAGCGCCGACGAGTGACCGGCGCCGACGGTCGTCGTCGAGGTCGTGGAGGCGGAGGTCGTCGACGTCGTGGATGTCGACGATGTCGACGAGGTCGACGATGTCGACGAGGTCGACGAAGTGGTCGTGCTGGTCGCGGTGGGTGAGGTCGTCGACGTGGTGGACGACTGCGGCCGGGTCGTCGAGGTGGTCGACGTCGTCGAGGTGGTCGACGTCGTCGAGGTGGTCGAGGTGGTCGGGGTGGTGGTGGAGGTCGCCCCGGCCGTTGCTCGTCCGACGCCGGGCACGATCCGGATGCGGTCGTGGAGCAGGTCGACGAGGTAGAGGCTGCCGGCGTCGTCGACGCCGATGTCGACCCCGGACAGCATGACGGACGTGGCCGGCACGCCCTCGGGCGGCGCGGTCGGCTCGGTCAGCGGCTCGGGAACCTCACCGTTGCCGGCCACGGTCGTGATCGTGCCGGACGTGTCGATCCGTCGGACGCGCCCGTTGTCGTAGTCCAGGACGAAGATCTGACCGGCACCGTCGATCGCCAGGCCGCCGCCGCTGGAGAAATACCGGGTTCCGAGATTGAGCTGTGCCGCAGTCGCAGGACCGCCGTCGCCGCCGAACCCGCGAGTTGAACCGGCGACGGTCGTAAGCCGGCCGTCGGCGCCGACCGTCCACACCCGCTGGGCGGCGAGGTCGGCGAAGTAGAGGCGGCCGGCGCGGTCGAGGGCAACGGCGACGGGCGCCATCGAGGCCGACGTCGCCGCGATCCCGTCCTCGGGCGTCGACGTGCCGCCCCCGGCGACGGTCGTCAACAGCCCGGCCGTGTCGACCTTCCAGACGCGGGAGCCGTCGACCATGTACACGTTCCCGATGCCGTCGACCGCGATGTGGTGCATCTGGACCCAGCTGTTCGTCGCCGGCTGGCCCTCGACCGGATCTCCGGTGCCCCCACCGGCCCACCGCGTCACCAGGCCGTCGGGATCGACGCGCATCACGACGTCGCCGTAGCTGATCGTGTACACCCGGCCGAAATCGTCGACGGCGACCTTACTGGCCAGGTCCAGCTCCTGGGGCAGGGAGGTCACGATGCCGGCCGCCGAGACCTTCCGGACACGTCCGTTCCCGCTGTCGGCGATGTAGACGTTGCCGGAGTGGTCGAACGCCACGCCCTCGGGCCGCTGAAGCTGGGCGGCGATGGCCGGGCCGCCGTCGCCGCCCAACCCCTGCGTGCCGTTGCCGGCCACTGTCGTGATGATCCCTGTCGTGGCGATACGGCGGACGCGCGCGCGTCCGCCCTCGGCGGCGTACACGTTGCCCGAGGCGTCCACGGCCACGCGACTCGGGGCGATCGGCACCCCGATCGCAGGTTCTCCGTCGGCCGGGTCGACCTCCTTGCCGTCGGCGCGCACCACGCCTTGTCCGTTCCCGGCCACGGTCCAGATGAGGCCGGCGTTGTCCACCATGCGGACCCACTGCCAATCGGCGATGAAGAGGTTCCCGGCGAGGTCGAAGGCGATCCCGAGCGGGTCGATCTCGACATCGGTGGCGGGTACGCCCTCGGTACCGAAGGGGTAGGTGCCGCCGCCGGCGACGGTGGTGATGATTCCCGAGTGGTCCACCTTCCGCACCCGCCCGCCTTCCGCGATGTGGAGGTTGCCGGCGGGATCGAAGGCGAGGTCGCCTGGCCCAAGGAGATGGGCGTCCACGGCCGGCCCGCCGTCACCCGCGAACGACGCGGATCCGAAGATGCCGGCGAAGGTCGAGATGGTCCCGCCGACCTCGATGCGGCGGACGCGGTTGGTGGCGTAGTCGGAGACGTACAGGGCCCCGGCGCCGTCGACCGCGATGCCGCTGCCGGTCCCGAGGTTTGCGTCCGTGGCGAGGACCCCGTCCTCCCAGTGCGCGCCGCCGCCGGCGACAGTGGTGATGCGGCCTCCGGGGTCCACCCGACGGATCCGCACGTCCTCCTGGATGAACAGGTTGCCGGCGCGGTCCACGGCGATGGCATGTGGTGCGACGGTCGCCGCCGTCGCCGGCCCTCCGTCGCCGCTCGAGCCCGGCTCACCGGTGCCCGCCACCACCCGCTCCAGCCCGGTGTCCAGGTCGAGGGCGCGTACCACGGCGCTCGTGGCCACGTAGAGCGTGCGCCCGCTGAGCGCCATGCTCCTCGGATCCTGGGCCACGTTGGTCGCCGGGCCCTCGCCGACGGAGCCGGCGAAGGTGCTGATGTCGCCCGTCGCCCCGAACGCGGGGCGCAGGACGAGTCCCCCGAGGCCCGAGGCGACGCAGACCAACGCCAGGGCGCACGCGCCCAGCCGCGCCCGCCGAACCCGCCAAATGCCCATCTGTCGGATATCGGCCGTCCTGCCCGCCAGCTTGAGCTCAAGATGGCGCCGCCGCGTGCCGACAACAGCATCCATGGGCAGAGCGGCGGCGGTGCGACGCGTCCTCGCCGGTGCGTGCGTGGTGGGCGCGTCCGTCTACGGGCCGCTCGCCGTACCGGCCGGAGCCTCCGTCGCCCCGGGCCAGTCGTTCACGTCCCTCCAGCCGGCGCCGGGGAGCACCGGCCAGGCCGTGCTCGTCATGGGCGACGGCACCCGCCTGGTCGGGGGGAGCGCCGGGGGGGATTTCGCGCTCGTCCATTTCGCCCCGGCCGAGACCCTCGACGCCAGCTTCGGCGGCGACGGGTACGTGACCACGGACTTTGGCGGCCGGACCGACGTCGTCCGCGCCCTGGCCCGCGCCGCAGGAAGCTCGGTCGTTGCCGCCGGCTCGTCGAGTGGCGACGTGGCCATCGCCCGCTACGACGCCTTCGGGGACCTCGACAGGTCGTTCGGCACCGACGGCCGGGTGACGACCGACCTCGGTACCGCGGACGACGCCGCATACGGAGTGGTGATCCAGCCCTCGGGCAAGGTGGTGGTGGCCGGCGGCGGCGCCTCCTCCGGTTTCGTCCTGCGCTATGGCGTCGATGGCACCCCGGACCCGACCTTCGGCACCGGCGGGCGCGTCGCCCTCTCGTGGGGCGGCCCGGCGCGGGCCATCGTCGCCCAGCCCGACGGCGGCCTCGTGGTCGTCGGCTCGGACGCCGCTGGGGTCGCGGTCGTACGCCTCAGCGCCGACGGAGTCCTCGACCCCGGCTTCGGTGCGAAGGGGACCGCCCGGCTGGCGACTGGTGCCGGGACGAGCGCCAACGCCGCCACCCTCCTCCCGGACGGGCGCATCCTGGTGGCCGGAGGGCGGGGCGGCAACGTTCTCCTGGCCCGACTCCTGCCCACCGGCGAGGCCGACCCCAGCTTCGGCACCTCCGGGGTGAGCACTCTGGATCTGGGTCGCACCGAGACGGCCAACGGCGTCACCATGGTGCCCGACGGCCGCATCCGGGTGGTCGGCGAAGCCACCGACGGCTCGGGCTTCGACGCCGCCGTTCTTCCCAGCGGGATGCTCGACAGCGCAGCCGGGAGCGTGCGGGCCACCGAACCGCTGCATGGAGTCACCTACGGCTTCGGCAAACTGGCGACCGTCGGCACGGGCAACGGGCTCATGTACTCGGACACCGGGGGGTACACGGCCCAGGCCGGACCGCTCGACTTCTCGCACGTCCTGCAGAAGGCGCACGGCGCGGCCCACCAGGCCGACGGCCGGCTCGTGGTGGTGGGCGAGACGAGCGGGGTGATCGGGCTGGTTCGCTACACCGCCACGGGTGCGCTCGACCCGTCCTTCGGGCGCGGTGGCAAGGTGGTCAGCGACCTGGCATGGTTCCCAGGAGCGGTCGTCGTCGAGGCCGGCGGCCGGATCGTCGTCGCCGGGATGCACCGGGGCGCGGCGGCGCTGGTCGGCTTCCGGCCCGACGGGACCGTCGACCCGACGTTCGGGACCGCGGGCCGGGTACTGACCACTCTCGCCGGCGGGTCACCGTCGGCGCTCTCCGTCCTGCCCGACGGCAACCTCCTGCTGGGCGGAGCCGGGAGCGACGGCGCCTTCCTCGCCCGTTACAGCGCCTCGGGCGTGCCCGATCCCACCTTCGGCGACGGCGGTCTCATCAGGGCGGCGTTCCCCGGTTGGGGCGGCCCGATGTACCTGCTGCGCCAGCCGGACGGCAAGACCCTCGCCACCGGAGTCGACTACACCGTGAGCCGCTTCAACCAGGACGGCAGCCCCGACCTGGGCTTCGGGACCGGCGGGACGGCACGGACGGACACGGCCGAGTTCAACGGCGGCATCACCCCGAACCTGCTCGTACTGCAACCGGACGGCCGCATCTTGGTGGGCGGCTCCGTGTACCAGGGCAGAACGGTCTGGTTCTCCGTCATCCGCCTCAACGTCGACGGCTCACGTGACCCGAGCTGGACGATCCCCCGCACAGTGTTCGACGACAGCCCCGACGGTAGCTCCGGGTACCACGACGACGAGGTGCGCCAGCTCTTCGTCCAGCCGGACGGACGAGTCGTCGCCGTCGGCGACCGGGTGGCAGCCCGCTACCGGACGGACGGCAGCCTCGACGAGACCTTTGCCAACGGCGGCCGGCTGTACTTCGACAATCAGGTGACCGACGCCGTCGACAGCTTCTTCGACGCCGACGGCCTCTTGTGGTCGGTCGGCAGCGGCGGCTCGATCGGCACGCCGATGGGCTTCGTGATCGCGGTCAACCGGATACCCGAGCCCGGGCGCTACCACGCCCTGGCCCCGGCCCGGATCCTCGACACCCGGGTCGGCAACGGTGCCCCGGTGGGCAAGGTCGGCCCGGGTGCGTGGCTGCGCCTCCAGGTGACGGGTCGGGGCGGCGTTCCGAGCCAGGGCGTCTCCGCGGTCGTCCTCAACCTGACCGTGACCGAGCCGACCGCCGGCACCTTCGTAAGTGTCTTCCCTACGGGTACGCAGCGGCCGCTCGCCTCGGACCTCAACGTCTCGGCCGGGGAGACCTTGCCCAACCTGGTGACCGTCGCCGTGGGCACCGACGGGGGCGTCTACCTCTACAACGACCAGGGGTCCTCGCACCTGGTCGCCGACGTTGGTGGGTGGTTCGGGGACGGTACCGACGTGGGCGGGGCCCGGTACCACCCGGTGTCGCCGTCGCGCGTCCTGGATACCCGCACCGGCAACGGAGCCCCGGCCGGGCCGGTGGGCCCCGGGTCGGCGATCGACCTCCAGGTGACCGGCCGGGGCGGAATCCCGGCAACCGGCGTGTCGGCCGTGGTGCTGAACCTGACCGCCGCCGACCCGACCGCGACCTCCTACGTGACCGCCTGGCCCACGGGCCAGCCCCGACCGCTGGCTTCCGATCTGAACCTCGCAGCGGGGCGGACCGCTCCCAACCTGGTGGCCGTGGCGGTCGGGACCGGCGGCCGGGTGAGCCTCTTCAACTCCGGCGGGTACGTCCACCTTGTCGCCGACGTGGCCGGTTGGTACGGCGACGGCACCGAGACGGGCGGAAGCCGTTTCCATGCCGTCGCCCCGCAACGGCTCCTCGACACCCGCACCGGCACCGGTGCACCGGCCGGGCCCATCGGGCCGGACGCGCCGCTCGATCTCCAGGTCACGGGCCTCGCCGGCGTGCCCGGCGCCGATGTCGTCGCGGTGACACTCAACGTCACCGTCACCCAACCGACCGGTGATGCGTACCTCACCGTCTGGCCGTCGGGCCAGGCCAGGCCCGTGGCCTCGAACCTCAACTTCGCGCCGGACCAGACGGTGGCCAACCTGGTCACTGTGGCGGTCGGCGCCGGCGGCAAGGTCAGCATCTTCGGTGCCGCCGGGCTGACCCACGTCGTCGTCGACGTCGCCGGCTGGTACGGCGGCTGAGCGCACCTGCGACGAGACCGTCGATCGGCGACCCGTGCGACTCGGTCGCCGGGCGTGAGACGGGGCGGTCGTCGTCGTGGCGAGTCAGCGCTGGCCGCCGAAATGGATTCGCCGAACCGTTGCGGCTGTTAGCTAACCTAGCTATCATCGACCCTGTGCGAGTCAACATGCATGAAGCGAAGACCAATCTGTCCCGGCTCGTCGCAGCCGTCGAGTCCGGTGAGGCGGAGGAGGTCGAGATCGCCCGGGCCGGGCAGGTGGTGGCCCGCATCGTTCCTCCCCGGCCACGCCCACCACGCCGTCCCGGCTACTGGGCGGGCCGCCTCCGCATCGGCCCGGACTTCGACACGCTGCCTCGGGAGATCGAGGCCGCGTTCGCCGGCGACCAGGAGTGAGGATCCTTCTCGATACCCACATCCTGCTGTGGTGGCTAGGCGATGATGGGCAACTGCCGGGGCCGGCGGCGGTGACCATCGCCGACCCCGACAACGAAGTCGTCGTCTCCGCGGCCAGCGCCTGGGAGATTTCCATGAAGCAGGCGGCCGGGCGACTCGACGCCCCGGAGGACCTGCTCGACGCCGTGGATGCGAACGACTTCGCGACGCTGGCCATCACGGCGGACCACGCCATGGCCGCAGGGCGCCTACCGGCTCATCACGCTGACCCGTTCGACCGCATGCTCATCGCCCAGGCCCAGATCGAGAATCTCACACTGGTGAGCGTCGACAGGCGCTTCTCCGAGTACGAAGTAGAGCTTCTGCGTCTGGACTGATGTCCGTACGGCGTTCGCGGACAGGGAGGCGTGCGAACATCTCCGCCAACAGGGGACGCCTGCAGACGGCAAACGTCCACACGTTCAGCGCAGAGGCCTCACCTGTCCGGAGACTGACGAGGACGTTGCAGAAGTCCTCGATCCGCTCCTCGACGTGTTCGGTCTCAATCGAAAGCTCGAAGTCCATCGTCCCCCCAGTCTCCATGCGTACGGGCACGCCGGACGGTTCGGCGACCTCCCGGTGTCCGGCGACCTACGCGGTCAGCCGTCGAAGCGGAACCGGGTTTGGGCGAAGTCGCCCTTGGCGAAGGAGAGCACCTTGCGGGGGCGGACCTCGAAGACGTGGGCGATGCCTGCTTCGTGGTGGAAGGCGCCGTCGCGCACGTCGTAGATCCAGTCGCCGTCGTACTTCGTCTCCCAC
>DATASA010000208.1:0-6543 GCA_036269435.1 Acidimicrobiales bacterium | reverse complement strand
ACCGTGGTGGAGGTGGCCGTCGTGGAGATGGCCGTCGTCGATGTGGCCGTCGTGGAGGTGGCCGTCGTGGACACGACGCCGACTCCGTCGGCCTTGGCCGGTGCCGCCACAGGGAGCCCACCGGCGATCCCGGCCACCGCGGCCGCAGCCACCCACCGCCGCCTGCGCTGCCCCAACCACATCCGGTCCAGTATCGACGCGTCCTGCGGCGCGTGGCGCGCGGGCCGGTCAGCGGTAGGCGTGCGCCTGCAGCTCGAACAACTCGGCGTAGGCGCCGCCGGCCTCCAGCAGCTCCTCGTGGGTGCCGGTCTCGCTGATCCGCCCGCCGGCCAGCACGCAGATTCGGTCGGCGAAGCGCACGCTGGACAGGCGGTGCGAGATGAGGATGGCGGAACGGCTCTGATAGAGCGACGCCACCGTCTCGAACAGGTCCCGTTCGGCCCGGGGGTCGAGCGCGGCAGTCGGTTCGTCCAGCACCACCAGCGGGGAGTCGCGCAGGAACGCCCGGGCCAGCGCCACCCGCTGCCACTGGCCGGTCGACAGGTCCGAGCCGCCGAACTGGCGGGCCATGACGGTGTCGTAGCCCTCGGGCAGGGCGGCGATGGCGGCGTCGGCGCCTGCGCTGCGGGCCGCGGCCACGATGGCGGCCCGGTCGTCCATCCGGGCCGGCTGGCCGATCCCGATGTTCTGGGCCGCGGTCAGCGACGGATAGCGCACGAAGTCCTGGAACACCACCGCGATGTGGGAGCGCACGGCGGCGGGGTCGCACTCGGTCACGTCGATGTCGTCCCAGCGGATTCCGCCCTTCGTCGGGGCGTACAGGCTGCACAGGATCTTGGCGAGCGTGGTCTTGCCGCAGCCGTTCTCCCCCACCAGGGCGACGACCTCGCCCCGGTCGACATGCAGATCCACGCCCGCCAGGACCGGCCGGTCGGCGCCGGGATAGGTGAAGTGGAGGTCCTCCACCGAGATGCGCCGGAAGTCCCGGGGGGGCGCCGGGCCCGTCCGGGGGGCGGGCGAGTCCCGGGCGAACGTCAGGGCGTCGGCCGCCAACGCCGCGGTGCGCCGCAGCCCGGTGGCGGTGTCCACCAGGCGTTGGAACCCGCCGGCGACCCGGCGGGCGGCCATGCCACCGGTCACCGCGTCGCCCACGGACGTCTCCTTGCGGGTGACCCGCAGCAGCAGGCGGGCGGCGGCAGGGGCGTCGGCCGCTCGAGCGGCCAGGGCGGACAGGACCTGGCGGCGGCCGTTCTGGCGGACCAGGACGGCCTGGGCGGCGGCCGCCTCCTCGGCTAGGTCGTCGTGGCGGCGACGGAGGTACGGCGTGGCATCGAACAGGCGCAGCTCGTGGGCCGCGGCCGAGCCGGTGAGGTAGTGGCGCAGGACCGCCGTCTCCCGGCCTTCCCGGCTGCGCATGCGCATGGCGTGCATGGGGTCGGGCGAGCGCTTGTTCAGCAGCCAGCGGGGCACCACGCCGACCAGCCCGAGCGGGACCAGGGCCCGGTCGCTGCTGGTCATGGTGGCCATGCCCGCGAGCAGCTCGATCAGCGCCCCGGGCACCTCCAGGGCGTTGCCGACCAAGCTGGTCTGGCGCTGGGCGCCCATCAGCGCCCGCTGCAGCCGGTCCTGGAAGGCGGGATCCTCCACGTCGGCCAGCTCGAGGGAGGCGACGACATCCAGGATGCGACCCTCGGCCCGGCGGAAGGCCCGCTGCTCGATCGGGTTCTGGAGGGCCCGCGCCCCCTGCTTGCCGGCGACGGCGAGCAGGCTCAGGGCGCCGACGGTCACCACCCCGCGGGTCTGCGATCGCGCTTTGCCGCCGTCGATGACCGCTTCGACCGCCCGCCCGCTCGACAGGAGCTGCGCGACCTCGGCCCCGGCGGTGGCCAGGTTGACGGCGACGACCACCGCCAGCCCGGCGGGGTCGGCCTCCCACGCCAGCCGGAGGGCGCCCGCGGCCGCGGCCAGCGCCTCCCTGAGCGGCAGGGGGTCAGGATCGGCGACGTTGGGCCCGCCGGGCCGGAACATGAACTCCCTCACGGCCGCACGCTCACCGCGGCGAGGTTAGGCGCCGACGCCGGCCACGCCGGCGTCGGCCCCCCGGTCCGGGTCGGCCAGACTGGGCCCATGGACGCGTACGAGGCAATCGTCAGCAAACGCGACACCCGGGAGTTCACCGACGAGCCCGTTTCCTCCGACGACCTGCAGAAGATTCTGCAGGCCGGGCGGATGGCCGGCAGTGCCAAGAACTCCCAGGGCAACCGCATCGTGGTGGTCACCGACGCCCACGACCGCGCCCGCCTGGCCGAGTGCGGGACGTTCGCCGACTGGATCCCTCGGGCGCCCGTCGCCCTGGTCCTGGTCGCGCCCAAGGACGCGGACCGCCCGTTCGACCACGGTCGCATGGCCCAGAACATGATGGTGACGGCCCACGCCCTGGGGCTCGGGTCCTGCCCGGTGACCTTCCACGACCCGGCGTGCGTCGCCGCGCTGCTCGGGATTCCCGACGACTACGAGGCCCCCATGGGCATCGGCCTCGGCCATCCCGCGCCCGCCGGCCCGGCGCGCCAGTCGTCCCCCCGGATCCCGCTGGACGAGCTGGTCAAGCAGGGTCGCTGGTCGTAGCGACGCGGCCGGCCGGGTGCGGGGTGGCCCAGGCCTCGGCCAGCAGCTCCAGGCTGCGCACCCGGGCCCGCAGCTCGTAGGCCGCGCCGCTCACCATGATCTCGTCGGCCGCCGCGGCGGCGACGAGGTCGTCCAGTTGACGCAGAGCCGTCGCCGGAGCGCCGACGATCCGGTTGCTCGGCATGGCCCGCGCCGCCCCGATCAGAGGATGGGTGGCGGCGACCTCGGGCGACACGAGCGGCTCGAACCGGCCCCGGCGGATGGCGTGCACCATCAGCTGGCCCGGCGCCGCCTCCCACTCGGCCTCCTCGTCGGTCGCGGCGACCAGCACGTTGGCGGTCACGATGGCGTACGGCGCGTCGAGCACGGCGGAGGGTTGGAAGGCGTCGCGGTAGATGTCGAGGGCGTCGAGGGTGCCGCCGGTGTCGAAGTGGTGGGCGAAGGTGAAGGGCAGGCCGAGGAGTCCGGCCAGCCGGGCGCTGTAGCCGCTCGACCCGAGGAGGATGATCTGCGGCGTGGACGTGGCCACCGGCGTGGCCGCGAACCGCTCCCACAGGCCGCCCTCGCCCCGGACGTCGCCCAGCAGGCCCATGAGGTCGAGCAGGTCCCGAGGGAAGTCGTCGGCGCCGAGCAGGTCCGCGGAGCGGCGGATGGCGGCGGCGGTCTCCGGGTTGGTGCCCGGCGCCCGGCCCAGCCCGAGGTCGATCCGGCCCGGGTGCAGGGCCTCCAGGGCGGCGATGTGCTCGGCGACGATCAGCGGGGCGTGGTTGGGCAGCATGATGCCGCCCGACCCGATGCGGATGGTGTTCGTCCGGGCGGCCAGGTGGGCCATGAGCACGGGCGGGGTCGTGCTGGCCACCAGGGGCATGTTGTGGTGCTCGGCCACCCAGAACCGGTGGTAGCCCAGCTCCTCGGCCCGTTGGGCCAGCGCGGTGGTGGCCGCCAACGCGTCGGCCGTGGTGCGCCCGGCGCTGACGACGGCCAGGTCGAGCACGGAAAGGGGCGGGCGGGAGGTGGGCGGCGGTGTCGGTGTCATCGGAAGTGCAACACCGCCGGAGCGGCATCGCTTCCGGGGCCTCGTCTCGCCGTTGCTCAGATCGGGAACCGCTGGCGCAACCAGTCGGCGAAGACCGGATCGACGACGGCGAGGCCGGTGTCGGTCGCCACCAGGTCACCGCTGTCCAGGAGGGAGCGGCGGGCGTGGGTGGCGGTGCCGTTGGACAGGTCGAGCAGGTCGGCTTCGGCGCCGTAGATGCTCCCGCTCCGGGCCACCGCCCGCAGGACCGACCGCTCGCCCCGCTCGAACCCGGAGTACAGCCGCTCCATGCCCTCGCCGGTGGCCCGGCGGACGTCGCCGAGCGCGGCCGCCCAGGTCTCGGCACCGGCGACGCCGCCGGCCGGCGTGTGCCGCCAGCAGGCGTCGGCCAGCTGCATCGTGCGCTGCGGATGGCCGGCGGTGAAGTTCACGATGAGCCCGGCGACGTGTCCGGCGTCACGACCCGTCGCCGCGAACCCGGCCCCGACGATGGCCTCGACCGCGTCGGGCGGGAGCGCTCCGATCTCGACCAGGTCGGCCTGGCCGTAGAACGGCTCGGCCCGGGCGGTGAACAGCGTGCGCATCATCGACGGGTGGGAGCCGGCGAAGACGATGCCGAGGTCGGTGTAGTGGTGCTGGATCGCGGTCCGCAGCGCGCCGGCGGCTCCGTCGACCCGGCCGATGGAGGAGAACTCGTCGACGACCAGCAGGGTCGGGTGCCGGGCCGCAGCGGCCACCAGCACGTCCAGAAGGGCCCGGAACGTCAGGGCGGGATCGGGCCGGTTCCGAGCCGGTCCGGTCAGCTCGACCTTCACCAGGCCGAGGTTGACGGCCACACTGGCGGCGACGGTGCGGGCGGCCTCGCCGAACCGCCCGTTGCTGGCGCCGAGGGCGTCGTCGAAGCGGACGGCGACGTCGGCCATGGAGGTGACCTCGTAGAGATCGACCCAGACGGTGGACACCTCCGTCAGGTCGGCGGCCACCCGACGGAGCACGCTGGTCTTGCCGTAGCGGCGGGGCCCGAGCAGCGCGGTGACCCGGCGGCCGGTGATGCGCTCGGTCAGGTCCTCGACCAGCGCGTCCCGGCCGTGCACCTCTCCCGGCTCGAGCGGCCCCTGGTACGGGAAGGGCGAGACGTCCACCGGACCAGGGTACCGCGCTATGGAGGGGTTTCGGTTCTACGGAGCAGAACCTTGCATCCGCTGCTACGAGCAGCCGCTCGTCGTGCCGCAACCGCTGCAGACGAAGCAGGCACCGGCCCGCTGCATGACCACGCCGCACACGTAGCAGTACGGCGCATCCGAGGCGGCCGGGCTGTTGGCGACCTGCGGGGCGGCATGGGTCGCCACCGGCGCGGGGTCGGCCACCACGTCGCTGCCCGTGCTCGTGGGCGTGGCGTGCTCCTCGACGCCGGGCAGGGTGGGCTGCATGCGCTCGTCGACGGTGAGGATGCCCAGGTCGGCCCGTTCGTCCGGCGCCAGGTACTCCACGGCCAGCCGGCGGAAGATGTAGTCCACCAGGGAGCTGGCGAAGCGGATCTCGGCGTCGTCGGTGATGCCCGCCGGCTCGAAGCGCATGTTCGTGTACATGTCGACGAAGGCCCGCAGGGGCACGCCGTACTGCAGGCCGTGGCTGACGGAGATGGCGAAGGCGTCCATGATCCCGGCGAGGGTCGACCCCTGCTTGGCCACCCGCAGGAAGATCTCACCGGGCCGCCCGTCGTCGTACTCCCCTACGGTCACGTACCCGTGGCAGTCGGCCACCCGGAACGAGAAGGTCTTGGAGTTGCGCATGCGGGGCAGCCGCTCCCGCTCCGGCTGCTTGACGATCACCGCCTGCACCGGCGCCGGCGCGGCGGCGACCTTCTTCGTCGTCGACAGCGGCTGGGCCACCTTGCAGTTGTCCCGGTAGACGGCGACCGCCTTCAGCCCCATCCGCCAGGCGTCGATGTGGAGCTGCTCCATCTCCTCGACCGTCGCCGACTCCGGCATGTTGATCGTCTTCGAGATGGCGCCGGAGATCCACGGCTGGACGGCGGCCATCATGCGGACGTGGCCCAGGTAGTGGATGACGTTGTCGCCCATGGAGCATGCGAACACGCTCAGGTGGTCGGCCGACAGGTGGGGGGCGCCGAGGATGGACTTGTGCTCGTCGATGTAGGCGACGATCTCGTCCACCTGGCGGGGTGAGTAGCCCAGCCGGCGCAGGGCCCGGGGCACGGTCTGGTTGACGATCGACATCGTCCCCCCACCGACCAGCTTCTTCGTCTTGCACAGGCCGAGGTCGGGCTCGATGCCGGTGGTGTCGCAATCCATCATGAGGCCGATGGTTCCAGTAGGCGCCAACACTGTCGCCTGCGAGTTGCGGACGCCCCAGTCCTCAGCCCACTCGACGGCCCGGTCCCACGCGTCCTGGGCCGCGCTGACCAGGTCGCGGGTGGCCAGGCGGTCGTCGATGCGGGCGGCTTCGTCGCGGTGCATGCGCAGCACCCGGTTCATCGGCTCCCGGTTCTCGCTGTAGCCGGCGAACGGGCCCATCCGGGCCGCAGTCCGGGCCGACGTGGCGTAGGCGTGGCCGGTCATGAGCGACGTGACGGCCGCGGCCCACGCCCGCCCGGCGTCGGAGTCGTAGGCGATGCCGAGGGCCATCAGCATGGCGCCGAGGTTGGCGTAGCCGAGACCGAGCTGGCGGAACCGGCGGGCGTTCTCGCCGATCTTGTCCGTCGGGTAGTCGGCGTTGCCGACGAGGATTTCCTGGGCGGTGAAGACGACCTCGACCGCGCCCTTGAACCCGTCGACGTCGAACGTGCCGTCGTCGTTCAGGAACTTGAGCAGGTTGAGGCTGGCCAGGTTGCAGGCCGAGTTGTCGAGGTGCATGTACTC
>DATASA010000207.1:0-5220 GCA_036269435.1 Acidimicrobiales bacterium | reverse complement strand
CCCCCTCTGGGTGCTGGCGGCCAGGCGGATCGTCACCCCTGTTCGCTGCCCGGCTCTCACTGCCAGTACCTCCGAGGAAGAACGAGCGATCGGTGCACGGTAACCGCGCCCGCGGCGCGACGCCGAGGAAGGCCCACCCGGGTGCCTCAGGATGAACCCGCCTTCGGGGCGTCCGCGCGGGCTGCGCAGGCCGGCGTCAGGCGCGGGTGAGGCGGCTGCCCGCCGCGGACAGGGCGAAGGCGGCGGAGGCGGTGAGGGCGATGGCGCCGCCCGCGGCGATGCCGAACACGGCGGACAGGCACAGGCCGACCACGCCGCTTCCGGCACCGATGGTCGCGGCCAGCACCATGGCCGGCCCCACCCGGTCTGCCCAGAGGCGGGCGGCCAGGGCGGGGACGGTGAGCAGGGCGACGGCCAGCAGCGTCCCCACCGCCGGGACGGCGGTGACCAGCGCCACCGTCACGATCGACAGGATGCACAGGTCGAGCAGCGCGGTCCGGTAGCCGGCGGCCGCGGCGCCGTCGCGGTCGAAGGCGCCGAGCACCAGCTCCTTGTGGAGGGCGGCCAGCGCGGCCAGCAGCAAGGCGCCGACGACGGCGGCGGTCCACAGGTCGGCCCGGGTCACGGTGAGGACCGAGCCCACGAGGAATGCGGAGAGGTCCTTCGACGACGACGGCCGGGCCGACAGGATGAGCACGCCGAGGGCGAAGGACCCGGCGAGGACGACCCCGATGACGGTGGCGTCGTCGAGGACCTTCGACGCGCCCAGCGCGACCACGGCCAGGACGACCACGAGGCCGAAGGCCGAGCCGCCGAGGAAGAGGTTGAACCCGAGCACCGACGCCAGCACGACGCCGGGGAACGTGGCGTGCGACATGGCCACCACGAAGAACGGCAACCGTCGGAGCAGGACGTGGACGCCCACCACGCCGGCCACCGCGCCGACCAGGATCGCTTCGATCAGCGCCCGCTGGAAGAACGGCGAGCCGAGGCTGTCGAGCAGGTTGTTCATGGCACCGGGACGGGCCGGGCGAGCCGCTGTCGCACGGCCATGACCGTCGCCACCACCAGGAATCCGACGGTGATCGTCATGACCACCATGGCGCCGGCGGCCAACCGGATCCCGTGGTCGACGGACGCCGTGTAGCTCGCCGCCAACCCGAGCCATCCGCACACCGCGGTGAGCACCGCGGCCGTCGCCATCATCGACGGGATGCGCCGGCAGCACAGCCGCCCGGCCGCCGCCGGCGTCACCAGGAAGGCGACCAGCAGGACGGTGCCGACGGCCCGTACGGCGGCGACCACGGCGAGGGCCACGACGACGTCGAGCACGAGGTCGAGGCGGCCCACCGGGTAGCCGACGGCGGCGCTCGCCGCCGGGTCGAAGGCCCGCAGCACCAGCTCCTTGTGCAGGGCGAGGAGCACGACCAGGCCGACCGCGACAAGGACCGCGGTCTCGACGACCTGCCGTGTGTCCACCGCCAGCACCCGGCCGAACAGCAGCGCGGTGAGGCTGGACTGGAAGCTGTGGCTGCGGGACACCACCACGACCCCCAGCGCGAAGAAGCCGGCGATGAGCAGGGCCAGGGCGGAGTCGGTGTCGACCCGGTCGTTGCGGGTCAGCAGGTGGAGCAGGACGACGGACGCCAGCGCGGCCAACAGCGCGCCGCCGAGCAGCGACTGGCCGGCGACGAAGGCGACGGCCACCCCGGGGAAGACCGTGTGCTGCAGGGCCTCGGTCACGAAGGCCTTGCGGCGCAGGAGGAGGTGGACGCCCAAGACCGCGCCCAGCGCGCCGAGCAGGACGACCTCCACCAGCGCCCGGCCCATGAACGGCACCGAGAACGGGTCGACGAGGACCCGCCAGAGCCCGGACACCGGCTCAGGCGGTGACGATGGTGCTGCCCCCGGCGAGGACGACGGCCCGGGCGCCGTAGGTCTGCTGCAGCCGCTCGGCGGTGAGCGCCTCGTCGATCGGGCCGAAGGCGACCTGGTGATGGTTGATGAGGCAGGCGTCGCCGCAGGCGAGGTGGGCGATCGACAGGTCGTGGGTGGCCATGACGACGGCGACCCCGTCGTTCCGCAGGGCGTCGAGCACGTCGAGCAAGAGGTCCGTGCTGGTGGTGTCGACCCCGTTGAAGGGCTCGTCCAGCAGGAGCAGTCGCGCCTCCTGGGCGATGGCCCGGGCCATCAGCACCCGCTGGCGCTGGCCGCCGGAGAGCGTGCCGAAGCGGGTGTCGCCCCGGTCGGCGAGTCCGACCCGGTCGAGGGCGGCGCGGGCGGCGGCCTTGTCGGCGGCGCCCGGCCGGCGAAGCCAACCGACCCGGCGGTATCGGCCCATGAGCACCACCTGGAGGGCCGACACCGGGAAGTTGCGGTCGAGCGCCTCGGCTTGGGGCACGTACGCCACCTGGCTCCGGGCGCGTGCCGGCGCCTGGCCCAGCACCTCGATGGAGCCGCTCGGCAGGGGCACCAGCCCGAGGATGGCCTTGATCAACGTGCTCTTGCCGGCGCCGTTCGGGCCGATGAGGGCCAGCGAGCCCCCGGGCTCGATGCGACCGGTCACGCCCTCGAGCACGGGTTCGCGCCCGTAGGCGGCGCTCACATCCGACAGCACCAGTGCGGGCCGGCTCATGTTCTAAGAGTAGTTCCCAGTTCTACTCTGAGCCAACCGCCGGGATGCCGAGATCGCGGTAGCCGAGGAGGCACCGGTAGGGGATGCCGGCGCCGGCAAGGGCGAGGGTGCCGTCGTCGCCCCGGTCGACGACGGTCAGGGCGAACACCACCTCGGCGCCGGTGGCCTGCACCGCGGCGACCGCCTCCAGGATGGAGCCGCCGGTGGTGATCACGTCCTCCACCACGACGGCCCGCCGCCCGGCACCCAGCGCGGCGCCTTCGACCCGACGGTTCGTGCCCCGGCCCTTGGCCGCCTTGCGGACGGAGAACCACTCGAGGTCCCCGTCGACCAGGGCCATGGCGTGGGCCAGGTGGTCGGCGCCCATGGTCATGCCGCCCACCGCGTCGAAGGCCACGCCTTCGCCGCGCAACACGTCGAGCAGGGCGTTGGCCGCGAGGCGCAGGTCGTCGCCGCGGGCCAGGGCCCGCTTGCCGTCGACGAAGTGTCGGCTCCGGGCGCCCGAGCGCAGTTCGACCGGCTCCTCCAGCACCAGGTGGCCCCGGCGCTCGATCACCTCCAGCAGGGCGGCCGTCGCGGGCTGCGGCGGGCTCACTTGCCGCTCTGGCGGATGAGCTTGGCCACCAGCGCCGTCCATCCGGTCTGGTGGCTGGCGCCGAGCCCGGCGCCGGTGTCGCCGTGGAAGTACTCGTGGAAAGCGACGTGATCGCGCCATTGCGGGTCGGTGTCGAACAGGGCGTTTCCTCCGTTCACCGGCCGGCGCCCGTCGGCGTCGGGCAGGAAGATGTCGATCAGGCGCCGGGACAGTTCGGTGGCGACCTCCCACAGCGTGTGCTGGTCGCCCGAGCCGGTGGGCAGCTCGACGGTGAAGTCGTCGCCCAGATAGTGGTGGTATCGCTGCAGGGACTCGACCAGCAGGTAGTTGATGGGGAACCAGATCGGTCCCCGCCAGTTGGAGTTGCCGCCGAACAGGCCGGTGGTGGATTCGGCCGGCTCGTACTCGACGGTGTGGGTCACCCCGGCCAGGTCCACGACGGCCGGGTGGGCGGCGTGCCACTTGGACACCGACCGGATGCCGTGGGGCGACAGGAACTCGTCCTCGTCCAGAGCCCGCCGGAGCAGGCGGCGGAGGCGGTCCGGGTCGACCAGGCTGAGGAGGCGGCGCTCGCCCTCGCCGGGCACGTCGACCGAGAAGATGTTCCCGCACAGGTCGGCCCGGTTCTTGAGGAACCATCGCATCCGTGTAGAGAAGTCGGGGAGCTTCTCCAGCATGGCCGGGTCCATGGTCTCGACTGCGAACAGCGGGATCAGCCCGACAACGGACCGCACCCGCACGGGCGACGGCACGCCGTCGACCGACAGGACGTCGTAGAAGAAGCCGTCCTCCTCGTCCCACAGGGCCAGGTGGTCCTCGCCGATGTTGTTCATGGCGTGGGCGATGGCCAGGAAGTGCTCGAAGAACTTGGTGGCCGCGTCCTCGTAGACCGAGTCGTGGTGGGCGAGCTCGAGGGCGATGGCCAGCATGTTGAGGCAGAACATGGCCATCCAGCTGGTGGCGTCGGACTGTTCGAGGCGGGCGCCGCTCGGCAGGGGCGCCGACCGGTCGAAGACGCCGATGTTGTCGAGGCCGAGGAAGCCGCCCTCGAAGACGTTGCTCCCGTCCGCGTCCTTGCGGTTGACCCACCAGCTGAAGTTGATCAGCAGCTTGTGGAAGATCCGCTCCAGGAATTCGTAGTCCTTCACGCCCGTGCGCTTGGCGTCGATCTTGTAGACCCGCCAGGCGGCCCACGCGTGGACCGGCGGGTTCACGTCGCCCAGGGCCCACTCGTACGCGGGGAGCTGGCCGTTGGGGTGCATGAACCACTCGCGGCAGAACAGGATGAGCTGCGCCTTGGCGAAGTCCGGGTCCAGGTAGGCCATGGGGATCATGTGGAAGGCCAGGTCCCACGCCGCGTACCAGGGGTACTCCCACTCGTCGGGCAGCGAGACGATGTCGGCGTTGTAGAGGTGGCCCCACTCCGCGTTGCGGCCACGGGTCCTGGCGTGGTCGGGGCGGGGGTTGGCCGGGTCGCCCTCCAGCCACTCCCGCACGTCGTAGCGGTAGTGCTTCTTGTTCCAGAGCAAGCCGGCAGAGGCCAGGCGGGCGACCCGCCGGGACTCGGCCGACACGTTCGGTGTGAGGTCGGCGTAGAACTCGTCGGCCTCGGCCCGGCGTCGGGCGATGACATCGTCGAAGCCGGCGCCGAAGTCGTCGGGGCCGGGCTGGTCGGTGCTCAGGCGCAGGCGGAGGGTGGTGGTGGCGCCGGCCGGGATGGTCAGGCGGTACCAGGCCGCCGCCTTCGTGCCCGTCTGCGCCGGGTTGACCGTGGCCGCGCCGGCCACGACGTGGTCGTTGATCCCGTCCTTCGGGAACGGGCTGGCGTTGGCCGCGCCCCACAGTCGCTGCGCGTTCGTCTCGTTGTCGCAGAACAGCAGCTCCGGGCCGTCTGCGGCCCGCAACCACATGCGGGGGTTGGCGCCGTGGTCGACCACCACGCTGCCGGCGTCGCCCGCGGACAGCAGGGGGCGCCGGTCGTCGCGGCCCC
>DATASA010000206.1:0-22987 GCA_036269435.1 Acidimicrobiales bacterium | reverse complement strand
CGGGCAGGTGGGCGAGGACGTCGTCCCAGGCCTCGGGGGCCCACGGCCCACTGGCCTGGCCGAGGTCGCCGACCAGGGTCATCGAGCCGCCCGGGCAGCGCCGGGCCAGCATCCGCAGCTGCATGGGCGAGAGGTCCTGGGCCTCGTCGGCGAGGATGTGGCCGTACGTGCGGGTCCGCGGGTCCAGCGTCTCCGGGCCGGCTGAGAGGTCGTCGCCCGACTCCAGGTGGCGGAGGACATCGCGGCGCATCTGGGCGTCCATGTCCGGCAGGTCGGCCATCACCCGCTGGCTCTCGAACCGGCGGGCCCCCTCGTCGTCGTGGCGGCGACCGCGGGCTCGGGTCGGGCGGGGTCCGAGCCACACCGACGCCTCGTCGAGCAGGGGCAGGTCGGCCTCGGTCCAGGCCACGTCGGCGGCCCGGTGGCGGCGGGGTCGCAACAAGAGGCGCTGCTCGTCGTCTCTGAGCGTCTTGCCCGCGGCGGAGCGCAGGAGGGCGGGGGAGCCGAAGAGGTCGTGGACGAGGTCGACCGGAGTGAGCACCGGCCACATCCGCTCCAGGGCTTCCCGCACGGCCCGCTCGCGCCGCATTGCCTCCTCGAACCGCTCCCAGTCCTCGTCCTCACGGGCCTGGCGGTGGAGGTGGCGGGCGACGAGGCGCTCGACCGTCGCCCGGCGGGCGTTATGGGTCCCAGGCCGACGCTTGGCCTGCGCCGCGATGCGCCACGACGCCTCGGGGGACAGCGTGAGCCGCATCCCGTTCCACAGCACGACGGCTTCCCGGGGCAGGCCCCGGCCCCTGTCCTGGACGGCGCGGGCCAGCACGCCGGCCATGCGGGGGTCGCCCTTGAGCCGGGCCACGGCCGGGGTGTCGGTGCCGGTGACGGGCACGCCGACGAGGGTGGCCGGCGTGGCCAGGGCCACGCTGTGCTCGCCGAGGGCGGGCAGGACCTGCTCGATGTAGCGCAGGAAGATGCGGTTCGGCCCGACGAGGAGGACGCCGGCCCGCTCCAGCGGGAAGCGGTGGGTGTAGAGCAGGTAGGCGGCCCGGTGCAGGGCGACCGCGGTCTTGCCCGTGCCGGGACCGCCTTGCACAACCAGGATCCCGGCCAGCGGCGCTTGGATGATCTCGTCCTGCTCGCGCTGGATGGTGGCGACGATGTCGCCCATGCGGCCCGTGCGCGACCGGTCGAGCGCAGCGAGCAGCGCGCCCTCGCCCACCACGACCAGCCCGCGGTCGACGCCGCCCGCGTCAGCGGGCGCGCCGTCGGGACGGTCGGCGTCGGCCCGGTCGCCGACGGCCCGGTCGCCGAGGAGCTCGTCGTCGAGGCCGACCACCCGCCGGCCCCGCATCATCAGGTGGCGGCGGCGGGCCAGGCCCATGGCGTGACGGGCCGTCGCCCGGTAGAACGGCTCGGCCGCCGGGGCCCGCCAGTCGACGACCAGCGGCTCGTTGTCCTCGTCGGCGATCGCCACCCGCCCGATGTACAGCCGGTCGCCGTGGTCGGGGTCGATCCGGCCGAAGACCAGCCCGGCCTCGCCGACCTGGAGGTCGGCCAGCCGCCGGGCGGTGGTCTCCATGCGCACGTCGCGCTCGATGCGGTTGGCGAAGGTGCCGCCCGCGCCGTGCTCCAGCACGTCGGCGGCGACGGCCCGCGCTTCGGCCCGCATGGCGTCGAGCCGGCGGTAGGCGTGGTCGACCACGGCCTGCTCCGCCGCGATCTCCGTGCCCGGTCCGGCCTGGTCCGCCGTGTCGCTCATCGTTCCTCCCACGTCAGTCGCCATGCCTCGCTCGTGCCCGGATCTCGCCACACCCGGGCCGGCGCAGCCACCGTCGCCCACGTCCCCGGGCCGTTCGGCTCCCATCGCACGGCCTTGACCCGGAACTCGTCGGGGGACACCGCGCCGGTCAGCTCGACCACGAAGGCGTCGTCGACCACGGCGATCTGCCGGGGCCACACGTCCACGAGCCACCGGGGGTGGAGCTGGGCCGCGACCCGCATCGCCACCCGGTCGGTGGTCCCGTCGACCGTGGCGGTTTCCGGGCCCCGGGCCACGCCGACCTGGCAGCCGGAGACGACGCGAGCGCCGGTGCGCGCCTTCCACGCGTTGACGTGAGCCCGGAGATGGGGCAGCGCCCGCTCCTTGATCTCGCGGTCGAGGAGCCGGGACTGCTTGCTCGGCAGCCACGACTCGAATCTCCACACCCGGTCCCAGTTCAGGACGACCGCCAGCCGGCGCGGGAGGGCGAACTCAGGCGGGGCCAGAAAGGCGTTCGCGCCGAGCCAGGTGGGCATCTGCTCGAACAGGTCGGCGGGCATGCGGAACTGCTCGACCCACATCTCCAGGACCCGCATGCACGAGCAGAGGTCGCCGCCGAAGGCCAGCATGGTGCGCTCGGCGGTCAGGTCGTGGGCTTCGAGCACCAGCTTTCCTCGTCGCCAGGTCACGCGGTGGGCCTCGCCGCCACAGTCGACCACCGCGGTGGCCTCGGGGACGGCGTCGTACCAGCGGGGCTTGCGGGGCACGGGCTCAGGCGGCGGCGTCGATCGGCACGACCCGCGCCCACGGCGGGGCCGGCCAGGGCCGCCCGCCCTGAGCCCGGTTGGCGATCATCCCGACAACCACCTGCATCCCCTTCGGCGCCGCCGACGGCCACGGGGTCATGCCGTCGGTGAGGACGACGACCACCGACGGCCGGGGGTGCAGCCGCGCCGCGGCCTGCAGGCCGGCGCCCATGTCGGTGCCGCCGCCCCCGACGAGGTTGATCTGGCGGGCGCTGGTCACCTGCTGGACGGTCTGCACGGCGGCGTCCACGGCCATCACCCGTACCCGGTTGCGGGCCAGCCCGACCCCCTTCAGCAGCCCGTCGACCTCGGCCAGCACGCTGGCCAGCTCCTCGTCGCCCATGCTGCCGGACGTGTCGCACAGGACGAGGACCTCCGGTACCGGGCGTTCGAGGGCCGGGAGGACGATGTCGGGGCTGGACGACGCCCGCCGCGACGGCCGCCGGTACGTGTAGTCGACCTTGCCGCTGACCGTCGACAGGCCCTTGCGGATCTCGGCGGCCAGCACCCGTCGCCAGTCGACCTTGGGGTCGAGCAGGTCCTCGGCCCACCGCTTCCAGCCCGCCGACAGCCGGCCCACGCCTTCCCGGCAGTACCGCAGCACCTCGCTGGCCACCTGCGAGCGGAGCAGGTGCTGCTCGCCAGGGGGCAGGCCGCTGCCGTGCTCGCCCCGCAGCTCCCAATCCCGGACGCGGCCGTCGGACCCGCTGCCGCAGTCCGGCTCGCTCTCGGTGTCGGTATGGGGGGCGTGGTAGTACTCCTCGGCCAGCCGGCCCGGCTTCCAGCCCAGCTCGTGGGGCACGATCCGGTCGTCGGGCAGGCGCAGGCCGGTACCGATGAGGTCGTCGTTGATCTCGGCGTCGGCGGCGAGGGCCCAGTCCTTGTTCATCTTGCGCTCGACGCCCATGCTCTTGGCCCGCCCGGCGTGGTCGCGCACCAGGTGGCCGGCGTGGTGGACCAGCAACCCGCCGAGAATTTCGACGCTCTGGCGGCTCACCGTCTCGGGGTCGATGTACAGCCGCCACGACTCGTCGACCGCGGCACCCTTCAGTCCGGGCGCGGCGACGACCGGCGACGCGAAGAGGGCGGCGGTCAGGTAGGGGTAACGGCGGACGGCCCACAGCCGCGCCGCCAACAGCTTGTGGGTGTCGAGCTCCACGGGAGGGTCGATCCTAGTCGCCCGCCGCCGCTACCGGTCAGCCCCGCGCCCCGTCCAACCAACCGGCGTCCTTCAGCAGAGGCAGGAACAGCTTGACCTCCGGCGGCGCGGCCACCCCGGGAGGGCGGCACTGGGCCAGTGTGCGGGCCGCCACCGCGCCGACGTCGGGCGCGTGCTCGCCGACCTTGCCGACGACCTTCCAGCCGGCCAGCCACCGCTCGGGTGTCGGCCTGGCCGCCACCGCCGCAGCGACCGACGACAGCACGGCGTGGGCCCGGTCGTGGCGCTCGGGGACCTCGAACCCGTCGGGGTCGGCCAGGACGTCCTCGGGGTCGGGAAGGTCCATCTCCAGGTGCCACATGAGCAGCTCGATGCCCGGCCCCTCCCCGATGGCGCCGGTGAGCAGAGCGGTCTCGGCCTCGGTGCTGGCGCCCGCGGCGCCTGCCGCGGCCCACAGGCGGGCCGCCATGTCCCAGGTGCGCGGGCTCGGCCACCCTCGCCCGGCCCGGGCCGCGTCGGCGGGCAGGTCGCAGGCCAGGCCCGGGCGGACGTTGATGAAGGCGGCGACCAGGCCGCGCGTGTAGGGGATGTCGTCGACCCAGTTGGGCGGCAGAGTCGGCACGGTGGGCGTCTCGAACCCGCCGACCAGGCCCTGGGCGAACGCCGCCGGTTCCACCGTCCAGTCCAGGTGGCAGAACCGGTTGGCGAGGGGCGCGGCCAGGTCCCACCCGTCGGCCGCCTGCTCCGGCGGGTTGGCCGCGGCGATGACGACGACGTCCGGAGGCAGCGGCAGGTCGCCCACCACCCGTTCCAGCACCACCCGCAGCAGGGCGGCCTGCACTGCCGGTGGGGCGGTCGAGATCTCGTCCAGGAACAGCAGGCCCCGGCCGCTGGCGGCCAGGCGCTGGGCCCAGCGGGGAGGCGCGAACCGGACCTCACCGTCGGCCACGATGGGCAGCCCGGCGAAGTCCGACGGCTCCCGGATGGCGGCGATCACCGTCTCGCACGGCCAGCCCATGCCCTCGGCCATGGCCAGGATCGCCGACGTCTTCCCCGTCCCCGGGGCACCCCACAGCAGGACCGGGACCCCGGCGGCGACGGCGATGCCGAGGGCCTCGACCGTCGTGTGCTGGCTCACCCGGCGAGGCTACCCGCCACGTCCCCGTTTCGGGCCCGGCCCGTCTGCGGTCGGAGCAGGAGATCGTTCACACAGCCGTCACAAAGCCGCCATCTGCGCGAAACGACGGCGCAATACGTTCGCCGCCGGGAACGCCGGTCGCCCCGCCGTCGCCGGGGGGCGACGCCCGATAGGGGCGACGGCAGAAGGGGGATCCAGGTGTCGAGCAGCAGAAGGCTCGTCGTGGTCACCGTGCTCACGTTCATCGTCTTGGTGGTGGTCGGCGGGAAGTACTCCGGCCACGGTGGCGACACGACCGGTGCCCGGACGGGCACCGTCGCCGACTACCAGGCGGCCACGAACCCACCCGGCGCCCAGGCCACTACCGACGTCCCGCTGTCGCAGGCCGGGATCAACCAGCTGGCGAACGAGGCTGGCCACCTGCGCATCTCGGTCAACTTCTCCTGGCTGCTGATGACCGGGTACCTGGTCCTGTTCATGCAGGTCGGCTTCGCCCTGCTGGTGACCGGCCTCACCCGGGCCAAGAACGCCGGCCACATGATGATGATGAACATGGCGTCGTTCGCCATCGCCCTGATCGCCTACTTCGCGGTCGGCTTCGCATTCCACTTCGGCGGCGTCGCTCCCGTGGCCAACCTCGGGGGCCTGGGCCCGCTGAGCGGCATCTTCCCCCATGGCGACGCCGGGCTCATCGGCACCCACGGCTTTTTCCTCCAGAGCGCCCACGGCTACGACGTGGGCGTCCTGGCCATGTTCCTGTTCCAGGTCGTGTTCATGGAGACCGCCGGGTACATCATCATCGGGGCCATCGCCGAACGAATCTCCTTCGCCGGGTTCATCCTGGCCGAGGTGGCCATGGGTGCGGTCATCTACCCGATCTACGGCAACTGGGTGTGGGGCGGCGGGTTCATGGCCCACCTCGGCCAGAGCCTGCACCTCGGCCATGGCGCGGTCGACTTCGCCGGATCCGGCGTGGTCCACGCCACCGGCGGCTGGGCGGCGCTGGCGCTGGCCGTCATCCTGGGACCGCGGCTGGGCAAGTTCAACAAGGACGGGACGCCAAACGCCATCCCGGGCCACAACCTGGGCTACGTCGTGGTGGGGACCCTGGTCCTGGTCTTCGGCTGGATGGGCTTCAACCCCGGCTCGACGTTCGGTGCCACCGACCTGCGCATCTCGGTCGTGGCCGTCAACACGCTGCTGTCCGGGTGCTTCGGCACCGTGACCGCCATGGCCTGGACCAACGCGAAGTGGGGCAAACCGGACATCTCCATGACCTGCAACGGCATGCTCGCAGGGCTGGTGGCCGTCACCGCGCCCTGCGCTTTCATCGCCCCATGGGCAGCGTGCGTCATCGGGATCGTCGCCGGCTTCCTCGTCTGTTACGGCGTGTGGTTCTTCGACCACATCGCCCACGTGGACGACCCATGCGGCGCCATCTCCGTCCACGGCCTGTGCGGCACCTGGGGCGTGCTGGCCACCGGAATCTTCGCCGACGGCACGTACGGCGACAAGTGGAACGGGGTCAACGGCACGGTCAAGGGCCTGCTCTACGGCGACCCCGGCCAGCTCGGTGCCCAGGTGCTCCACGCCGTCGTCGGGGCGGCGTGGGCGTTCGGGATCACCTACCTGATCTTTTCCGTCGCCAGGCGCCACATGTCGATCCGGGTCTCCGAGGCGGCCGAGCTCCAGGGCCTCGACGAGCCCGAGTTCGGCGCCTTCTGCTACCCGGACTTCGTCCTCGTGACCAGTACCACCGGTGGCTCCCCGCCCGGCCACGCGTCGCCCCTGCCGGGTGCGTCGGTCGGCCGCCGGCACGCCGACTCCGGGGCGCCGCCCCCCGCCGCCGACCGCCCGATCGCAGGGTCCGGAAAGGAGGACTCCCGATGAGGCTCGTCACCGCCATCGTGAAGCCGTTCAAGCTGGACGACGTCAAGGAAGCCCTCCGGGATGCCACCGTGCAGGGGATGACCGTGACCGAGGTCCGGGGCTTCGGCCGCCAGCGGGGGCACACCGAGGTGTACAGGGGCGCGGAGTACACCGTCGAGTTCGTACCCAAGGTCCGCATCGAGGTGCTCACCGACGACGACGACGCCGAGGGGGTCGCCGACATGATCGTCGCTGCGGCACGGACGGACCAGATCGGCGACGGCAAGGTCTGGATCACCCCGGTGCAGACGGTGATCCGCGTCCGTACAGGGGAGCGGGGCGCGGACGCGCTCTAGTTCCCGCGGTCGCAGGTACGGGTTCAACCCGGGGGTCCGGCCGGCCGATACGATCCCCGTGGTGGACCTCTCCCCTCGCTCGGTGCTCGCCACCGCGCGCACTCCTGCGGGAAGGAAGATGGTCCGGTACAGCCTGGTCTCGGTCGTCTCGGTGATCGTGTCCCAGATCGTGCTGTTCCTGGCCCAGTCGTTCTGGTCGGCCCGGACGTCGAACATCGTGGCCGTCTGCGTGTCGGCCGTCCCGTCGTACTACCTGAACCGGGCCTGGGCGTGGGGCAAGACCGGCAAGTCGCACCTGATGAAGGAGATCGTGCCGTTCTGGAGCCTGGCCTTCATCGGCCTCGTCTTCTCGACCTGGGCGGCCGATTTCGCCGAGTCGAACGCCCACCACCTCACCAGCTCGGATCTCGGCGTGAAGCTGGTCGTCAACGCCGCCGCCCTCGGCGCCTTCGGCGTCCTGTGGATCGGCAAGTTCTTCATCTTCAACCGGCTGATGTTCGTGCACCCGCCCGAGCCGTCCGTCTCGGCAGGCGGATGACCTTCGCCCAGGCCGCGGCCCGCCTCACGCCGCTCGACGCCGTAGCCGCCGCCGAGGCGGCCGAGCTCCAGGACCGGCTGGCCAAGCCGCGGGGCGCGCTGGGTGCCCTCGAGACCGTCGGCATCCGCCTGGCCGCCATCGCCGGCACGTGCCCGCGGCCCGTCCCCGAGCCGGTACGGGTCGCGGTCTTCGCCGGCGACCACGGCGTGCTCGACGAGGGCGTGACGCCCTGGCCCCAGGAGGTGACCGCCCAGATGGTGGCTGCGTTCTGCACCGGCGGGGCCGCGGTCAACGTCCTGGCCCGCCACGCGGGGGCGACCGTCACGGTCGTCGACGTGGGCGTGGCCTCCACCCTCACGCCCGCGCCCGGACTGCTTCTGCGCAAGGTCCGGGCGGGGACCGCCAACCTCGCCGCCGGCCCCGCCATGTCGGTCGACGAGGCCCGCCAGGCGCTCGACGTGGGCGCCGCGGTGGCCGCCGATGCGGTCGCCGAGGGGGCGCGCGCCCTGGTCACCGGCGACATGGGCATCGGCAACACCACCGCGTCGGCCGCCCTGGTGGCGGCGTTCACCGGCCGGCCCGCGGTCGAGGTGACGGGGCGGGGCACGGGGGTGGACGACGAGACGTGGCGACGGAAGGTGTCGGTGGTCGAGCGGGCCCTGGTGCGGGTGAACGGGGCCGACGACCCGCTGACCGTGCTGGCCGAGCTCGGCGGGCTGGAGATCGCCGCACTGGCCGGGTTCGTCGTCGGCGGCGCCGCGGCGCGCGTGCCGGTGATCGTCGACGGTGTCATCGCCCTGGCAGGGCTGCTGGTCGCCGCGGCCCTGGCGCCCGGTTGCGTCGACTACTGCCTGGCCGGTCACCGCTCCACCGAACCCGGCGCCACCGCCGCCCTGGAGCACCTCGGCCTCGAGCCGCTGATCGACCTCGGCCTGCGCCTGGGCGAGGGCACGGGGGCCTGCCTGGCCGTCCCGGTGGTGCAGGCCGCGGCCAAGATCCTCCGGGAGATGGCGACCCTCGACGGCGCCGGGGTCACCGGGAAGGAATAGCCGGCCGGTGCGGGCCGACCGGCTGGCCCTGGCCCGTCGGGTGCCCGGCTTCATGCCCGACGGCGAGGGACTGGCGCTGCACCGGGCCGCGCTGCGGGCGGCCGCGGTCGGGCCGCTGCTCGAGGTCGGCTCCTGGTGCGGCAAGTCGGCGGTGTACCTGGGCGACGCCGCGGCCCGGACCGGGACGATCCTGTTCTGCGTCGACCATCACCGTGGTTCGGAGGAGAACCAGGCCGGGTGGGAGCACCACGATCCCTCGGTGGTCGATCCCCGTACCTCCCGCATCGACACCCTGCCGACCTTCCGGCGCACGATCGAGGACGCCGGCCTGGAGGCGACGGTGGTCGCCGTCGTCGGGGAATCGACGGTCGTGGCCGCCCACTGGCACACTCGGCTCGGCATGGTCTTCATCGACGGCGGCCACGGGGCGGGGCCGGCCCACGCCGACTACGACGGGTGGGCGCCGCTGGTCGCCCCCGGCGGCCTGCTCGCCATCCACGACGTCTTCGAGGATCCCGCGGCCGGCGGACGACCTCCCTTCGACATCTGGTCGCGCGCGGTCGCCTCCGGAGCGTTCACCGCGATACCCGAGGCCGGCGCGGGGTCCCTGCGGATCCTGCAGCGAACCGGCGACGGGTGCTGAGAAGGGCCGCGGCCCGTGCCGCGGCCGGGGCCCTTCTGCTGGCCACGGCGTGCGCCGGTTTCCCGGACGGGACGGAGCGGACGATCACCGTGGGCGGCGACAAGGTGAACGTCGCCCACCTGCGCGACGCCCAGGCCGGGCTGTGTGAGGCCAAGGGCGTGGCCGCGACCGATCCCACCGCGGCCCGGGCCGACTTCTACAACCAGTCGCACGACTCCCTGCACACGGTGGCCCGGGCGCTCGAGCCGGTCGACCGGGGGCTGGCCGCCGACCTCCTCGTCAGCATGCAGAAGGTCGAAGCCGACCTGGAGACCAAGCCGCCCACCCTCGCCGCCGAGCTGGGACAGCTGGCCGACGTGTACCGCAGCGGCCTGGGGCGACTTGCCATCACGGTGACGGCCTGCGTCGAATGACTTCCGTGCCCGCCGCAGGCAACCGCCGCCGCATCGTCCGTCCCGTCGCCCTCGGCGCCGCGCTGCTCCTGGTGCTGGCCGGCTGCGGTGGCTCCGGCGGGACCAAGGCGGCCGACCCGAACGACCTCGCCGTCGCCGTGGCCAGCTACGACCTGGCGTCGGGTGCGCCGACGCGGTTCATCGTCGGGCTGCTCACCGTCGACCAGCGGTTGATCGGCTACGGCAGCGTCGACCTGCGCTTCTCCTACGTGGGCGCCAAGTCCGGCTCCAGCTCCGGCGCGCCCGGACCGGTCATCAAGGCGTCGTACCTCCCCATCTACGGCTCCACCATCCCCTCGCCGCCACCGGTCGACCCCCAGATCGTCCTCGAATCGGACAGTCGCGGCGTGTACGGCGCCCAGACGACGTTCGACAAGGCCGGGTTCTGGGAGGTCCAGGCCAGCGCCACCATCGCCGGCAAGGTGCGCACGGGCAAGGGCGCGTTCCAGGTGAACGCCACCCACGCCATCCCCGCCCCCGGCGACCAGGCCATCCCGACCGACAGCCTCACCCTGACCAGCCCGGACGTGCCCAAGGCGGCCGTCGACTCCCGGGCCGGCAGCGGGGGGGACGTTCCCGACCCTGACCTGCACCGCACCAGCATCGCCGCCGCCCTGGCCGCCCATCACCCGATCGTGGCCGTCTTCGCCACGCCGGTGTACTGCACGAGCCGGTTCTGCGGGCCCATCACCGACATGGTCAACGACCTGGCCCACAAGTATCCGGACCGGGCCGACTTCATCCACGTCGAGATCTGGCGGGACTTCCAGGGCCAGGTCGTCAACAAGTCGGCGGCCGACTGGCTCTACCGCGACAACGACCTCAACGAGCCGTGGGTCTTCGTCATCGGCGCCGACGGCAAGATCACCGCCCGGTTCGACAACGTCGTCACCCTCGACGAGCTGGAGCCGCTCATCCAGGCGCTGCCGCCGATGGCCGCGGCAGGCCGCTGACGCGGACCACACGCCACGGCGGGCCGGCGACGGGTCAGACGCCGGCGATCGGGGCCGGCGGCGCCTTGGTGCGGCGGGCGTAGCTCGGGCGGTCCCGGTCGTCGGGCGGGGCCGGCTCACGCCCTTGGAGCTGGGCTTCGGCCCACTGGCGCAGGAGATCGCCCGGCGGAAGCCCGGCGATCACCGCCTGCAGGTCGGACCAGCCGCCGGCGCGGTCGCCCAGCTCGATGCGGGCCATGGCCCGGGCGTACAGGACCCGGGGGTCGTCGCCGATGGGCGGACGGACGTGGGCGAAGGCGGCCAAGGCCTGTTCGGCCCGTCCCATCGAGGACAGGGCCAGGCCGAGGTTGGCCCACAGCCGCTGGGTGACCTCGTCGCCCCCGTCGTCGGACATGCCGCCGCCGACCGCCTCCAGCCCGGCCTGGGCCGACACGTAGGCGTGGTTCCAGCGGTCCTCGAGCATGGCCAGCCGGGCCCGGACCAGGTGCAGGCCGGCGACGGCGGGGCCGGTCAGGTTCGGATTGGCGGCCCCCGCCTCGAGGGTGTCCCGGGCCAGCGAAACCTCGCCGTTGCGGGCGTAGAGCACGGCCAGCTCGATGACGGGGCCGGCGTCGTGGGGCGACGCGGCGGCGGCCGCCTCCAGCCGGGCCACGTCAGCGTCGACGGCGTGGTCGACGCTGAACAGCGTCCGGCGCAGGGTGGTCCGGTACCACCGCCAGACCACCACGAGGGCGCCGGCGTGGACGACGGCGGTGGCCGCGCTCAGCCCGGGGGTGGCCCGGAAGTCGTAGATCACCTGCCAGTCGCCGAAGCGGGCCGACAGCGAGATCAGCGGGTAGAGGACGAGGTGGAAGCCGACCTCCAGAAGGCCCCCCAGGATCAGCACGTGGCGCAGGACACGCGGCAAGCGGATCGCCCGGGCGCCGAGCACGGCGAGAGCCAGCCCGCACAGCCCTCCGGCCAGGTTGCCGGCCAGGGCGACCCACCACGTCTGC
Organism: Acidimicrobiales bacterium; assembly: GCA_036269435.1. Lineage (GTDB taxonomy): Bacteria > Actinomycetota > Acidimicrobiia > Acidimicrobiales > AC-14 > CADCTB01. Next base: position 11,270 of record DATASA010000206.1, on the reverse strand, counting down.
GCCGCCGACAAGCCGCCGGCGACGCTCACCGCCCCCTCGATCAGGCCGTAGTGGAAGCCGAGCACGCGCCCGCCCACCATCCGGGCGCCGACCACGTGGCCGAGCTCGTGGATCAGCACGACGACGGGGGGGACGACGAAGACGGCCGACTGCGTGGCCAGCCGCCGGTCCTCGTCGGTGAAGTCGGCGTCCCAGAACGCCCGCCACTTGCGGGCCAGGAGGAAAAGCGTCCCGACCAGGGCGAGCAGGAAGACGATGTCGACGCCGCGTGCGTCCTGGCCGTTGGGCACGGATCCGAGCTTACGGCGGTACAGTCCGAAGGCGTCTGCGAGGGAGGGGGCCTTTGCCATGGCGAGCCGTTACGACCTGGTGATCGTGGGGATGGGTTCGGCGGGCATGGTGGGCGCCGAGTTCGCCGCCACCATCGGCCTGCGGGTCGCGGTCGTGGAGCGGGGACGGGTCGGCGGCGACTGCCTGTGGACCGGTTGCGTGCCGTCCAAGGCGCTGCTGGCGTCGGCCAAGGCGGCCCACACCATGAAGGTCGCCGACCGCTACGGCCTGCCGTCGATCGACCCGATCGACATCGACACGTCGCTCGTCTGGAAGCGCATCCGCGCCGTCCAGCAGGAAGTGGCCGCCGGCGACGACGACCCCGAGCGCTACCGGGCCATGGGGGTCGAGATCATCTCCGCCCAGGCCCGGATCGCCGGCCCGAACACGGTCGAGCTGGTCGGCCAGGACCGGACGCTGGAGACGCGGTTCATCCTCATCTGCACCGGCAGCCGACCGCTGGCCCCGTCGATCGACGGGTTGAAGGAGGCCGGATACCTCACCAGCGAGACGGTCTTCGAGATCGAGCGGGCGCCCCGCAGCATCGTGATGATCGGCGGCGGACCGATCGCCATCGAGATGGCCCAGGCCTTCACCCGGTTGGGCATCCACACGACCGTGCTCCAGAAGGGCCCGGGAATCCTGCCCCGCGACGAGCCCGACCTGGTGGCGACGCTGACGGCCAAACTGCGCGACGAGGGTGTCGACCTGCGTCTCAACGTGGAGACCGAACGGGTGGCCGTGGCCGGCGACCGCAAGATCGTCCACGGGGCCGAGGCCGGCGAGCCGGCCATCTGGCAGGCCGAGGAGCTGCTGGTCGCGGTCGGCCGGCGGCCGAACGTCGAGGGCCTGGGCCTGGACGAGATCGGGGTCAAGGTCGGTCGCCGGGGCATCGAGATCGACGAGCGGATGCGTACCGCGGTGCCGTCGATCTACGCCGCCGGCGACGTGGCCGGCCGCTTCCTGTTCACCCACTCGGCCGCCTACGAGGCGGTCCGGGCCATCCGCGACGCCTTCTACCCCGGGAAGGGCAAGGTCACCGACCTCGTCCCCTGGTGCACGTTCACCGATCCGGAGCTGGCCCACGCCGGCCTGACCGTGGCCGAAGCGGAGAAGAAGCACGGCGACGACGTCGAGGTGTGGCGGATGGAGCTGGCCCACTCCGACCGGGCCCGGGCCGACGGGGCGGCCGACGGCGCCATTGTGGTCGTCACCGCCAAGGGGAAGATGGTGGGCGCCCACATCCTGGCTCCGTCCGCCGGCGAGATGATCCACGAGCTCGCGTTGGCGGTCAACGAGGGGATGAAGCTGGCCGAGCTGGCCAGCCTGATCCACGTGTACCCCACCCTGTCGACCAGCATCGGCCAGCTGGCCGGCGAGGCCGCCTTCGAGGGGGCCAAGCGCCTGCGCTGGCTGGTGCGCAAGGAGAAGTAGCGGCGGCGCGGCTTCGCCGACCTCCCGACGGCTCAGCCCTTCTTGCCGTTCCCCTTGCCGTTCCCGTTCCCGTTGGAGTTGCCCTGTGTCGGCGCCGGGGTGGTGGCAGGGGTGGGGAACGGGATGACGGGCGTGGCCGGGAGGGTGACGACGGTGACCCCCGGTACCCGGCTCAACAGGTTGATGGCGGACGTGGCCGCGGCGTCGGACAGCTGACCGGTCAGGCGCCAGACCCCGACGGAGACGATCCCGGTGGTCGCCGTCCCGCCCCCGGAGCCGGCCTGGACCTGGTCGGCGACCTGGCGGAGCATGGTGGCCAGGTCGCCGGCGCGGGCGCCGTCGGCGGGGCCCAGCCGGGCGGCCGCGGCCCGCAGGTCGTTGGCCAGGCTCACCGTGGGCGACGCCGGAGCGGTCGTGGCCGGGTCGGCCGCGGTCGTGCCGGGCGAGCCTGCGGTCGTCGCCGGAGTCGAGGTCTGCGTCGACGATGCCGTCGACTTCCCAGCCGGCTTCGACCGGTTGTGGAGGGCGAAGACCAGCACGGCCAGCGCGACCAGCCCGACGAGCAGCGCCACCGGCACGCGTCCCGACGGCCGGCCGACCCGGGACGGCGGGACGGGCCCCGGTGGCCGGGCGACCCCGGATGCCGGCCCGCGGCCGGCGCGGTCCAGCTCCGCCCGGTCCAGGACCGACGTCGCCGGACCGGCGATCCCGTCGACCAGCGTCGGCGTCCCGGACGCGGCGACCGCGGTCGGCGGCGGCGGGGCGAGGGCACCGGCCATGGCCGCAGCCGTGGCGAACCGGCGCTCGGGGTCGCGCGCCATGGCCTTCTCGACGACGCCGACCAGCGCGGGGTCGAGGTCGGGTCGGACCTGGCCGAGGGGCGGGAACTCGCCGGCGACCACGGCTCGGGCCGTCTGCAGCGGCGTGTCGCCGGGGAAGGGGCGGGCCCCGGTCAGCGCCTCGTAGAGCACCACCCCCAGGGAGTACAGGTCGGATCGGGGCGTCGCCGTCGCCCCGTCGAGCAGCTCGGGCGCCAGGTACGCCGGCGTCCCCAGGAGCTGGCCGGTGCCGGTGAGCTCCAGGCTGCGGGCCGAGCCCTCCAGGCTCTTGGCGATGCCGAAGTCGGCGATCTTGGCGTGCCCGTCGGCGGTGAGCAGGATGTTGCCGGGCTTGACGTCGCGATGGATCAGCCCGGCGGCGTGGGCCACGCCGAGTGCGCCGAGCACCTCGCACGCGACCTGGCGGAGCCAGGCCGGCTCGACGGGACCGGCGGCGATGCGATCGGCCAGGGTCTCGCCCGGCAGCCGCTCCATGACGATGTACGGCGTGCCCTCGTGCTCGCCGGTGTCGTAGACGGCGACCGCGTGCGGGTCGCTCAGCGACGCCGCGCTGCGGGCCTCGGCTTCGAACCGGCGCCGGATGTCCTCGCGGGCGGCCATGGCCGGCAGCAGGAACTTCACCGCGACGGCCCGCTGCAGGCGCAGGTCGGTGCCGGCCCGCACCTCGGCCATGCCGCCCCGGCCGAGTTCCTCCCCGAGCTGGTAGCGGCCGGCGATCACCGTCGGCACGCTGGCAGAGATCGCCACGAATGGGACCGTACCCGCCCGGCGGCCGGCCCTATCGTGACCGCCTACGCGTCCGGGTGGTCCAGCAGCTCGAGCAGGCGCTCGGGAGGGCGGGCCACGACGGCCCGGTCGCCGTGGATGACGATGGGCCGCTGGATGAGGATCGGGTGGGCGGCCATGGCGTCGAGGAGCTGGTCACGGTCGGCCGAGTCCAGGTCGAGCTCGGCGTAGATCGGCTCCTTGGCCCGGACGATGTCACGCGGGTTGTCGGTGCCGAGCTTGGCCAGGACGCCCTCCAGGTCGGCCCGGGTGGGCGCGTCCTCCAGGTAGCGGATGTAGTCGACGTCGACGCCCCGCTCCTGCAGGATCGCCTGGGCCGTCCGGCAGTTGCCGCACTCCGGGTTGAAGAAGACGGAGGTGGCCATGTCGGGATGGCAGTCTACGACCGTGCCCGACGCCTTCGCCCTCGTCACCGGCTCGACCGGGTTCATCGCCTCACGGCTCGTCCCCGCGCTGGTGTCCGACGGCTGGCGGGTGCGGGCCACCGGCCGCCGCGACCGGCCGGACGGCCTGCCGGCCGAGGTCGAGTACCGCCCGGCCGACCTGGCCGGCGACGACGCCGCCGCCCTGGCCGAGCTGTGCGCGGGCGTCACCCACGTGTTCCACCTGGCGGGGGCGTCGAGCTCGAAGTCGTCGCAGGAGGAGATGGACCGCAACAACGTCGAGGCCACGGCCAGGCTGCTCGACGCCGCCGCCTCCGGGCCGTTGGAACGGTTCCTGCACATGAGCTCGACCTCGGTCTACGGCGAGGAGGAGCAGCTGCCGCTGCCGGTGCGGGAGGACGTCGAGCCGCATCCGAGCCGTGGCTACGGCAAAGCCAAGTGGGGGGCGGAGCAGCAGGTGTGGGCGCGGGCGGCTGCGGGCGTCCCGGTCGCCGTCCTGCGGCCGGTCACCGTCTACGGGCCGGGGGCGACCAAGCTGCTGGCCAGCGCCATCCTCGACACCGCCATCGAGCGGGCCGCCGGTCTGCCCCGGCTGGCGGTTGCGCCCGAGCCGATGGAGCAGCGGCTGGTCCACGTCGACGACCTGGTCGCGGCCTGCGTCCACCTGGCCCGCTCCGACGCCGCCGTCGGTCGCGCCTTCAACGTGGTCGACGGGATCTACCCGTCCAGCCACGACGTCGCGGCCGTGCTGGCCGGCTGCTTCAGGATGGACGTCGAGGTCGGCGGGGCCGGGCTCGACGAGGACCGGCGCCGCAAGGTGCACGAGCACCTGGTGTCGCTCGGCATGGATCCGGCGATCCTCTTCACGCCCGACCGCCTGCGGCTCATGACCAAGACCAACCGCAACAACCGGCTGTCCACCGAGGCCCTGGAGTCGACCGGCTTCCGGTTCGCGCGGACGGATTTCGCGGCCGCGGTGGCCGACAACGTCGCCTGGTACCGCGCCGCCGGCTGGCTCCCCGCGACCTGACCGTCCGGCCGGAAGGACCCGGCGAAGGGCCGTGTCCGGGACACCCCGGGAGCCGCGTAGGATCGTCGCCGATCCCCCTTCCGGCCGGACTGCCTTGCGGGTTGCCCACCTTTTGGTCGTTCATCCGGAGGGGGATCGTTCGCGTCGCGACACGACCGGCCTCAGGTTTGGGGGCGCAGCTCCAGCAGAAATGGGTTGGTCGCCCGTTCGGTGCCGATGGTGGTGGGATCGCCATGGCCGGGCAGCACCCGGACGGCGTCGTCGAGGGGCAGGATGCGCTCGGCCATGGAGGCCATGAGCTGGTCGTGCGATCCTCCGGGCAGGTCGGTGCGACCGATGGACCCGGCGAAGAGGTGGTCGCCGCTGAACAGGACCGGCGCCTCGCCGTCGACCTCGAGGAGGAAGCAGGTCGACCCCTGGGTGTGGCCCGGCGTGTGGATGGCGGTGAAGGTCATGCCCGCGCCCGAGACCCGCTCGCCGTGGTCGAGGCCGGCCAGCAGCTCGGGCGGGCGGAGGTCCAGCTCCTCGTACTCCAGGATCTGGCCGAGGGTGCCGCTGGTCCGGATGGGGTCGAGGAGCATGTGGCGGTCCCCGTCGTGAATCCGGACCGGCACGTCCTCGCCCTGGGCGCGGCACAGCTCGCCCACCCCGCCGACGTGGTCGATGTGCCCGTGGGTGGCGAGGAGGGCGACGAGGCGCAGCCCGTGCTCGTCCAGGTGGGCCAGAATGGCGCCCGGGTCCGGCGGGGCGTCGATCAGCACGCACTCGCCACCGTCGCCCGCCGGCGCCACGATCCACGCGTTGGTCCCGGCGATCCACAGCCGCAGGCCGGCGATCTCCATCAGTGGTCGGGCGCCGACCGGCGACGTTCGAGCGCGGCGGCGACGGCGCGTGGCCGGGGATCGGCCTCGATCTCCTCGAGCGACAGTGGCAGGGCGATCGACCAGTTCGGCCACTCGTCGGTCGTGCCCGGCATGTTCGGGCGCTCCTCGACGCCCAGGGCGTCGTCCAACCCCGCGGTCAGCAGCATCGAAGGGGCGTCGGCCAGGGCCGCGTACGTCGCCCGGACCACCTCGTCGACCGGTGCGTCGTCGTCCAGCCCGACCAGCTCGGCCAGCTTCGTCCGAAGGGCCAGCGACGCCTTCTCGTTCGGCTCCATGCCGATGGTCTTCTGGTTCTCGAGGTCGGCGCCGGTCCTGACGCCGGCGACCGTCGGCAGGTCGTGGGTCGTCACCGCGGCCAGGGCCTGCTCCGGGTACCCCGACGGGGGCTCCTCCTCGAACCACACCAGCCGGTACGAAAGCACGCCCCGGTCGGCCAGCTCCTCGCGGACCGAGTCCTCCACCGTGCCCAGGTCTTCGCCGACGGCGTACGCACCGGCGCGGTGGCACTCCAGGGCGACGATGTCGAGCAGGTCGCTCGACGGGTAGCGGATGTAGGCGCCGTCGGCGGCCGACGCACCCTCCGGCACCCACCACAGGCGGAACAGCCCCATCACGTGGTCGAGGCGCAAGCCGCCCGCGTGGCCCAGGGTGGCGCGGATCGTCTCGATGAACGGCCCGTACCCGGCCGAGCGCAGGCGCCAGGGGTCGAACGGCGGCAGTCCCCAGTTCTGCCCCTGGGCGCTGAACTCGTCGGGCGGCGCCCCGACGGTCATGCCCGGCGCCAGCTGGTCCTGCCACAGCCAGCCATCCGCGCCCGCCGGGTTCACGCCGATGGCGAGGTCGTGGATCACGTCGATGTCGGCCGACGCCGCTCGCAGCTGCCGGTCGACCAGCCACTGCAGCCACTGGTGGAAGCGCCAGCGCCCGTACCGGTCCCGGCGGACCTCGGCCACGTCGGCGCCGTCGGGGTGACGCGCGTTCGCCGGCCACAGGCGCCAGTCGGGGCCGTGCTCCTCGGCCAGCACGCAGAACGCGGCGTAGTCGCCCAGCGCCTTGCCCTGCTCCTCCCGCCACCGGTCGAACTCCGGGTCGCCCCGGAAGCCCTCCCAGAGCCGGTCGAGCGCCTCCATCTTCAGGCGGTACACCGCGTCACGGTCGATGTGGCGCTCGGCGTTCAGCGCCCGTCCCGCGCCGGCCAGGCGGTCGAGCCCGTCCAGCGACGACGCGCCCTCCACGTCCTCCACCCGCAGGTACAACGGATTGCGGAAGCGGCGGCTGCTGGGGAAGTACGGGCTGGCCGATTGGGGCAGCGTCGGGTGGGCCGCGTGCAGGGGGTTGACCAGGATCAGGCCGGCGGCCAGGTCCTGGGCCGCCCACCGGGCCAGCCGGCCGAGGTCGCCCAGGTCGCCCATGCCCCAGCTCGATGCCGACCGTACGGCGTAGAGCTGGACGGCCCAGCCCCAGGTCGGGGCGGCGGCGGGCAACGGGCAGCGGCCGGGGGAGACGATGACGTCGGTCGTGCGGCCGTCGTCGAGCGCGGTCAGGCGGTGATACCCGAACGGCAGGTCCTCGGGGAGGGCGCCCTCGACGGCGAGGACCGTGCCGTCCTCGGTCGTCAGCTCGGCCGGGCCGTGCAGGTCGAGGTGGACGCGGCGGCCGGGACCGACGAACAGGGTCGGCCCGGCCGGCGGCTCGCCGTCGCCCTCGACGTCGGTTCCCATCGCGGCGAGCACGAGCGCCACGGTCTCGGGGCTCACGTCGTGCCACCCGCGGATCGCGTCCTGCCAACGTTCCTGTACGCCCCACTCGCCTGCGCCCATGTGGGGGCCGAGTCTACGAGCGCGCAGCGGGCCGCCAGCCGACCCGGCGGTCGCCGTCCGGCACCGGCAATGCCGGGGCCCGCCCAGGGGGTGGGCGGTAGACTTGCGGTCACACATGTCCAGGTGGTTGGTGGAGCGCAAGCTCTCAGAGTCGGCCGAGCGGCTGCGACAGCTCCGCACCGAGCTGGGCGTGGTCGACGAGCAGCTCGCTTTCCTGATCGACGCGGCCGACGAGGCCCGCCTGCGGGCCATGGTCTCCGAGACGCCGATGGCCGACCGCGAGCACCGGGAGGCCCAGAAGCACGCCGACGCGATGGGCCGTCACCGGGCCCAGCTCGTCAGCCAGATCGCCGAGCTCGAGCGGGCCCAGAACGAGCTCCTGGAACGCCTCTTCGCCGAACCCACCGAGGCCTGAGTCGAGTGAGCGCAGCGAACGAGACAGCGAACGAGACGTGGCCCGAGCGGCCCCTTGAGCGGGAAAGCTGAGTCGAGTGAGCGCAGCGAACGAGACGTGGCCCGAGCGGCCCCTTGAGCGGGCGATCTAATGGCGGTGCGGATCGTGATTGCCGAGGACGAGGCGTTGATCCGCCTGGACTTGAAGGAGACCCTCGAGGAGGAGGGGTACGAGGTCGTCGGCGCCGTGGGCCGGGGCGACGAAGCGGTCGAGCTGGTCAAGGAGCTCCACCCGGACCTGGCCATCCTCGACATCAAGATGCCGGGCATGGACGGGATCGCCGCCGCCCGGGAGATCACGGGCGCACGGCGGGCCGCGGTCCTCATTCTCACCGCCTTCAGCCAGCGTGACCTGGTGGAGCAGGCCCGGGATGCCGGGGCGTTCTACTACCTGGTCAAGCCCTTCCAGAAGTCCGACCTGGTGCCGGCCATCGAGGTCGCCCTCGGACGCTTCGCCGACCTGCGGGCCATGGAGGCGGAGGTGGAGGGCACGAAGGAACGGTTGGAGACCCAGCGGGTCGTCGGTCGGGCCAAGGGGATGCTCATGGACCGCGACAAGCTCTCCGAGGCCGACGCCTTCTCCTTCATCCAGAAGACAGCCATGCAGCAGAGGGCGAAGATGCGCACCGTCGCCCAGCAGATCATCGACGGCACCCTGCCGAGCGGGTAGCCGCGCGCCGGGGTCAGGCCCGGGCGACGAACAGCTGGCTGGCCAGGGCGGGCCCGAGGGCGATCGTGCCCTCGCTCAGCGCGAGGGTCAGCGTGCCGTCGGGCGCCTTGGACCGCACCTCGGCGTCGACGCCGGGGACGAAGCCGTGGCTGTCGAGATAGATCAGCGCCTCGAGGTCGACCTCGACCTGTTCGGTCACCCGTTCGAGGCGGACCTTGTCGCCCGGCTCCGAACCGGCCAGCGCAGACAGGTCTCGCGCCGGCCCGCCGGCGCCCGGATGGGGGTTGCCGTGGGGGCAGGTGGGCGGGTTGCCGAGCAGGACGACCAGCCGCTCCTCGACCTCGTCGGAGATGACGTGCTCCCACCGGCAGGCCTCGACGTGGGTCTTGTGCCAGGGCAGGCCGATCACGTCGGTCAGCAGCCGCTCGGCCAGCCGGTGCTTGCGCACCACGCTGATCGCCCGGCTCCGGCCCTTCTCGGTGAGGGTGATGAAGCGGCCCTCGGTGTCCACCCAGCCCTCGCCCCGCAGCCGGCGGATCATCTCCGACACCGACGGCGCGGAGACGTCCAACTGCTCGGCGAGCCGGGCCTGGATCACCGGGATGCCCTCCTCCTCGAGTTCCCAGATGGTCTCCAGGTACTCCTCGAGCGGGGGGTGGAAGCCGTCGGCCACGGCGGCCATGGTACCGGCCGGCGGTGCGATTCGATCGGTCGGCGTCGGGCCGGCGGAGGCGGCGGCTCGGCCGACATCTCCGTTCGCCGGGCGCCGTACGATCGGACCCGTGGCCAAGCTCATGCTCCTCGACGGCAATTCGCTGGCCTACCGCGCCTTCTTCGCCCTGCCCACCGACCTGGCCACCGCCTCCGGGCAGGTGACCAACGCGGTCTTCGGTTTCACGTCGATGCTCATCAACCTGTTGAAGGACCACACCCCTGACGAGATCGCGGTGGCCTTCGACCGGCCGGAGCCGACCTTCCGCCACGCCCTCGTCGACGACTACAAGGCCGGTCGCGAGGCGGCGCCCGACATCCTCCGCCAGCAGATGGGCCTGGTCCGCCAGGTGGTCGAGACGCTGAAGATCCCGATCGTGGAGAAGGCGGGGTTCGAGGCCGACGACGTCATCGCCACCCTGGCCACCGAGGGCCGCGACCGGGGCGACGACGTGATCGTGGTCACCGGCGATCGCGACGCCTACCAACTGGTCGAGGACCCGCACGTCAAGGTGCTCTACAACCGCCGTGGCGTCAGCGACTACGTCCTCTACGACGAGGCCGGGATCAAGGAGCGCACCGGTGTCCTCCCCGTCGACTACCCGCAGTACGCGGCGCTGCGCGGTGACCCGTCGGACAACCTGCCCGGCGTCCCCGGCGTCGGCCCGAAGACGGCGGCCAAGCTGATCAACACCTACGGCGACCTCGACGGCGTCTTCGCCAACGTGGAGAAGAACACGCCCAAGCTGCGCGAGAGCCTGGCCGCCCACGAGGTCCAGGTCCGCCGCAACGCCACGGCCACACCGCTGGTCCGCGACGTCCCCCTCGACGTCGACCTGGCCAGCCTGCGCATGGGCCAGTGGGACGCCGACGAGGTCCGCAACCTCTTCCGCTTCCTCGAGTTCAACACCCTGTACCCCCGCTTCGTCGAAGCGACCGGCGCCGCCGCTCCCGCGCCGGTCGCCACGCAGACGATCGACGTGGTGGTGCGCCGGGCGGAGACGCCGGCCCAGGCCGCGGCCGCGGTCGAGGGCGCGGTCAGCCTGGCCGCGTCCTGGGAGGGCGAGGAGGGCCGCAGCCCGCTGGTCGGCGTGGCCGTCGCCGCCGGCGACGACACCGGCGACGACACCGGCGACGACGCGGTGGCGACGTGGATCCCCTCCGACCTGCTCCCGGCCGACTTCGGGTCCTACTCCACCCACCGGGCCAAGGAGCTGATGCGGGCCCTGGACCTGCGGGCCATCGACCTGCGCGGCCTCGACGTCGACACCGCCATCGCCGCCTACCTGCTCGACCCGGCCGAGTCCCTGTACCTGCTGGAAGACCTTTCCGTGCGGTTCCTCGGCCTGGACATCCGCTCGCCCGACGCGCCCCCGCCGGGCCAGCTCGACCTGTCCGGCACCGCCCCCGACCCGGCCGAGGACGCCGGCCGCCGTGCCGTCGCCGTCGCCCGGCTGGCGCCGGCGCTGTCGAAAGCCCTCGACAGCCGCGGCCTGCGCCGGCTGTACGAGGACATCGAGCGCCCGCTGGTGCGGGTGCTGGCCCGCATGGAGAAGGTCGGCGTCCGGGTCGACGTCGACCTCCTGCGCCGCATCTACGACGGCCTGCTGGTGGAGGGCCGTCGCCTGGAGGAGGAGATCCAGGAGCTGTGCGGCTCCCGCTTCCTGGTGAACTCCACCCAGCAGCTGCGCCGGGTCCTGTTCGACGAGCTGGGCCTGCAGCCGCAGAAGAAGACGAAGACCGGGTTCTCGACCGACGCCGCCTCGCTCGAGAAGCTCCGCGGCCTGCATCCGGTGATCGAGCCGCTGCTGCGCTACCGCGAAGTCGAGAAGCTGCGGTCGACGTACGGCGAGAGCCTGCTGGCCGAGGTCGGCCCCGACGGGCGCATCCACGCCAGCTTCAACCAGACCGTCGCCCGCACCGGCCGGCT
>DATASA010000205.1:0-16945 GCA_036269435.1 Acidimicrobiales bacterium | reverse complement strand
CCACCGGGGACGACGCCCTCCTCGACGGCCGCCTTGGTGGTGGAGACGGCGTCCTCGATGCGGTGCTTCTTCTCCTTGAGCTCCACCTCGGTGGCGGCACCGACCTTGATCACCGCGACACCGCCGGACAGCTTGGCCAGGCGTTCCTGGAGTTTCTCCCGGTCGTAGTCCGAGTCGGTGTTCTCGATCTCGGTCTTGATCTGATTGATGCGGCCCTTGATGTCGTCGTCGTCGCCGGCGCCCTCGACCACGGTCGTCTCGTCCTTGGTGACGATGACCTTCTTGGCCCGGCCCAGCAGATCGAGCGTGACGTTCTCCAGCTTCAGGCCCACCTCTTCGGTGATGACCTGGCCGCCGGTGAGGGTGGCGATGTCCTGAAGCATGGCCTTGCGGCGCTCGCCGAAGCCGGGGGCCTTGACCGCGACCGACTTGAACGTGCCCCGGATCTTGTTGACGACCAGGGTGGCGAGGGCCTCGCCCTCCACGTCCTCGGTGACGATCAGCAGGGGCTTGCCCGACTGCATGACCTTCTCGAGGACGGGCAGCAGGTCACGGACGGCGGAGATCTTGGAGCCGGCGAGGAGGATGTACGGGTCCTCGAGGTCGGCTTCCATGCGCTCGGGGTCGGTGACGAAGTAGGGCGAGATGTATCCCTTGTCGAGGCGCATGCCCTCGACCAGCTCCATCTCCATGCCGAAGGTCTGCGACTCCTCGACGGTGATCACGCCGTCCTTGCCCACCTTGTCGATGGCGTCGGAGATGGTGTCGCCGATCTCGGTGTCGGCCGCGGAGATCGAGGCGACCTGGGAGACCTGCTCCTTGGACTCGATCTCGACCGAGATCTCCTTGATGCCCTCGAGGGCCCGGGCCACCGCGGCCTCGATGCCCTTCTTGAGCGACATGGGGTTGGCGCCGGCGGCCACGTTGCGCAGGCCTTCCTTCACCATGGCCCACGCCAGCACTGTGGCGGTCGTCGTGCCGTCACCGGCCACGTCGTCGGTCTTCTTGGCTACTTCCTTGACCAGCTCGGCGCCGATGCGCTCGTAGGGGTCTTCGAGGTCGATCTCCTTGGCGATGGAGACGCCGTCGTTGGTGATCGTGGGTGCGCCCCACTTCTTGTCGAGCACCACGTTGCGGCCCTTGGGGCCCAGGGTGACGCGCACCGCGTCGGCCAGCTGGTTCATCCCGCTCTCCAGGGCCCGGCGTGCGCTCTCGTCGAACGCGATCATCTTCGGCATATGTGTGCTTCCTCCTCTTCGACCCGGGCACCGGGTCGTTAGCACTCTCTACTGTCGAGTGCTAACCAGCAAACCACGCGCGGCGAGGAAGTGCAACCGGGGGCCCGGCGCCGAAGCTCGCCGAGAGTGCAAATCTGGTACCCCAGGGGTACGAGATTGCACACTCGATCAACCGCCAGCGCATGGCCACGCCTTGTCTCGGTCGAGGATCTCTCGGCCTCCTGCCAGCCGAGGACCACGGCCAGCACCGCCGATCCCACCACCGCCTCCCGGGTGCCGCCTCGTCGACGGTCATCTTCACACGGAAGAGCGGCCGATTCCGGCACGGCGGGCCGCAGCGCGGTGGCCTCCGAGCACGAGTAGCCCTGCTGCGATCAAGGCGAGGCCGATCGGCAGCGTGGGCGGGCCGCCGGTGTTCGGCTGGCGGGTCTGCAGCGTCGTCGGCGTCGTCGGCGTCGTCGGGGTCGTGGGGGTCGTCGAACCTCCCACTCGGGCGACGGTCGTGGTCGTCGACCCTCGCGCCGGCGCCGACGTGGAAGTCGAGGTCGCCGCCGCGGGCGAGTCGGGGTTGACGCTCGTCGGCGGCACCGACCCGCCGGACGGCGGCGCGGTCGTCGTCGCCGTCGGCGACTTGGTCGTGGTGGTGGTCGCGCCCGACGCAGCCTGGGTCGACGTCTTCTTGCCGTCGTCGTTGTCGTGGAGCAGGGCGGCGGCGATGCCCCCGGCCAGGAGCAGGACGATCAGCACTGCGAGCCCGTTGCGTCGCGTCGGTGTCATGGGAGCTCCTCGCCTTCTTGCGAAGGGGTCGCCAGGGACGCTAGCTCCCGGCGGGGAGCCCGTCGGCCACCCCGTTCGGCGCCCGGAGGCGAGACGTCAACCCCCGGCGACGGCGGGGATGATCGAGACGGTCTGGCCCGGCTCGACCCTGGTCTCGAGCCCGTCGACGAAACGGACGTCCTCGTCGGCGACGAACACGTTCACGAACCGCCGCAGTGCGCCGCTGTCGTCGAACAGCCGGGCCGAGAACCCGGGGTGGGCGGCGTCGAGCGCCTTGAGCACCTCGCCGACCGTGGTCCCGTCGACCGGGACCTCGGCCTCGCCGCCGGACAGGGTGCGCAACTGGGTGGGGATGCGGACGGTGGCCATCGCCCTCAGCCTTCCAGCCCGTCGAAGACGGCGGCGAAGGCGTCCATGGTCGGGGCGATGGTGGCCGTGGGCTGGGCCACCGGCGCCACCGCCTCGATCGTCTTCAGCCCGGCGCCGGTGATGTACGCCACCACCCGTTCGTCGCGGCGCACCACCCCCTTGGCCGCCAACCGGGCCAGGGTGGCGATGGTCACCCCGCCCGCGGTCTCGGCGAAGATGCCCTCGGTACGGGCCAGCAGCAGCATGGCGTCCACGATCTCCTTGTCGGTCACCGCCTCCAGCCCGCCGTCGCTGCGGCGGACCTCGTCCAGGGCGTAGGGGCCGTCGGCCGGGTTGCCGATGGCCAGAGACTTCGCGATGGTCGACTGCTTGACCGGCCGGATGTAGTCGTGACCCTCGTTGAAGGCGGTGGCCACGGGCGAGCACCCGAGGGCCTGAGCGCCCGAGACCCGCACGTGGGGCTCCTCGGTCAGCAGGCCGACCTTGTGGAGCTCGCGGAAACCCTTGGCGATCTTGGTGAGCTGGGAACCGGACGCCACCGGCACCACCACGTGGTCCGGGGCCTGCCAACCGAGCTGCTCGACCGTCTCGAAGGCGAGGGTCTTGGAGCCCTCGGCGTAGTACGTCCGCAGGTTGACGTTCACGAACGCCCACGTCGGCTGCTCGGAGGCCAGCTCGGCGCACAGGCGATTGACGTCGTCGTAGCTGCCGTCGACCGCTATCAGGCTGGGGCCGTAGACCGCGGTCGTGACGACCTTGCCCGCCTCCAGGTCGGCCGGGATGAACACGACGTGGCGCATGCCGGCCCGGGCCGCGTGGGCGGCGACCGAGTTGGCCAGGTTGCCGGTCGACGCGCAGGCCGCCACCTTGAACCCGAGCGCCCGGGCCCGGGCCAGGGCCACCGACACCACCCGGTCCTTGAACGACCCGGTGGGGTTCAGGGTGTCGTTCTTCAACCACAGCTCCCCGAGCCCCAGCTCGGCGGCCAACCGATCGGCCCGGACCAGCGGGGTGAAGCCCGCGCCCAGGTCAACGGCGCCGTCGTTGACCGCGGGAAGCAGGTTGGCGTAGCGCCAGATCGACAGCGGCCCGGCGGCGATGCTCTCCCGGGACGTCGCCGCCGCGATCCGTTCGTAGTCGTACACGACCTCGAGCGGGCCGAAGCACCACTCGCACACATGGAGGGCCTCGGCCGGGAAGGCGTGGCCGCACTCGCGACACCTCAGGCCTTGTACGAAGCTCGCTGTTGCCGCTGAACCCATTGGAGTCTCCTCATCGCTCCGGGCATTGGCACCTGGTCGCCTCCGAACGCTTCGGTGGCGGCTGGTTGTCGCGGTTTCTGCGGGCCCGGTCCCTCGACCGCTCTGGATGACGGCTCCCATGATACGTCACCGCCGACATTCGGTCAGGCGGGTTCCCACCACCTCGGCCACGCAGCCGGCGACGTCGGTCATGGCCCGCTCGACGCCGAACCGGGCGACCAGGGACACCACCTCGACCGACGGCCCGAGGTCCTCCGGGAGCTCGCCGGCGAGGACGTCGCCCGCGACCACCAGCACCGGTACCCCGGCCGTCGCGGCCAGCGCGACCACCCCGCCGACCGCCTTGCCCTCGAAGGACTCGGCGTCGAGCAGGCCCTCGCCGGTGACGACCAGGTCGGCGGCGGCGATGCGCTCGGCCAGGCCGACCGCCTCGGCGACGACCTCGAACCCGTTGAGGAGCACGGCGCCGGCCGCGGCCAGGCCTCCGGCGAGCCCGCCGGCCGCGCCGGAGCCCGGCTCGTCGCGGACGTCGACGCCGTAGTCGCGCAGGTAGATCTGGGCCAGCCGCTCCAGCCGCCGGCGCAGCAGGGCGACCTGAGCCGGGCTCGCCCCCTTCTGGGGGGCGAAGACCTCGGCTGCGTCGATGAACAGCGTGTCCACGTCGCACGCGACGACCACCTCCACCCCGGCGTGCAGCCGCCGCCGCGGGTTCAGGGCGGTGAGCGCGGCCAGCCCGCCGTCGGTGGTCGCCGAGCCCCCGGCGCCGACCACCACCCGCAGGGCGCCGGCGTCGATGGCGGCGGCGATCAGCTCACCGGTGCCGGCGGTGGACGCCCGCAACGGGTCGTTGCCCTCGGGGCCACCCACCACGGCGAGGCCCGAGGCCCGGGCCATCTCGACGATTGCGGTCCCGTCGGCCTGCATCCGCCACTCGGCGGCGACAGGGTCGCCGAGCGGGCCGCGCACGGTCGTCGTCCGCGGCGTGCCGCCCAGCGCCTCCAGCGTGCCCTCGCCGCCGTCGGCCACCGGGGCCGGGTCGCAGTGGTCGCCGGCGGCCGCGGCGGCGCCGGCGACGGCGGCCGCCACCTCCGCCGCGGTCGCCGTGCCGCGGAACTTGTCGGGGGCGGCGACGACGAGCACGCCGATTATGTTGACGCACCGTGCACGACCCCCCCGTCCTGGTCCTGTCGAACCGGGGCCCGGTCTCGTTCAGCTACGGCGACGACGGCGCCCTGGTGGCCAAGCGGGGCGGAGGCGGCCTGGTGTCCAGCCTGGGGCCGCTGGTGCGCGAGATCGGGGCGACGTGGATGGCCGCGGCGGCCACCGAGGCCGACCGGGCCGTCGCCGCAGAAGGCGTCATCGACGCCGAGGGGTTCAAGTTCCGCTCGCTGGCCGTCGATCCCGCGGCCTACGACATGGCCTACGACGTCGTGTCCAACGCCACCTTGTGGTTCCTGCACCACGGCCTGTTCGACCTGACCCGCCGGCCCCGCCTCGACCGCCGGTGGCGCCAGGCCTGGGACGCCTACCGGGGCGTCAACCACACCTTTGCCCGGGCGGTGATCGACGAGGCGCCCGAGGGGGCGATCGTGCTCGTCCAGGACTACCACCTGGCCCTGGTCGGCACGTGGCTGGCTCAGGAGCGCCGGGATCTGCGGGCCGTCCACTTCAGCCACATCCCGTTCTGCGAGCCCGGCGCCCTGCGCATCCTGCCGTCGGACGTGGCCGAGGAGCTGTTGGTGGGCATGAGCAGCCACGCGTCGTGCGGCTTCCACGCCCGGCGCTGGGCGGCCAACTTCGAAGCGTGCTGCGCGGAGACGCTGGGGTTCACGCCGGCGACCTTCGTCGCCCCGCTCAGCCCCCACTACGACGACATCGCCGCCCTGGCCTCGTCGGACGACTGCCTCCGTGAGCAGGGCTGGGTCGACGAGGTGAAGGGCGACCGCCAGCTCATCGTGCGGGTCGACCGCATCGAACCGTCGAAGAACCTGCTGCGGGGCTTCTGGGCCTTCGACGACCTGCTGCAGACGCGGCCGGAATGGCGGGGCCGGGTGGTCTTCGTCGCCCTGGTGTACCCGTCGCGCGAGGGCCTGCCCGAGTACCTCGCCTACCGCCAGGAGTGCGAGTCGGTGGCCCGGGTCGTCAACGACCGCTGGGCCACGCCGGGGTGGATGCCCATCGTGCTCGACACGTCCGACAACTTCCCCCGGTCGATCGCCGCCCTCACCCGCTACGACGTCCTTCTGGTCAACCCGGTGCGCGACGGACTGAACCTGGTGGCCAAGGAAGGGGCGGTGCTCAACGCCAACGACGGGGTGCTCGCCCTCAGCCGGGAGGCCGGGGCCTGGGAGGAGCTGGGCGGGGTGGCGTTGGAGGTGAACCCGTTCGACGTGTCGGGCACGGCCGACGTGCTGGCCAAGGCGCTCACCATGGCCCCGGCCGAGCGATCCGCCCACGCCGCCGCGCTGGCCAAGGCCGCGTCGGCCCGGGTGCCCCGCAACTGGTTCGACGACCTGCTGGACGAAGCGGGTTCGGTGCCGGGCCTCCCGGACCCCGCCACCCGGACCAAAGGCCGCTCAGCCCAGTAGCGCCCGCAGCACCTCGAGGGTGCCTTCGGGGCCGTCGACGACCAGGTCGGCCCGCTCGAGCAGCTCGTCGGGCGCCTCGGCGCTGCGGACGGCGACCCTGACCGCGTGGACGCCGGCGGCGGCGGCCCGGTCGAGGGCGTCGAAGGCCGAGAGGTCGCCGGTGTCGTCGCCCAGGAAGCAGACGTTGCGCCCGGCCGCCGCTCCGGCGACCACCGTGCCCTTGTCGAGCTCGACCGGCGGGCGCAGCTCGAACGACATGCGGCCGGGGTGCACGGCCAGCCCGGTGCCCGCGGCCCGCGCCCGGGCCCAGCGTTCTGCCGCCTCGGCCCGACTCGGGTCGGTGCGGACGTGCAGGACGACGGCCAGGCCCTTGCGCTCGACGCCGATCCCCGCCGGCAGCTCGGCCGCCGCGGCCGAGGCCGCCTCCTCGACCACCGGCTCCCACGGGGCCGCTTCGGGCACCACGTCGATCCCGCCGTCGCCCGTCGCCCGCTCCAGCCCGTACAGCCCGGAGAGGATCAGGCCGCGGCCACCCAGGTGGCGGTGCAGGAAGGCGGCCGGGCGGCCCGACACCACCCCGACGACGCCGTAGCGGCCCGCCAGCGCGGCCAGGGCGTCGACCACGCCGGGCAGGGGCCGGGCCTCGGCCGGGTCGTCCACGATCGGCGCGAGGGTCCCGTCGAAGTCGGAGAAGATCGCCGCGCCCGGCGGGTCGGCCCGGAGGGGCGCCAGCAGCTCGGTGACCGACAGTGACGATCCCACTTCGGCGCGAGACCCTACCGGCCGACGGGTGCCGAGGTACGCTTTCGGGCGACGTGCCCCCCGTGAGTTCGCTGGCGGCTCTCCGCCGACCGTTGGCCCTGATCGTGGTTCCTGCGCTGGCACTCGGCGCCATGGTCGCCTGCGACAAGGAGGCCGTGCACGTCGGCTTCCGGCCGCCGACCGGTGCCATCTACCGGTACGAGATCACCGTTCATTCGGTGACGACGACGGTTCTGGGCGACCAGCCGTCGGACCGGGCCGTCGACGACGTGACCCTCCAGTCCACCGAGACCGTGCAGTCCTCGGGAGCCGACGGCGTCCACGTGCAAGTGCTGCTGCACCGGGCCGGCTCGCCGGACCGGACCTTCCAGGTGCGGTTCGACAGGGGTGCCCAGCTGTCGGGCGTCGACGCCGTCGACGGGCTGCCGCCGGAGATTCTCGGCCCGGTCGGGTTCCCCGAGTTCCTCCCCGCGGCGGTGACCGCGCCGCCCGACCGACCCCTGTCGACGGGTGACAAGTGGAAGATCGACGCCCAGCCGGCGCTCGGCGGCGGCGCGCCGGTGCGCCTGGAGGGGACGGGCCAACTGGTCAAGGTGGCGGGCAGCGGTGGGCAGAAGGTGGCGTCGATCAAGGCCGAGACCCGCCTGCCCCTCTCCAGCACGAGCGAGCTCGGCGACGCCACCGCCACCCTGGAGGGCACCGAGGTCACCGAGAGCACCGCCGGGCGTTCCGTCTCGGACGGCTCCGTGCAGAGCGCGTCGTCGGTCACCACCGGCACCTTCCGGGTGGTGGTCTCGCCGAAGGCGGGCGCCGACGCGGTCCCGGTGACCGGGACCATGTCGGTGGAGATCCACTCCGACACCCGGCGCCTGCCGGACCCGGTGACCAAGAAGGGTTGAGCCGCCGCCGGGCCCGCCCGCCAGGGCCCCCGCTACGGCTTGCGGGTGGTGCTGGTGGTGACCCCCGCCAGCGTGCTGCTCGTCGGGGTGCCGGTCGGGAAGTCCACCCCGGCGACCACGACGACCTTGGCGTCGGCGATGTCGGCCGCAGCCACCGGCGGCGCGTTCAACTTGGTGGCCGTGGTGACGGGCAGACCCAAGGTCAGCGCCACCTCGCGGGCCTCGGCGTCGTAGCCGTCGACGAACTGGACGGTGGTCTTGTCGACGGTCGGCACGGTGGCGTCCGTCGGGATGCCCGTGGCGTAGCCGGCCGTCTTGAGGGTGGCGGTGATCGTCGTGGCCAGGTTCTTGACGCCGGCGCCGTTGGCCACCACCACCTTCACGTCGGCCTTGGCCCGGGCCTTGACCGTGGTGGTGGTCACGACGGGGACCGTGGTCAAGCCCACCTTGCGGGTCGTCGTCGTCGCCAGGGGAACGGACGTGCCGGTCGAGATCTGCCCGCCCGTGTTGAAGGTGCCGCTGTCGAACTTCTGGAGGAGGACGATGCCGAGGATGACGGCGGCGGCGAGCAGCAGGGCGCCCCGCGCTCCGGCGTTGGTCGGGGCGCCACCGCCCGGGGCGCCACCGGGGGCGCCACCGGCGCCCCGACCACCACCTGCTCGGCGCTGGCTCATCGCGTTCGGGCGGGCGTCGCCCGGGGCGCCGTCGGGAGGAACAGGTTCGTCATCCCCTCACCGGCCCGGCGGCTGTGCGATGCGGCCGCCTTCGATCCGGGCTCGCCGCCGGTTGCTCCGGAGCTTTCGCAGGCGACGGACGACAAGCGGGTCGTAGGCGGCGGCCTCGGCCGAACCCAGCAGATCCCCGAGCACCCGGTAGTACCGCGCCGGCGACAGGCCGAACCGGGCCTGGATGGCCGCCCCCTTCGGGCCCGCCTCCGACCACCACGTGCGCTCGAAGTCGAGGATCGCGCGGTCGCGATCGGTCAGAGGCATCGGCGCCAGGCTGCCCCTATCGGGCACCCAGGTCAAGCACCCCCCGGCCGGCCCCCGCGAGTAGCGTCGACGGAACGCCGGTGTGGCGCAGTCCGGTAGCGCAGGCGACTTGTAATCGTCAGGCCGTCGGTTCGAATCCGACCACCGGCTCGACGGGCCCGCCCCCGGGGCAGGCCCCGGCGCTGCCGCCCCGGTCAGGCGGCGGGGCTGCGCCGGGCCGCGGAGGAGGCGGCCAGGTGGGCCTCCAGCTTGCGCTTGATCCGCTGCAGGGCGTTGTCGACCGCCTTGACGTGCCGGCCGAGCCGGGCGCCGATCTCGGAGTACGAGCAGCCGTCCAGGTGCAGGCAGAGGACCTCCACCTCCAGCTCCGAGAGCATGGCGACCAGCGACGCCCGCATGTCGGCGTGTCCCTCCAGGGACACCACCTCGTCGGCCGGGTCGGGGGCCCGCTGGTCGAACAGCTCCTCCACCAGGCGCTCCGACGGGTCGTCGATCAGGCGCAGCCCCCACAGCGAGACGTAGCGGTTCAGGGGCTGGTGCTTCTGCCGGCACGCGGTCTTGATGGCCGTGTGAATCTGGCGGGTGATGCACAGCTCGGCGAAGGCCCGGAACGACGACTGGCCCTGGCGGAAGTCCCGGATGGCCTTGAACAGGCCGATCAGGCCTTCCTGCTCGATGTCCTCGTTGTCACCGCCCGCCAGGAAGTACCCCCGGGCCTTGGCCCGGGCGAAGCGCCGGTAGCGCTCCATGAGGAGGTCGAACGCCTCGGCGTCACCCTCGTGGAAGAGGCCCACCAGTACCTCGTCCGCAAGGTCGGATGAGGCGGTGCTGGTCTGGGACATCGGGCTCCTGGCTACCGCGACAGCGACGAAAAGGCGTCAGTAGATGAGAAGTGACTAGAGCGAGCTGCCACTTTCTACTCACGACCCGGGCCCGTGTCAATGCTCTCTTATCGTCGCCGGCTGACCTCGAAGAGCGCGAGCGCGCCGGCGGCGCTGACGTTCAGCGAGCGTAGGTGCCCCCGCATGGGGATGCGCAGCACCAGGTCGCAGCGGGCCCGGGTGAGGCGGGAGATGCCGCCGCCCTCGGCGCCCAGCACCACGACCAGCGGCTGGTCGGCGACGGCGAGCTCGTCGAACAGCGACGCCTCCCCGTCGCCGGCCAGGCCCACGACCCAGCAGCCGAGCTCCTTGGCCCGGGCCAGGGCGGCGGGCATGCCGGCGACCACGGTCATCGGCACCCGCTCGATGGCGCCCGCAGCCGCCTTGGCGACGGTCGGGGTGACGTGCACGGCACGGTGGCGGGGCAGCACGGCTCCGGTGACGCCGGCGGCCTCGGCGCTGCGCAGCAGGGCGCCGAGGTTGCGGGGGTCGCTCACGCCGTCGACCGCGAGCAGGAACGGCTGCGGCCCGCCCGGCCGGCGGCGGCACAGGTCCTCGAGCGCCTCCTCGGGCAGCGGGCGGGCGTGGGCCAGCACGCCCTGGGGCGACTCGGTGGCCGCGGCGGACTCGAGCCGCACCCGGTTCACCCGGCGCACCGGGACCCCGGCGTCGCCGGCCAGGCGCTCGATGCGGTCGAGGATGGGGGCCGGGTCCAGGTCGGCCGACAGCCAGACGTCGGTCACCGGGCGACGGCCCGCCGCCAGCAGCTCGGCCACCGCCTGGCGCCCCTCGACCTGCTCGCCTCCCAGGGCGTGCTTGGCCGTCTGCGGGCGGGCCGGCGCGGGCGGGCGGGCGGGCGGAGTGGCGGCGCGGCCCCCGGCGCGCCCCGGGCCCCCGGCGCGCCCCGGGCCGCCGCCGCGGCCTACCGGCGCTCGACCAGGCTGACGGCCCAACAGGCCACCCCCTCTCCACGCCCGAGCGCGCCCAGGCCCTCGGCCCGGGTGGCCTTCACACTGACGTCGGCGCCGACCACACCGCCGAGCAGCCGCTGCATCTCCTCCCGGTGCGGGGCGAGGCGGGGCGCCTCCAGCAGCACCGTGCAGTCGACGTTGCCCGCCGACCAGCCCGCGTCGCCGACCATGCCGACGACCCTGGCCAGGATGGCCAGGCTGTCGGCGCCGGCCCAGGCCGCGTCGGTGTCCGGGAAGTGGCGGCCCAGGTCGCCCAGGCCGCACGCGCCCAGTAGGGCGTCGGCCACGGCGTGGGCGACGACATCGGCGTCGCTGTGCCCGGCCAGGCCCCGCTCGCCGGGCAGGTGGACGCCGCCCAGGACCAACGGGCGCGACGGGTCGTCGGCGAAGGGGTGGACGTCGAACCCCATCCCGACCCGCACCGCGCCGGCCCGCACCTCAGGCAAGGTCGCTCCGCACGGTGATCTTGGTGTTGGCCGGGTCGCCGCCGACGACCACCACACGGCCGCCGGCCGCCTCCACCAGGGCGGCGTCGTCGGTGGCGTCGGCCGCGGCGGCGTGGGCCCTCCGCAGGGCGCCGGCGGCAAAGGCCTGTGGTGTCTGGACGGCCACCAGCTCGCCCCGGTCGAGCGTCTCCACGACCCTCCCGCCGGCCACCCGCTTCACCGTGTCGGCGAGGGCCAGTCCCGGCACGGCCCCGTCGGCGCCGTCGCGGACGGCGGCGACGACCGCGTCGAACAGCGCCGGCGACGCGAAGGGGCGGGCACCGTCGTGGACCACGATCACGTCGGCGTCCTGCGGGACGGCGTCGAGGCCGGCCCGCACCGACGCCGAGCGGGTGGCGCCGCCGGCCACCACGACGTCGGTGGCGAACGTCCCGTCACCCACGTGCGCGCCGGGCACCACGAGCACGACGCCGCCGTCGGCCACGGCGCGACAGGCGGCCACGGCCCAGTCGACCACGCGTCTGCCCTCCAGTTCCATGAACTGCTTGGCGCCCCCGAAACGGGAGCCGCTGCCCGCGGCCACCACGATGGCCCAGACGGTCACGCGGAAGCTATGCCCCGAGGAGGGCTACGGAAGCGCCTCGTCGAGCTTCTTCTCGGCCTCTTCCTCGCTCACGCTGAGGGCGAAGGTCAGCTCGGACACCAGGATCTGGCGGGCCTTGGTGAGCATGCGCTTCTCGCCGGCCGACAGGCCCTTGTCCTTCTCCCGGATGGAGAGGTTCCGCACGACCTCGGCCACCTGGTAGATGTCGCCCGACTTGAGCTTCTCCACGTGGTTCTTGAAGCGCCGGGACCAGTTGGTCGGCATGCGCGCCTCCTTCTTGCGAAGGACGGCGAACACTTCCTCGACCTCCTCGTCGTTGATGACCTCGCGCAGCCCCACCTCGTCGGTGTTGTCGGCCGGCACCATGAGGGTCAGGTCGCCGTAGGCCAGACGCAGGACGAGGTATTCGCGGTCCGCACCGAAGGCGTCCCGCCGCTCCCGCCGTTCGATGACCGCTGCACCGTGATGGGGGTAGACGACCTTGTCACCTACGTCGAAGGCCATACAACTCCCGGATTAGAGGACGGAGGAACATCTCCAGAGTGCCAGGTCCAGGCAAGTTTCGCCAACAGCGCACGTGGACCCGCCCTCGTCAGAAGCGGTCGAAGCCGGTGCCCTCGGCGATGCGCGACAGGTTCTCCTTGATGGCCCGGGCCCGCGACGCGCCGACGCCCTCCACGTCGTCGAGGTCCTTGACGTCGGCGTCGAGGATCTTGTCGAGCGTGCCGAAGCGGGCGATGATCGCCTCGATCACCGCCTCGCGCATGCGGGGGATGCGGTGGAGCAGCCGGTAACCCTTGGGTTGCAGGGCGAAGTCCAGCTCCGCCCCGCTGCTGGGCAGGTGGAGCACGGCGGTGACGGCCCGTAGATCCAGGATCTCCTCGGTCGTCAGCTGGGCCAGCGCTTCCATGGCCTCGCCCGCGTTCCACGTGTCGCCGGTCCGGGAGTAGTCGGTGAGGATGAGGCGACGGTCGTCCTCGACGCCGCCCATCAGCTCCTCCAGTTGGAGGCGCACCAGCCGCCCGTCGGTGCCCGCTTCGATGATGTAGCCGTGGACCTCTTCGGCGATGCGCCGCACCATCTCCGTACGCTGCAAGACGGTGACGACGTCGCGCACGGTGACCAGATTCTCGATCTCCAGCGCGGTGAGCGTGCCGGCGACCGCGTCCAGCCGGTTCTTGTAGCGCTCCAGCGTCTGGAGGGCCTGGTTGGCCCGGTTCAGCAGCCTGGCCGTCAGCTCCAGCGGGTGCTTCACCGGGCCGTAGTAGACGGCGATGATCGACAGGTCCTCGGACACCGAGATGACCGGGACGTCGATCGAACGGGCGACCCGCTCGGCCGTGCGGTGACGGGTGCCCGTCTCCGACGTCGGCACGTTCGGGTTGGGCACGAGGTGCACGTTGGCCCGGGCGATCCGGCTGGCGTCGGGAGCCAGGATGATGGCGCCGTCCATCTTGGCCAGCTCGGA
This sequence comes from Acidimicrobiales bacterium, assembly GCA_036269435.1. Classification (GTDB taxonomy): domain Bacteria; phylum Actinomycetota; class Acidimicrobiia; order Acidimicrobiales; family AC-14; genus CADCTB01. Next base: position 3,688 of record DATASA010000205.1, on the reverse strand, counting down.
CAGGCGCTGCGGGCTGAACTCGGCGTCGAGCAGGAAGCCGCCCGAGCAGATGGCCAGCACTTCCGGCCCGTCGCCCACCACGATCAGCCCGCCCATGTCGGCCTGCAGGATCCGGTCCAGGCCCTCACGGAGCGGCTGTCCGGGGGCGACCATGGTCAGCGCGTCGGTGAGCCCGAGATCACGCCGGAACGGCACGGGGAAATCCTACCGGCTCCGGCCCCCCCTTCCCGTTCCCCTTCCCGCTCCCCGGGCCGCTCGGGCGTTCTTTCCCGCTCCCGGGGCCGCTCGGGCGTTCTTTCCCGCTCCCCGGGCCGCTCGGGCCCTCTCTCCCGCTCCCGGGGCCGCTCGGGCCCAGGCGCAGGCCGGCGCAGGCGATGGCTTCCACCAGCGTCGAGGCCCGCAGAACCTCCAGACCGGGAGGCGGCTCGGGTGCCGACGCCGGCACGACGGCCCGCCGGAACCCCAGCCGGGCCGCCTCGGCCAGGCGGCGGCCCGTCTGGCTCACCTGCCGCAGCTCCCCGCACAGCCCGACTTCGCCGCACGCGACCAGGTCGGCGGGAAGCGCGGCGCCGGTGAACGACGACACGAGGGCCAGGGCGACGGCCAGATCGGCGCCGGGCTCGACCACCTGCACCCCGCCGACGGCCAGGGCGTAGACGTCGGCTCCCACGAGCGACACCCCGACCCGCTCTTCCAGCACCGCGGTGATCATGGACAGCCGTCCTGCGTCCAGGCCCTGGGCCGACCGCCTCGGCATCGTCAGGGGCGACTTGGCCACCAGCGCCTGGAGCTCGACCAGCAGCGGCCGGTGCCCCTCCAGCGTGGGCACGACCACCGACCCCGGCGCCGACGCCTGGCGGTCCGACAAGAACAGCCGGCCGGGGTCGGGCACGCCGACCAGGCCGTCGTCGGTCATCTCGAACAGGCCGAGCTCGTTGGTGGAGCCGAACCGGTGCTTGACCGCCCGCAGCAGGCGCAGGGCGTGATGGCGCTCGCCCTCGAACGAAAGGACCGTGTCGACGACGTGCTCGAGGACGCGCGGGCCCGCCAGGGCGCCGTCCTTGGTCACGTGCCCGACCAGGATCGTGGCCATGCCCGCCTCCTTGGCCGCCCGGACCAGCCGCGCCGCGCACTCGCGGACCTGGGCCACCGAGCCGGGCGCCGACGCCAACTCCGGGTCCTGCACGGTCTGGATGGAGTCGACGACGAGCACGTCCGGGCGCAGTGCGGCGGCGTGGGCGAGGATGGACGGGAGCTCCGTCTCCGCCACCAGGAACAGGTCCGGCTCGAGCGCACCGAGGCGGGCGGCCCGCAGCCGGACCTGCTGGGCCGACTCCTCGGCGCAGGCCAGCAGGCACCTGGCGCCGCCGGCCGCCAGGGCGGCGAGGGCCTGGAGGAGCAGCGTGGACTTGCCGATCCCCGGTTCGCCGCCCAGCAACGTGACCGAGCCGGCCACCAGGCCCCCGCCGAGGACCCGGTCCAGCTCCCCGAGGCCGACCGGCCGGGGCTCCCAGCCCTCGCCCTCGACCTGCGCGATGGGCAGGGCGCGGCTCGTCGTCGGCCGCGGCGCGGTGGTGCTCTCCCGGGCCCGTTCCTCGAGGATGGTGTTCCAGGCGCCGCAGCTCCCGCACCGTCCGGTCCACTGCGGCCCTTCGGCACCGCACTCCCCGCACCGGTAGGTCGACCGCGTCCTGGCCATGACCGCCGACCCTACCGAGCGCCTGCGACAGCGAGGGTGACCCGCTGCAGACCGCTAGCAGGCGTAGTCGGCGTCCAGGCCCCCCGACGGGTACTGGACCAGCACGACCTTGCCGCCGGTGAACGAGCTCGCGCACATGGCGGAGGCCCGCTGGGCGTTCTGGGCCCCGGCCACCCAGCTCGGCATGGCCAGCCTGGCGCCGCCGGTGATCTGGCCCCACTGGTAGGCGGTGGAGTACACGCCCACGGTGACGCCCTGGCCGGCCAGGACGTCGATCGAACCTTGGAGGTCGGCCAGGTTGAGGCTGTAGTCGCCGGACCACGAGTTGCTCGTCTCGACGTCCAGCCACCAGTCACCGGCGGCGGCCGCGCCGGTCTGGGACTGGGCGTAGTCGAACGCCCGCTGGGCCGCGTTGGCGCCGTAGTCGTACGCGCAGGCCGCCTCGTCGTCGGGGCTGCACGGGAGCGGCCCGCTCTGGCCGTACCAGTCCAGGCGGGTGCTGGCCACGCCCGGGTTCGCCGTGTTCATGTAGAACCCCGGCGACTTGCGCGACGTCAGGGCCCAGCCGTACTGCGATGCCACGCATGGGTTGTCGCCGTACGGGCGGCCGTCGCTCACGCCGACGATGGCGAAGGCCGGTCGGGACGGGAGCGAGTCGGCGCACTGCGGGTAGGAGACGTCGTAACCGGTCCCTGCCGCCGCCCGGGGGGCGGCCAGCGCCGCGGTCGCCGGAGCGAGGGCCAACGCGGCGGTCACGGACACGAACAACCCGAAGCGGCGGAAATGCATGGCGGGGAGTGTAGGGCCGCAGCCGGGCGGCGCGCCGGGGTGGCTATCGCCGAACGGGCCGCCGGCGCCGGCGGGCGACGACTGCGGCGGCGGCGGCGAGCAGCACGATGGCGCCCGCGCCGGCCGCCGGAAGGCGGGGGTCGATCCTGAACGCGGAGCTGGTCGCCCGCATCTGGACGGTCTGGCCCATGGGCGGCGCCCAGACGTCGCGACCTCCGTCGCGGTGGGGTGCGTTGGTGGTGACCTTGCCCGGAAGACCGGCGACCACCTCGACCTGCACCGATTTCGCCAGGTCGGGTCCGAACCGCTGCTGGAGGCCGTCGAGGCCCAGGCCGAGATCGACGTCGCCCAGGCGGGCGGTGAGGTCCGGGTCCGACAGGCCGGAGAGGCCGTGGGACAGGTCGAGGACGCCGGTGAAGGTGGTCCGGCTGCGGAGGAGGGAACGGGTGCGCACGAGGCGGAAGTCCCGGAAGGGGCCGTCGGTGCCGCTCAGCTCGGCCATGGTGGCCGCGGCCTGGGCCGGGTCGGCGAACCCCTTGGACGCCCGCACCCAGGTGAGCCCGTCGCCCTCCTTGCGGGGGCCCTGGACGTCCCATCCGGCCTGGCGGAGGTCGTCGACCCGGAAGGCGGTGGCCACGTCGCCCACCTGCTTGAGGGCGTCGGCGTCCAGGCCGACGCCGGCCGAGATGCGACCGGATCCGTTGCGGGCCACGTCGACGTCGGCCACCAGCTTCACCTGGCACCCCGTCGCCACCCAGGCCACGAGCGCGACGAGGAACAACAACCGGCGGGGCACCCGACGACGGTAGTGGCGGTTCAGGTGGCCGGAATGGCCAGGTGGATGCGGACGTCGGGGAAGTTGCCCCGCAGGATGAGGGTCACGTCGGTCCCGGGCGTGTACGACACCCCACGGTCGACCTTCTGCCCGGGCGGTTGGTTCGAGTCGACGTCGCCGCCGCCACCGAGGTTGATCTTGCGGTCGCCCCGGCGGACGCCCAGGCCGGCGTCGTGGCCGAGGGACTTGTTCAGGTCGAACCCGATCGTGTGCCCGGCCGGCCCTTCGGCCTCGGCTTCGTAGATCTGGCTGGTGGCCCAACCGCTGTTGGTCCAGCGGACGCGGAGGTCGCAGTTGAGCAGGCAGTTGTGGGCGCCGTTGTTGATGGCCGAGCTGCCGGTGAGGGCGGTGTCGGCCACCGGCCA
>DATASA010000204.1:0-4602 GCA_036269435.1 Acidimicrobiales bacterium | reverse complement strand
GAGACAGCCTGGTCGCCTCACGCGGGGTTGTCGGCCTCGGAGCTGTTCTGTCGCCGGAAACCAGGCCGGCGTGACCTCCATCTTACGACGTGGACGGCCGGTCTGCCTCGTCGATGCTTCCCCGCAGCGCGCCCAGGACAGGGCCGAGGCGGAGCTCGAACCCGCACGCCGTCAAGAGCCGCTCGAGGGTGTCGGCTCTGGGAATCTGCTGGCCCCGCTCGATCCGGGCGACGGCCGACTGCGCCACGCCGGATCTGCGGGCCAGCTCCCGCTGTGACAGTCCGGCCGCTCGACGCGCCTGGTTGACCCATACCGGCGAACTCACCCGGAAACGATAGCAAATCCGCTATCACTATCATGTAGACGTGGTGAAGCGCCCTCCGGCCGGCACGATCCCCGACGCGCCCGGGTCCTACCAGTTCAAGGACGCCGAGGGGCGGGTCATCTACGTGGGCAAGGCCCGGTCGCTGCGCCAGCGGTTGTCGAACTACTTCGGGTCGCCGTCGACCATGGCGCCCCGGACGGCGCAGATGGTGGCCGCGGCCGAGTCGGTCGAGTGGATCCAGGTCCGCAACGACGTCGAAGCCCTCATGCTCGAGTACAGCCTGATCAAGCAGCACCGGCCCCGCTTCAACATCCGCCTCCGCGACGACAAGAGCTACCCGTTCCTGGCCATCACCACCGGCGACGAGTGGCCGCGGGCGATGGTCATGCGGGGAAAGCGTCGCAAGGGGACGACCTACTTCGGGCCCTACGGCCACGCCTACGCCATCCGCGAGACCCTCGACCTGCTCCTGCGCACCTTCCACATCCGGACCTGCAGCGACAACAAGTTCGCCCACCACGAGCGCCTGGGCCGGCCGTGCCTGCTGTTCCACATCGAGAAGTGCACCGGGCCGTGCGTGAAGGAGGTCGAGAAGGCCGACTACGACCGCCTGGTCGCCGACCTGATCGACTTCCTGTGCGGTGACACCCAGCCCGTCGTCCGCCGCCTGGAACAGCAGATGAAGGAGGCGTCCGGCGAGCTCGAGTTCGAGCGGGCCGCCCGCCTCCGGGACCGGCTGACGAGCGTCCGCAAGGCCATCGAGAAGCAGGCCGTCGTGACCGAGCGACCCGAGGATCTCGACGTCATCGGGATCCACGGCGACGACCTCGAAGCCGCGGTCCAGGTCTTCTACGTCCGCAAGGGCCGGGTCATGGGCCGCAAGGGGTTCGTCGTCGACAAGGTGGAGGACGTCGCCGACGACCGGCTCGTGGGCACGGTGCTCGAAGGCCTGTACGCCGAGTCCGACGCCTCGAGCGTGCCGAAGGAGGTCCTCGTCCCGGCCATGCCCGACGACCCCGAGGTGTACGTCGACTGGCTGTCGGAGGCCCGGGGCTCGCACGTCACCATCCGCGTCCCGCAGCGGGGCGACAAGCGGGCGCTGCAGGCGATGGTGACCCAGAACGCCAAGGAGGAGTTCGTCCGCCACCGGCTGAAGCGGGCCTCGGACCACAACGCCCGGGCCCGGGCCCTCAACGCCCTCCAGGACGCGCTGGGCCTGCCCGACCCCCCGCTGCGGATCGAGTGCTACGACATGAGCCACATCCAGGGGAGCGACTATGTCGGCTCGATGGTGGTGATGGAGGACGGGCTGGCCAAGAAGAGCGAGTACCGCCGCTTCAAGATCCGCGACGTCCCGGGTAACGACGACTTCGCGGCCATGGAGGAGGTCCTGACCCGTCGGCTGACCGCCCTGCTCGCGGAGCGGGACCGCCCGGTCGGCGAGCGACCGCGCAAGTTCGCCTATCCGCCCAACCTGCTCGTCGTCGACGGAGGGAAGGGACAGCTCGGCGTCGCCATCGACGTGGTCGAGCGGCTCGGCCTGGCGGAGGAGATATCGGTGGCGTCGCTGGCCAAGCGGTTCGAGGAGGTCTTCGTCCCCGGTCAGGCCGACCCCGTCCGGATCCCCCGCCAGTCGGAGGCGCTGTACCTGCTGCAGCGACTCCGGGACGAGGCCCACCGGTTCGCCATCGGCTACCACCGCCAGCTCCGGGGCAAGCGGATGACGGTCAGCAGCCTGGACGGCATCCCGGGGCTGGGCCCGACCCGCAAGAGGCGCCTGGTCAAGGAGCTGGGCGGCGTGGCCGCGGTCAAGGCGGCCTCGCGGGAGACGCTGACCGCCCTGCCGTGGCTGCCGGACGCGGTCGCCGGCGCCGTCCACGACACGTTGCACGCGCCGGCGGGGCGGCCATGACCGACGAGAGCGGGCGATTCGCGGTCCCCGACGACACCGAATCGCCCGCGGTGGGCGAGAACCGGGATCTCTGGGAGGCCCACGCCGGCTGGTGGCAGGCCGCGTTCACCGATGGGGCCGACGCCGAGTACGTCGAACAGATCGTCCCGATGGCCGCCGCCCACCTGGACGGGGCGACCAGCGTGCTCGACGTCGGCACCGGCGAGGGCCAGCTGGCCCGGGTCGCCGCAGCCGGCGGGGCGAGCCGAGTGGTCGGCGTCGACCCCTCGTGGGGACAGCTCGGCGAGGCCCGCCGGCGGGCCGGCGGCCCGACGTACCTCCGGGCCGAGGCCGTCGCCCTGCCGTTCCCGACGGCGGCCTTCGACGCGGTCCTGGCCTGCCTCGTCTTCGAGCACATCGAGGGCATGGACCAGGCCGTCGCCGAGGTCGGTCGGATCCTGCGGCCGGGCGGCCGGTTTCTCTTCTTCCTCAACCATCCGCTGCTGCAGGTCCCGGGGTCGGGCTGGATCGACGACCACATCCTGGAAGAGCAGTACTGGCGGATCGGGCCCTACCTGGTCGAGGACATCTCGCTGGAGGAGGTCGACAAGGACGTCTTCCTGCCGTTCGTGCACCGACCGCTCTCCCGCTACGTCAACGCCATGGCCGCGGCCGGCCTGCACATCACCCGGATGGAGGAGCCCCCGCCGCCGCCGGGTTTCCTGGCCCGGGCCGACGAGTACACCGCGGCGGTGACCATCCCCCGCCTGCTTTTCCTACGGGCGGAAAAGGCCGGCTGACGTATCCTGGGATCGTGCGCTCCCCCCGCTCGATCCACGCGGACGGAGCCAGCGCACGATGACCGAGTTCCTCGTCATCACCGGGGTGTCGGGCGCCGGCGGGTCGACGGCGGGGGACACGTTCGAGGATCTCGGCTGGTTCGTCATCGACAACCTGCCGCCGGCGCTGATCTCGACCGTGGTCGAGCTGGTCCAGAAGCCGGGGTCGGAGACCGAGCGGGTCGCCCTGGTCGTGCGGACCGAGCACTACCTCGACGAGCTGTCGACCGCCCTCGACCAGCTCCGCAAGAGCTCGGCCCGGGTGCGGATCCTCTTCCTGGAAGCGTCCGACGAGGTCCTCGTCCGCCGGTACGAGAACACCCGCCGGCGCCACCCGATGTCCGGATCCGACCGGGTCTCGGAGGCCATCGAGCGGGAGCGCACGCTGCTGGAGGCGGTGAAGTCGGAGGCCGACGTCGTCGTCGACACGAGCGACCTCAACGTCCACCAGCTGCGCGACCGCCTGCTCGGCCTGTTCGCCCGGGACGCCGAGACGCCGCTGCAGACCAGCGTGGTCTCCTTCGGCTACAAGCACGGCCTTCCGCTGGACGTCGACCTCGTGTTCGACTGCCGGTTCCTCCCCAACCCCCACTGGGTCGACCACCTCCGCCCGCTGACCGGCCTCGACGAGCCGGTCCGCGAGTACGTGGCGTCGCAGCCGGAGACGGCCGAGTTCCTGCGGCGCCTGGACAGCCTGCTCGAGCTGCTGCTCCCGGCGTTCGTCAAAGAGGGCAAGTCCTACCTGTCCATCGGGGTCGGCTGCACCGGCGGCACCCACCGCTCGGTCTACATGGCCGAGGAGCTCGGCGCGCTGCTGCGCCAGCGGGGCTTCTTCCCGATGGTGAAGCACCGCGACCTCGGCAAGTGACGTGACCCGCGTCGTCGCCCTGGGCGGTGGCCACGGCCTGGCCGCCACCCTGGCCGCGGCCCGCCGCTACGCCGACGACCTGTGCGCCATCGTCTCCGTGGCCGACGACGGCGGATCGAGCGGCCGGCTGCGAGCCGCGTTCGGCATCCCGCCGCCCGGCGACCTGCGCAAGTGCCTGGTCGCCCTGGCCGACCCGGATTCGCTGTGGACGTCGGCGTTCGAGCACCGCTTCGACGCGGGCGAGCTCCAGGGTCACGCCTTCGGCAACCTGGTCCTGGCCGGCCTGGCCGCGTCGACGGGTGACTTCGAGCAGGCGCTGGCCGAGGCGGGCCGGCTGCTCGGCGCCGTCGGCCGGGTGGTGCCCGCCACGACCGAGCCGGTCGTGCTGAAGGCGGTCATCCGGGGCGAGGGTGGCGACGGGGGCGACTCCATCACCGGGCAGGTAGCCGTCGGCAGCTCGGAGGGGATCGCCGGCGTGTCGCTGGTCCCGGCCGACGCCCAGTCGCCCGCCGCGGCCCTCGATGCGCTGGCCCGGGCCGTCCAGGTCGTCATCGGACCGGGGTCGCTGTTCACCAGCGTCCTGGCCGTCGTCGTGGTGGGCGACGTGCGCGACGCGCTCGCCTCGACCCCCGGGCGCAAGGTCTACGTCTGCAACCTCCGACCCCAGCTGCCGGAAACC
>DATASA010000203.1:0-10278 GCA_036269435.1 Acidimicrobiales bacterium | reverse complement strand
GCCCGTGCTCTCCCGGTTCCGCATGCCCGGCCGGCTGGTCGGCGGCCTGGCCGTGCTCGTCCTGTTCGGGATCCTCACCCGGTGGGAGCCGTCGGTGCTGCGGGCCGAGGCCATGGCCGCCCTGACGCTGCTGGCCGCCGCGCTGGGCCGCCCGGCGTCGACCCTGCGCATCCTCAGCCTGGCCGTGACCGGGCTGCTCCTCGTCGACCCCTTCCTCGTCCGATCCGTCGGGTTCCTGCTGTCCGTCGGGGCCTGCGCCGGGATCGCCGTGCTGGCGGCGCCAATCGCGGCCCGGCTTCCCGGGCCCCGTCCGCTGGCCACCGCCCTCGGCGTGACCCTCGCCGCGCAAGTCGGCGTGCTGCCCGTGCTGGTCCCGACGTTCGGCGGGCTGCCGGTCGCCGCCCTTCCGGCCAACCTGCTCGCGGTGCCCGTGGCCGGCCCGATCATGATGTGGGGGATGGCGGCCGGGGTGGCCGCCGGGTGGACCGGCACCCCGCTGGCCCGGCTGCTGCACCTGCCGACGGGGCTGATGATCGCCTGGGTGGCCGCGGTCGCCCACTGGTCGGCGGCCCTGCCCCTCGGGCAGCTGCGGATGTGGCACGTGGCCGCCCTCGTCGTCGCCCTCCTCGGAGGGATGGCCTGCCACCGCCGTGGCCTGCGCCGGGGCGTCCTGATGGCTGGCGCGGCGGCCTGCGCGGTGGCGCTGGCGCCGGCGTACGCCGTGCTGCGCCCGTCACCGGCGCACGGGCGCACCTTGGTCACCGGCGCCCGGCTGTGGCGTGACGGCGGTGCCACCGTCGTGGTCGTCGACGACCTCAAGGCGTCGGCGGCGGCGCTGCTGTCCTCGCTGCACAACGCAGACGTCGTACGGGTCGACGTCCTGGTCGTCACCCGCCCGGGCGTCGCCGCCGCGGCCAACGTCGACGCACTCCTTCGCCGCTTCCCGCCCCGGCTGCTCCTGGGCCCGGCCGGCAACCGCCTGCCCGGCGCCGTGGCCGTGCCTCCCGCCGGCAGCAGCGTCGTCGCCGGCAGCTTGCTGGTCACCTTCGGTGGCGACGGGCCCAGGCTCACGGTGACCGTCGGCCGGAGCCCGCCGAGGCCGGCGGACGCCTCGTCCCGGTAGCGTCGGCGGCCGGATGCGCCTGACCCTCGGCTCCCGTTCCTACGACCTGACCACGCGCGCCCTGGTGCTCGGGACCGGCGCCGACGCAGCCGGCGACGGCGCCGACCTGGTGGAGCTCGCCGGCCCCGACGCCTCGGTCCCGGTCTGCGCAGCCGTCACCGACGAGGCGTCGCTGGCCCGGGCGATCGCCGCCGGCGTCGCCCTGGTCCGCTTGCCCCGGCCCGCCGCCGCGGACCTGTACCGGCGGTGCGCCGCGGCGGGCCTGGCCGTCGTGGTGCCCGACGCAGACACCCGCACGGCCCTCGACGCCGGCCTGCCCCCGGACCGGATCCTGGCCGGCGCCCGGTTTCTCGACGTGACCCGGCGGCCGTGCCCGCTGGCCGCCACGGTGGCGGGCGTGCTGGGCGGGGCCCGGCTCGTCCGTACCGACGAGGTGGGCGCCGCCCGCCGGGTGCGCGACGTCCTCGCCGCCATTCAGGAGGCCACCTCGCCATGACCGCCCTACCCGCCTACCTCGTCCGAGGTGACCAGGCCGTCCTGCTGAGCGACGCAGTGCGGGCGGTCGTCGCCGAGCTGGTGGGCGAGGGCGACCCGTCGCTCACGACCGAGGAGCTGGCCGGCGACGACTACACGATCGGCGCGGTGGTCGACGCGGCCCAAACCCCGCCGTTCTTCGGCGACCGGCGCATCGTCGTGGCCCGCGACGTCGGGCGCTTCTCGACCCACGACGTCGAGCCGCTGGTGGCCTACCTGCGCGACCCGATGCCGACGACCTCGCTGGTGCTCGTGGCCGGGGGCGGGCAGGTGGCCCGGCCCCTCGTCGAGGCGGTGCGCAAGGCGGGCCACGTCGTCGACGCGGGCGTGCCCGGCGGAAAGGGCCGGTCGACGTGGCTGGCCGCCCGGTTGAAGGCCGCCCCGGTCCGGCTCGACGGCCGCGCCGCGGCCCTGGTCGGCGAGCACCTGGGTGAGGACGTCGACCGCCTGGGCTCGCTGCTGGAGATGCTGGCCGCGGCGTACGGCCCGGGCGCCCGCGTCGGCCCGGAGGAGGTGGGGCCGTTCCTCGGCGGGGCCGGGTCGGTGGCCCCGTGGGAGCTGACCGACGCCATCGACCGGGGCGACGCCGCCGTCGCCCTCGCCGTGCTGCGCCGCCTCACCGGCTCCGGCGGTCGCCACCCGCTCGTGATCCTGGCCACGCTGCACAGCCACTTCTCCCGCATGCTGCGCCTCGACGGGGCCGACGCCGCCGACGAAGGGCAGGCCGCGGCGCTGCTGGGCATGTCCGGTGGGTCGACCTACCCGGCCAAGAAGGCCCTCGTGCAGGTGCGCAGGCTCGGCCACGCGCCGGTGGCCCGGGCCATCCACCTGCTGGCCGAGGCCGACCTCGCCCTCAAGGGCTCGGTGGACTGGCCCGCCGATGTGGTGCTGGAGGTGCTGGTCGCCCGCCTGAGCGCTCTGGCCCGGGCGGCGACGTCGACCCGCCCGGGCGGGCCGGGTCGGTCCGGCGCTCGGCCGGCCGGGGCTACGCGGAGGTCTGGCGGGCCAGCCGGCGCATGAGGCGCGACTTGCGGTTGGCAGCCTGGTTCTTGTGGATGATCCCCTTGGCCGCCGCCTTGTCGATCCGCTTCACGGCCATGCGCAGCGCCTCGGCGGCCTCCTCCGGCGTCTGGGCCGAGGCGGTGACCGCGATCTTCACCCGTGTCTTGATCTCGGACCGGACGGCCTTGTTCCGCAGCCGCCTGCCCTCGTTCGTCCGGTTGCGCTTGATCTGACTCTTGATGTTGGCCATGCGGGTGACCACGGTAGCAGCACGGCGCGGTGGGACAGACTGGCGCCATGCTGCTGCGGGGCCGGGAGGGCAACGAGCTCGAGCTCGGCATCGTGGGCTACCAGTTCCCGGAAGAGCAACGCGACCCGTGGGACTCGAACTGGCTCCTCGTGTCGGTGCGGGTGCTGGCGCCGGAGGGCAGTTGGCAGGTGGTCGACCCCTGCCTGACGACGTGGGAGGCGAAGCATCTCGTCTCCTGGCTCGTCCACGCCGCCGCCCACGACCCTGCGTCCAGGCCCATGACGTTCACCGAGCCGAACCTCACCGTCGTCGCCCGGTCGCGGACGAGTGCTCCCCTGCGGGTGCACGTGCGGGCCTGCTTCGCGCTGGAGCTGCGCCCGCCGTGGGCACGGACCGCGGCGGGAAGCAACAACCTCTGCGTCGACATGGACGTCGAGCGCAGCGACCTGGCCCGGGCCGCGGCATCGCTGCTCTCGGACCTGGTCGCGTTCCCCCAGCGGGGTGACGACCCGACGCTGTGAGCGGTGGTCGGGCGGCGCGGGAGGCCGGGGAGCGGCACACTGGTGTCCCTGAGTCGCATGCCGTTCCCGCTCCCGACGTCAGTCGTCCCACGCATCGCGCCAGGTCCGCCATCCCGGTCGGCCAGACTGGCGAGGTTGTCCGCACATGGCGCACCCGTCGGCTCCGAGCCGAGCCGATGACACCGCCGGGACCGGCGTGACCTCGCCCGTCACCAACCCGCCGGCCGCGGGCCTCGGGGCCCTGACCAAGACGGTCGTGCTGGACACGTCCGTGCTGGTCGCCGATCCCGGCGCCATCCACGAGTTCAGTGGCTGCGCGCTGAAGGTGCCGCTCACGGTGATCGAGGAGCTCGACGGGCTCAAGACCCGCGCCGACGGGGTGGGCCAGACCGCCCGCGAGGCATTGCGGCGGATCGAGGCGCTGCGGGTCTCGGCCGGCGGGTCGCTGGAGGAGCCCCTCACCCTGCCCCACGGCGGGTCGCTGGCCATCGTCCTCAACGGCGTCAACCACACGCTGCTGGCCGAGCACTACCTGGATCCGGACACACCCGACAACCGCATCATCGGCACCGCCCTGGGCCTGCAGCACCGGGGCACGACGGTGGAGGTGGTGTCGAACGACGCCGCCCTGCGCATCAAGGCGGCCCACGTCGGCCTGGCCGCCAAGGAGTACGTGCCGGTGCCCGCCTACGGGCGCGACGGCGACACGCCGGGGTGGCAGACGCTCGACGGGCTCGACGGCGGCCTGATCGACCGGCTGTTCGAGGAGCGCAAGCTGGACGTGGCCGACGTGGGGCCGCCGGACCAGCTCTACGAGAACGAGTTCGCCGTGCTGCGGGCGGGCCAGCAGTCGGCCCTGGCCCGGCGCCGGGGCGAGCACCTGTGGCTCCTTCGCCAGAACCAGGAAGCCTTCGACCTCAAGCCCCGCAACATCGAGCAGCGCCTGGCCCTCGACCTGCTCCTGGACCCGGCGGTCAGCGTGGTCGCCCTCGACGGCCCGGCGGGCACGGGCAAGACCCTGCTGGCCATCGCCGCCGGCCTCGAACAGGTCTGGAACCACCCGGCGACCCGCAGGTACGAGCGCCTGGCGATCTACCGGCCCCTCGTCGCCGTCGGTCGCCAGGAGGTCGGCTACCTGCCCGGCACCCTGGAGGAGAAGCTGGACCCGTGGATGGGGGCCATCCACGACGCCGTCGTCGCCATGAGCGAGGGGCGGCGCAAGGGGGCGGCCGACGAGATCATCACCCAGATCACCGCCGAGGGCCGGCTCACCATGGAGTCGGTGAACCACCTGCGGGGCCGGTCGCTGCACGGGGCCTGGATCCTCCTCGACGAGGCCCAGAACCTGGAACCGAGCCTGGCCAAGACGGTCCTCACCCGGGCTGCCGAGGGGACGAAGGTCGTCTTCACCGGCGACACCAGCCAGATCGACGCCCCGTTCCTGTCGGCCCACAACAACGCCATGTCGGTCCTGACCGCGGCGCTGGGCCGGGGCCGGGGCGGGTCCTTGTTCGGCCATATCCGGCTGTCCCAGGGCGAGCGCAGCCCGCTGGCCACCCTCGCCGCCAACCTTCTCTAGGACCGACGTACGCGCTCAGGAGGCGAAGCCGGGCACGGCGTCGTGCCCGGCGGTGCCCCGGCCCTCCTCGGGCGGTGCGGCCGAGGGGTCGATCGTGACCGTCCGGAGAGGGTCGGGCTAGTAGTACACCCGGTGCCGGCGGCCGACGAGGGCGACGACGACGACGGCGCCGATGATCGACATGATCCAGCCGGGCGTGTAGCCCGCGCCGAACAGGAGCTTGCCGACGAACCCGCCCAGGAAGGCCCCGGCCACGCCGGCGGCCATGGTGCCGAGCAGGCCCATGGGCGTCGGGCCCGGGACGATCAGGCGGGCGATGGCGCCCACGATGAGACCGAACACGGCGAGTACCAGCAGGAACACGAGAAGCGAGTTTCCATCCATGCAAAAGTCATCTCCGCGGGCGCAGCGTGCCAAACAACGCCCGCGTGCCGGTGGCGACCGTACGCGCCGGGCCGGATCCCGGTAGACAGGGGCGGTGCTGGTCGCCGACGACGCCGCGTTCGCCGACCTCCTCGAAGATCTGGCCACCGCCGAGGCCTACGCGGTCGACGCCGAGTTCCAGGGCGAGAGCTCGTACTACCCGCGGCTGGCCGTGCTGCAATTCGCCACGCCCGACCGGGTGGCGGTGGTGGACGCCACCACTGTCGACGTCGCACCGCTGCGCGCCGTGCTGGACGGGCCCGGGCTGATGGTGGCCCACGCCGGCGAGCAGGACCTCCAGGTGCTGCTGCGGGCGACCGGGACGTTGCCGTCGCGCATGCTCGACACGCAGATCGCCGCCGGGTTCCTCGGCTACAGCTCCCCGTCGCTGGCCAAGCTGGTGAGCGAGCTGCTGGGCGTGCGGCTGGAGAAGGGCGCCCGGATGAGCGACTGGTTCAAGCGCCCCCTCACCGCCGAGCAGATCACCTACGCGGCGGCCGACGTGCTCCACCTGCTCGAGCTGCGCTCGGTGATCGAGGGCCGGCTGGACGCGGCCGGGCGCCTGGCGTGGGCCTACGAGGAGTCCGAGCGGCGCCGCCGGGTGCGCACGACCGACGTCGACACCGCCTGGTGGCGGCTGAAGGGGTTCCGCCAGCTCCGAGGCCCGTCCCGGGGCGTCGCCCAGGAGCTGGCCGCCTGGCGCGAGCGCACCGCGATGGCGACCGACAAGCCCGCCCGCCGGGTCCTCGCCGACGAGACCGTCCTCCTGCTCGCCGAGCGGCCACCGCGTGGCCCGGACGACATGCCGAAGTCGCGGCTCTTCGACGCCCGCCGGCTGTCGGCCGACGTCGTCGGGGAGCTGCTGGCCGCGGTGGCTCGGGGCCGGGAGCTGTCCAAGGCCGACCTGCGGCTGCCGCCGGACACGGACCTCCCCGGGCACCTCCAGCCGCTGGCGTCGCTGGTCGCGGCGTGGGTGGCGCAGCAGTCGCGGGACCTCTCGATCGACCCGGCCCTGGCCGCGACCCGTAGCGACATCGAGGCCTACCTGCGCGGCGTCCCCGAGAGCCAGCTTGCCCATGGATGGCGGGCCGAGTTCATCGGGGCCACCGTGGACCGGATCGTCGCGGGGACGGCGGCGGTCGCCTACGACGGCGACGGCAGCCTGATCCTCGTCGACCGCCCGCCCCCCACCCCGGCGTAGGCGGCGCGTCGCGGGCCGTCCCGCTCAGGCCCTGCGCCGGAGGGTGGCGGCGAGGTGGTGGGTGAGGGGCCGGCCGACCGCGGCCATGCGCACCGCGTAGCGCAGGACTTCCCCGTCGACGGTCACGTCGCGCTCGACGGCGGTGACCTCCTTGGCCGATCCGGTGCGGCTCACCACGATGGAGCGCAGTCGCAGCGTCGAGCCCTCGATCGTCCCTTCGTCGACCTCGACGATCCCGGTGGGGTGGGCGAGCACCAGCTCCACCCGCCCCGGTGCCGGGACCCGCCAGTACCCGGTCTCGGCGTGGAGCGGTCGCCCGTCGTCGCTCGCGGTGGTCCGCTGTCCGTAGGCGACGAACGGCTTGCCGGCGTGGGTGAAGGTGACGGTCTCGTCGTAGTCGAACGGATCGATCGTCGGGTACTCGCCGTGCCCGCTTCCGGTCCAGGTGCCGAGGAGCACGGCCAGCGCCTCGACTTGGGGGTGCAGCGGGGGCGGCACAGGCGCTCGGCTCAGCTCGCGGCCGGGCCGGCGACGGCGTGGGGGACGATCGACACGAACACGGGGTCTGCGGGGTCGAACGTCACCTTGACCCAGCCGACGTTCGGGCTCCCGAACGTCTCCACCCGGGTCACGTTGGGCACGGGCTGTCCGGTGGCCGGATCGACCAGCGGGTGGTCGAAGCGCTCGCGATGGGAGTCGCCGTGGAGGATCACGACCGGCTTCCCGAACGCTTTGGCCTCGGAGACGAAGGCGGCGAGCAGCTTGTCGAAGCCGTCCACGCCCATGGCCGACCGGCTGGCCGGCGCCACGTCGAAGGCGGGGTCGGCCTGCATGGCGATGACCACGGCGGGCGCGTTGGCGGCCGTGGCGGCCCCGAAGGCCTGGTGCAGCCAGTCCCGATCGGCCTGGTCGCGGGCCTGGTACTCGGCCTCGGCGGCGCGGCGGTCGGCCGCGGTGCGCGGCGTGTTCTGCTCGTCGGCGTCCGGGTCGGCGATGTGGTTGTCGTTGCTGCCCGGCACGTCGAGCGTGACGAACTGGACGGCGTGCGACACCCACCGGGCGTTCTCCGGGTACTGCGGCTGCTGCTCGACGGTGAGCGTCTGCTGGCCGAAGCTGCGGTTGGTGGCGAACATGGTCCTGCGGATGTAGGCGAGCCGCTCGATCGGGTCGCCGGCGGTGACGTGGCAGTCGGTCCACTCGTTGTCGCCCGGGGTGTACACCATCGGCTTGGCGAAGCTGTTGAAGGTGTCGGCCGCGGTCGTGTACAGCTGGTTCACGCACCGGTCGCCGCCCTGCAGGTCGCCGATGAACACGGTGAAGTCGACGTCCGACGAGTTGACCTGGTCCACCAGCTTGGGCACGGCGATGGCCTCGGCCGGCGTGTACGGCGTGTCACCCCAGAGGCCGATGCTGAACGCGCCGCCCTTGGTCGCCGCCGTCCCCGTCGTGTGGCCGGAACCACCGCAGCCGGCCATGGCCAGGCCCAGCGCGACCGCCACCGTCGAAATCCGCCGTACCCGCACGGGCCTCAGCTTCGCGCGGTGGGACGTCGCCCGCGGCTGAGACAATGGTCGCTGACATGATCGACCCGGCCCGCATCCGCAACCTCTCCATCATCAGCCACATCGACCACGGCAAGACCACGCTGTCGGACCGGATCCTCGAGCTGACCGGCGCCGTCGACGCCCGGGACATGCGGGCGCAGTACCTCGACTCGATGGACCTGGAGCGCGAGCGCGGCATCACCATCAAGGCGCAGAACGTCCGGCTGAACTGGAAGAACCACGTCATCCACCTGATCGACACGCCCGGCCACGTCGACTTCGGCTACGAGGTCTCCCGGTCGCTGGCCGCCTGCGAGGGGGCCATCCTGCTGGTCGACGCCACCCAGGGCATCGAGGCCCAGACGCTGGCCACCTGCTACCAGGCCATGGAGCACGACCTGGAGATCGTGGCCGCGGTCAACAAGCTCGACCTGGCCTTCGCCGAGCCGGAGCGGGTGGCCGAGGAGATCGAGAAGGTGCTCGGGATCGACGCGTCGACCGTCCTGCGCATCAGCGGCAAGACCGGGATGGGCGTCCCCGAGCTGCTCGACGCCGCGGTGGCGCGCATCCCCGCGCCGAAGGGCGACGCCGACGCGCCCCTCCAGGCCCTCATCTTCGACTCGTACTACGACCAGTACCGGGGCGTGGTCAGCGCGGTGCGGGTGATGAACGGGACCATGACGTCCGGCTCCCGACTGCGGTTCATGCAGGCCGGCGCCACCCACGACGCCGACGAGATCGGCGCCCGCACGCCCGTCCCCGTCCCCCTGGCCGACCTCGGCCCCGGTGAGGTCGGGTACCTGGTGGCCGGGGTCAAGGACGTCGGCGAAGCCCGCTCCGGAGAGACGGTCACCACCGCGGCCCGGCCCGCGGCCGAGGCGTTGGTCGGCTACCAGGACCCCAAGCCCATGGTGTTCTGCGGCCTTTACCCCGTCGAGGGCGACGACTTCGCCGCGCTGCGGGATGCCCTGGAGAAGCTGCGGCTGAACGACTCGTCGTACACGTACCAGCCCGAGAGCTCGGGTGTCCTCGGCTTCGGGTTCCGTTGCGGCTTCCTCGGCCTGCTGCACATGGAGATCGTCCGCGAGCGCCTGGAGCGCGAGTTCGACCTGGCCCTCATCGCCACCGCCCCGTCCGTCGAGTACCTGGCCCAGATGACCAACGGCAAGGTGGTCGAGGTCGACAACCCGTCGGACATGCCGCCGCCCAACCAGGTCGACTTCATCGAGGAACCGATCTTCGTCGCCACCCTCCTGCTGCCGACGTCGTACACGGGCACGGTCATGGAGCTGTGCCAGAACCGTCGGGGCGAGTTGCAGAAGATGGAGTACCTGTCGCCCGAGCGGGTCGAGCTCGTCTACCGGATCCCGCTGGCCGAGGTGGTGATCGACTTCTTCGACCAGCTGAAGAGCCGGACCAAGGGCTACGCCAGCCTCGACTACGAGCTGTCGGGGTACGAGCGCAGCGACCTGGTCAAGGTCGACATCCTGCTCAACGGCGTGGCCGCCGACGCGTTCAGCGCCATCCTCCACCGGTCCAAGGCGGACGAGTACGGGCGCAAGATGACCGAGAAGCTCAAGGAGCTGATCCCCCGCCAGCAGTACGACGTGCCCATCCAGGCCGCCCTGGGCAGCCGGATCATCGCCCGCACGACGGTGAAGGCGGTCCGCAAGGACGTCATCGCCAAGTGCTACGGCGGCGACATCACCCGCAAGCACAAGCTGCTGGACAAGCAGAAGGAAGGCAAGAAGCGCATGAAGTCGATCGGCCGGGTCGAGGTGCCGCAGGAAGCCTTCGTCTCCGCCCTCAAACTCGACGACTGACCCGCCGATACCCGTGACCGCGGCCCGGCCGTCGCCCTTGTTTTCCGAACGTGGGCGGCCGGCGCCGCCTCAGCCCATGCCGTAGGAGTGGTGGACCTTGAATTCGTAAATCAGCCGCCTCTCCTCGACCATCGCCTGGCGGAACTCGTCCTCGGACAGCATGCCGCCGAACCAGGACAGGGGACCGTCGGGCCGCCCCTGCATCTGCCGGAAGAGGCGGAGGTTCTTCTCGGGCATGTCGGGCCCGTCGTCGATGGTGACCGTCGTCTCGAAGACAC
>DATASA010000202.1:0-3152 GCA_036269435.1 Acidimicrobiales bacterium | reverse complement strand
GGGGGCAGTGGGCGGCTCGCGGCGCGCGGCGGTCGGCTCGAGGAGGCGGCCGGCGCGGCCTCCTCGGCCGCGACGGCTGACGACGACCCATCGGATCCGCTTCCTCCCGCGGGGCGATCGGGCGTGGCCACCGCCGCGGTGTCGAGGGCGGCCGTCCCCGCGTCGGTGCCGCCTTCGGAACCGCCACCGCGGAGCCGGCCCTTGATCACTTTGAGGGGCAGGAAGTGCTCGCGCTGCTGGCGGAGGATCCAGCGCAGTCGCTCGACGTCGGACTCGTAGAACTTGCGATACCCCGACGGCGTGCGCTCGGGGTCGAGCAGGCCCTGGCTCTCCAAGAAGCGGATCTTCGAGATGGTGACGTCAGGGAACTCTTCTTTCAGCAGGGCGAGCACCTCGCCGATCGACAGGTACGCCCGGTCCTCCACCGTTTCGCTCAATCCTCCCCCGCGCCGCTGAACGGGAGCTCGGGAGCGGATCCCTCGAAGAACACCAGCCGGAACTTGCCGATCTGCAGCTCGTCGCCGTTGGACAGCGGCGCCTCGTCGATGCGCTCGCGGTTCAGGTAGGTGCCGTTGAGCGAGCCTGCGTCCCGGACGGTGTAGCCACCGTCGGCCCGGCGGATCTCGGCGTGGCGGCGGGAGACGGTGATGTCGTCGAGGAAGATGTCCGAGTCGGGGTGGCGACCGGCGCGAATCACGTCGGTGTCGAGGACGAACTTGGACCCGGCGTTGGGGCCACGCTTGACCACGACCATCGCGGTCGACTCCGGCAGCTCGCCGAGGGCGAGGGCCAGCTCCTCGTCGAGCACCTCCCCGGTGGCGTCGATGGGGGCGAAGGTGATGGTGGTCTCCTCGCCCGAACCCGAGTCGAGGACGGTCCCGCACGACGAGCAGAAGCGGGCCGGGGCCGCGTTGGCATGGCCGCAGTTGGTGCAGAAGACCTCGTTCACGCCGGCAGCCCGCTCCTCACGCGATGAGCGCCGCATAGGCGGCGGCATCCAGCAACGTCTCGACGGACGCAGGGTCGGCCGGATCCAGCACGCAGATCCAGCCCGCGCCGTACGGATCCTCGTTGAGCCGCTGGGGCGCCTCGGCCAGCTCGGCGTTGACCTCGACGACGGTGCCCGCCACCGGCGCGTACACGTCGGAGACCGACTTGGTCGACTCCACCTCGCCGCACGCGCCGCCCGCGTCGATCGACGCCCCCACGTCGGGCAATTGTACGAACACCACGTCGCCCAGCGCGTCCTGGGCGTAGTCGGTGATGCCGATCCGGACCCGCCCCGCGTCGACGAGGGCCCACTCGTGATCCTTGCTGTAGCGGCGGTCCCCCGGCACGTCGTTCATGGCGCCAGACGCTAGTCGGCGCCGAGCCCCGAATTGACCTGGCGCCGGGGCGGCGACCGGCTACCGGAGCAGCTGGCGGATCTGGCGGGCGTAGTCCTGGGCCCGCTTCCGGGCGTCCGCGTCGGCCGGGCCTTCGGCCCAGACGTGGGTCACCGGCTCGTCCGGATCGGGCAACACGAGGGCCCACCCGTCCTCGTGGAGGACCTTGACCCCGTCGACCAGCACCAGCTCGTGGTCCTTCACCGCCTCGACGACCCGGCGCATGACGTGGCCCTTCTGCTCCCAGGGCGTGACGACGGTCTCGTGGGCCATGTGCAGCCGGGGCAGGGCGGCGACCAGCTTGGAGAGCCGCAGGCCCGAGCGGGCCAGCATCTCGAGGAGGTGGACAAGGGCGGCGGTGGCGTCGTAGGCGGGCAGGAAAGCCGGGAAGATGAACCCGCCGTCCTGGCTGGCCGCCAGCACGATCCCCTCGGTCGACTCGGCCACGTCCATGATGTGGCTGGCCGAGACCTTGGTCCAGAAGATCTCCGCACCCGCCCCGGCCGCGATGCGCTCGGCCTCCACGCTCACCGACACGGGCAGGGCGATCTTCGCCCGCGTATCCGAGCCGCCGTCGCCGGTGCCCGCGTGCTGGGAGGCGACGAGGGTGACCATGACGAGCAGGGCCTGGTCGTCGGACAGGACGTGACCCTCGTCGTCGATCAGGGTCAGGCGCTCCCCGTCGGGGTCGATGACCGCGCCCAGGTTGGCGCCGGAGGAGCGGACCAGCCCGGCCACCCGGGCCGCATGGACCTTCGGCTCGAACACGGCCGCCCCGGCCGTGAACGCGTACGGGTTCACCGACAGCACGTCGGCGCCGAGCTTGGACAGCACGTTGGGCATGACCAGCGACGCCGACCCGAAGGCGTAGTCGAGCACGAGCTGGAAGCCGGCGCTCGGGATGAGGCTTCCGTCGACGCTGGCCAGCATGGCCGCCGAGTAGTGCTCCAGGGCCCGGGCCGGATAGCTGATGTCGCCGATGTCGGCCGCGAACGCCCGCCGGAAGTCCTGGCGGTAGACGAACCGCTCGATCTTGCGCTGGGCCACCTCGTCGACGTCGGTCCCGTCGGCCCCGAGGAACCGCAGCGTCACCGACTGGGGGTCGCCCCGGGCCAGGCGCACCGTGATCCCGCCCTGGCCCTGGGCCCGACGGACCTGGAACCGGGTGACGGGTACGGGCGCCATCTCCAGGTCGTCGACGTTCACGCCGGCCGCGTTCAGGCCGGCCATGACCGCCCGCTTGAGGGCCCGCGCCGCCCGACTGGAGTCGCGCGAGGTGGTGACCGTCGACCCCTTCTTCATGGTCGTGGCGTAGGCCATGGCCACCCGCACGGCGAGCTCGGGGGTGACGTCGACGTTGGCCAGGCCCGTCACCCCGTTTCGGGTGAACAGGCTGCGGGCCCCGCGGGACTCCCAGACGATCGAGGAGTTGATGATGGCCCCGGCCTCGACCGTCTTGAACGGGTAGACCTTCACGCCGGGGTTGACGACCGCGTGTTCACCCACGAAGCAGTTGTCGCCGAGGACGACGCCCTCCTCGCAGCGGGCGTAGGCCCGCAGGTCGGTGGAGCGGCCGACCACCGAGCCCCGCAGGCGCACGGCCTGGCTCAGGTAGGCGTTGTCGTGCACGACCGACCGCTCGATGAAGGCATCGGAGCGGACCATCACGTTGGTGCCCAGGACGGAGTACTCGCGGATCTGGGCGCCCGCCTCCACCCGGCAGTAGTCGCCGATGACGGCCGGGCCGGCCACGGTGGCCCTGGGGTC
>DATASA010000201.1:0-4039 GCA_036269435.1 Acidimicrobiales bacterium | reverse complement strand
AGGTTGGTGCCGACGCCGCAGACGACGGCGGTGAACGGGGCGAGAGTAAGGAGGAGCACGAGGGCACCGCGCCCGCTGGGCCCGAGCTCCCGGGCGCTCAGAATGGCGGCGATGGCGGCGGCGAGCACCGAAACGCCGCGGAAAGACGAGATCGACACCGTCGTGCCGAGCAGGTTGCGGGCGCGGGGCCCGATCGGGCCTGGTCCGAGGTCGGGAGCGCTCACGGCCCTGTCCCGAGCCGAGCAGGAGCGGTCATTCGCCAGGGCTCCACGGTCCGACAGCATCGCCCACTGGAGGTCCCACCGCCCCAGGATCGTACCGGCACCCGGCGAACGCCTGCCCGCGTCGATGAGCAGGTCGCCGATCTCCTAGCATTGCTCGACGTGAGGCGGAGCTACTTGGTCACCGGGGGCGCCGGCTTCATCGGATCCCATCTCGTCGAGGCGCTGTTGGCTCGCGGCGAGATGGTCGTCGCCTTCGACAACCTGTCCACGGGGCGGCTCCTGAACCTCGACCATCTGGGCAGCCACCCGAACCTGCGCTTCGTGCAGGGGTCGGTGCTCGACGAGCTCGCGGTCGACGAGCTGATGCACAAGTGCGACGTGGTCGTGCACCTGGCCGCCGCAGTCGGGGTCAAGCTCATCGTCGAGGAACCTCTGCGATCGTTCACCACGAACATCCGCGGGTCGGAGATCGTCATCGAGTCCGCGTTCCGCCACCGCCGCCCGATCCTGCTGGCGAGCACCTCGGAGATCTACGGCAAGAACACCGAGGTGCCCCTCAAGGAGGACGACGACCGGGTGCTCGGCACCCCCAGTGTCGCCCGCTGGGCCTACAGCACCGCGAAAGCCGTCGACGAGATCCTGGCCTACGCCTACCACCGGGAGCGGGGCCTGCCGACGACTGTCGTCCGGCTGTTCAACACGGTCGGCCCCCGCCAGAGCCCGGCCTACGGCATGGTCGTGCCCCGCCTGGCCCGGCAGGCCGTGGCCGGCCAGCCGCTGACCATCTATGGCGACGGCACCCAGAGCCGCTGTTTCTGTCACGTGTCTGACGTCGTGCGCGCCCTCCTGGGCCTGCTCGACGACCCCGGCGCCGTGGGCGGCACGTTCAACGTCGGCTCGCAGGAGGAGATAACCATCCTCGGCCTCGCCGAGAAGATCATCGAGCGTGCCGGCACCGGATCGTCCATCCGGCTGGTCCCGTACGACGAGGCCTATCCCGCCGGCTTCGAGGACATGCAGCGCCGCGTCCCATCCACCGACAAGATCCGTGCCCTCACCGGCTGGGAGCCGACCCGAACGCTCGACGACATCCTCGTCGAGACCCTCGCGGAGGCGGCAGCGGAGCACGCCGCGGGCGTGGCCGGGACGGCGTGACCGCGGGCCCGTCCTGGGCCTACGCGTTCGTCGTCGCGGCGATCGTGACCCTGGCCGGCACCCCGCTCCTGCGGCGGGTGGCGCTGGTGACAGCGTTCGTCGACCATCCCGTCGCCGCCGCCCACAAGAGCCACAAGAAGCCCACGCCGTACCTCGGCGGGATTGGCCTCATCGTGGCGGTCCTGCTCGGCCTCCTGTTCACGGACCGGCTGACGCCCCAGGTCGGCGTCATCACCCTCGGCGGCTCGCTGATCGGCTGCCTGGGGTTGCTCGACGACCACCGCTCCGTGGGGCCCACGTTCCGCTTCACCATCGAGGTGGGCGTGGCCGCCGTCGCCCTCGCCGCCGGGATCCGCATCCACGCCACGGACGTGGCCCCAATCGATGGGGTCATCACCGTCCTCTGGATCGTCGGCGTGACGAACTCGGTCAACCTGCTCGACAACATGGACGGGGTGGCCGCCGGCGTGTCTGCAGCCGCCGCCATCGCCATCTTCTGTCTCGCCGTGCTGGGCGAGCAACTGGTCACCGCGACCATCGCCGCTGGC
Source organism: Acidimicrobiales bacterium (assembly GCA_036269435.1). GTDB lineage: Bacteria > Actinomycetota > Acidimicrobiia > Acidimicrobiales > AC-14 > CADCTB01. The sequence goes on along the minus strand of DATASA010000201.1, from coordinate 2,112 downwards.
CTCGCGGGCGCCTGCGCCGGCTTCCTCGCCCACAACAAGCGGCCGGCGTCGATTTTCATGGGTGACACTGGCAGCCTGTTCCTGGGCTTCGTGCTGGCCGTGGCCGCCATCGACGTCAGCCCGGCGCTCACCCCGCCGGCCAGTTTCGCCGTCCCCCTGATGCTGCTGGCCCTGCCGGTGCTGGACACCGTCACGGTCACCTTCGCCCGCCTGCGCCGGGGCCGGTCGGTGTCACTGGGCGGCCGGGACCACCTGTCCCACCGGCTGGTGGCCCGGGGCCTGTCGCCCGGCGGCGCCGTCGGGCTCCTGGTCGGGGGCGAGGGAGCGGTCGGGTTGGCCGCCGTGCTCGCCGGGCGCGACGTGATACCCCTGCCGGTGGCGGCGCTGGCCAGCGCCGTCGTGCTGGCGTCGCTCGCCAATCTGACCCTGCCGGCGAAGGTATACGTCGAGCCGGTGATCGGCCTGCCGACGCGCCTCCGGCTGGTCGCCGCCGCGGGCGTCCTTGGCGTGCTGGTCCTCGCCGCACCGGCTGCGCTGGCCCTCGTCCGGGCTCGGAACCCGGGGATATCGGGCGCCAACCAAGCCCGGGCCGGGCTCGCCGCCCTCGACGCCGGGGACCCGGCACGGGCCGCCGCCCTGTTCGACGCCGCGACCGCCGACCTGGACAAGGCGCACGACCGCCTGGGCGGCGGGTTGAACTCGCTGGGCCTGCTCGTTCCGGTGCTCCGGGCCAACCTGGCCACGACTCGGGCCGTCGTGGCCGCCGGGCGCGAGGTGTCGGCGGCGGCGTCGAACCTGTCGGCGCTTGTCGCGGCCCGGTCCATCGCCCTCAACCGGGGTCCGGACGTCGTGGATGCCACTGCCGGGCTGGATCCCGCCCTCGACCAGGCGGCATCGGCCCTCAACCGGTCCGTGAGCGACCTGGCGGGATACGACCGGCCGTACCTCTGGCCGTCCCTCGGTGCGACGGTGCGGGACTTCCGTGCGACCGTCATTGCCGCCGCGACCAAGGCGTCGACTGCGGCCACGGTGGCCCGGGCGCTTCCCGCGCTGCTCGGTGGTTCCGGCACTCGGCACTACTTCCTGGCCCTGGAGGACAACGCCGAGCTACGGGGCGGCGGCGGGCTCGTTCGCTACTGGGGGGAGATCGAGGCCGCCGGCGGCCAGCTGCGGCTGACCCGATTCGGGACCGTCGATGACTTGAACCGCGCTGCGACCGGGTCGGCGGCCACGCGTGCGAGCGTCGCCCCCGACGGGTTCCTCGACCGCTACGGGCAGTTCGACCCCACGAACACGTGGCAAAACGTCAACGTGTCGCCGGACTTCGCCGTCACGGGCCAGGTGATCGCCGGCTTGTACCCGCAGTCCGGGGGCGACACGGTCGATGGCGTCGTCGCCGTCGACATCCCCGGCCTGGCCGCTCTGGTCGGGGTGAGCGGTCCGGTGCACGTGCAGGGTTGGCCGGAGCCATTGACCGCGGCCAACCTCGCCGACGTCGTGCTTCGCGACGCCGCGGTGCGGTACCCGGCAGACGCCGACCGGCGAACCTTCCTCGCCAACCTGTACCGCAGCACGGTCGAGTCGGTCCTGGCCGCCCCGTTGGGAAGCCCCGCCTCGCTCAGCGCCGCGCTCGCCCCCGCCGTCCGGGGCGGTCATCTGCTCATGTACGGGTCTCAGCCCGGCGACGAGCAGGTCTTCGGCGCCACGGGCATGGCCGGGCACGTCGCCCCTGTCGCCGGCGACTCGGTGTTCGTCGTCGACCAGAACCTCACCGCCACCCAGGTCGACGCCGAGCTCGCCCGCAGCATCGGCTACGACGTCCATATCGACCCGGGGACGGCGCCGGCTTCGGTCCGCGGCACGGTGACGGTGACCCTCGACAACGCCGCCGCCGGCGACAACCGCACCTATCTGTCGGTCTACAGCCCGCTGGCGATGATCGCGCCGCCGTCCGGCATGACGAGTGTCGCCGAGCTGGGCCGGCGGGCGTACTCGACCACGGTGACCGTCCCGGCCCGGTCGTCGCGCACGGTCACCATGGACGTCCAGGGCCACCTGGATCTGCCGACGGGCAACTGGTACCGGCTCGACCTGCCACACCAGCCGACGTTG
>DATASA010000200.1:0-18423 GCA_036269435.1 Acidimicrobiales bacterium | reverse complement strand
GCCCCGGCGGACGCCCAGGCCGGCGTCGTGGCCGAGAGACTTGTTCAGGTCGAACCCGATCGTGTGCCCGGTCGGCCCTTCGGCCTCGGCCTCGTAGATCTGGCTGGTGGCCCACCCGGTGTTGGCCCAGCGCACCCGCAGGTCGCAGTTGAGCAGGCAGTTGTGGACCCCGTTGTTGATGGCGGAGCTGCCGGTGAGGGCGGTGTCGGCCACCGGCCACGCGTCCACCCACAGCTGGCGGGCGCCCCGGGTGGTGGCGGTGAGGGTCCACACCCGGCCGCCCCATGTGGCCTGGGCGGCCAGGTCGGTGCCCTCCACCGCGCCGACCAGGCTGTCCCACCGCCGCCCGAGCGCCTGGGCCCGGGCCGTACCCGCCACCGCCGCCTCACCCGAGCCCGCGCCGGTTGTCGCCTTCAGCACCGTGCCCGGCGCGGCCGCCAGCGAGACGGCGGGGACGTCACTGCCGGCCTGGCACGGTGGCCGCGCACAGTCCCGCCCGACCTTGGTCGCCCGCGGCAGGGCCAGCCGGTCGACGCTGCGGCCGTCGGCGGCCACGAAGGTCCCGACCGCGGTCACCGGGTCGGGCGCGTTGGCCAGCACCGCGGCCAAGGAGGGAACGACGAGGGTGACCGCGCCGCTGACCGCCGTGGCCGAGCTGAACGGGAGGTCGCCCGAGGCGTCCAGTCGGAAGGGGTCGACGGGGTACCACTTGCTGCCGTCGGGCAGGGTGAGGTCGACGTTGTCCGCCGGCGGGGACGCGCCGCCTGTGCCCCGGGGGTCGGTGGAGGCCAGCTTGAGGCTGGCCAGGCCGAGGCCGCCGGGCACGACGCCGGCGACGGTGCTCAGGGTGATCCGGGTGCCGGCTCCTTCCAGGCTGGCCGTCCACACGCCGGCGGGGGCGACGCGCGCCGGCCACGGTCGGGCCTGCACCTGGGTCGCGGTGACCGTCCGTGGCCCCGGCAGCGGCGGGAGGGGCCCGTCGCTGCTGCCGGTGCTCGCCCCGGCCGCCGTACCGGCCTCGCCCGACGAGGACCCCCCGCCGCCGTCGACGACCAGAGCGCCGCCGATGGCCAGCGCCAGCACGAGCACGTCGGCGACGGCCAGGGCCACCAAGGAACGGCGCACGACGGTTCTGACCCCCCTGTCTGCGGCAACGGTGACCCGAACGGTACCGACACCGGACCCCGCCGGTGACGCGACGAACCGGTGACACTCAGCGGGCTCTGGGCCCGCTCAGCGTCACCGGTTCGCCCAGGTCTGTGACGAAGGTGTGGAGACGGAAGGGTTAGTCGGCGGGGCCGGCTTCGGCGAGCTCGACCGGGGGCGGCTCGCCGATGCCCTCGATCGAGCGGAAGACGATCTCGCCGTCCTCGGCGTCCACGATGATGGTCTCGCCGGCCCGGAACTGCTTCCAGAGGATGCGCTCGGACAGCGTGTCCTCGACCATGCGCTGGAGGGCACGGCGCAGCGGCCGGGCGCCCAGCGTGGGGTCGTAGCCCTTCTCGGCCAGCAGGAACTTGGCCGCCTGGGTGAGCTCCAGGGTCAGGCCCTGGCCGGCCAGCTGGTCGCGCAGGCGCTTGCTCATGAGGTCGACGATCTGGGTGACCTCCTCGCGGCTCAGCTCGTGGAAGACGATGGTGTCGTCGATGCGGTTCAGGAACTCGGGGCGGAAGTGCTGCTTGAGCGCCTCCCCCACCTTCTCCTTCATCTTCTCGTACGTCACCGCCTCGCTCGACTTCTGGAAGCCGATGGAGGCCTTCCGGAGATCGGCCGTGCCCAGGTTCGACGTCATGATGATGACGGTGTTCTTGAAGTCCACCGTGCGGCCCTGGGCGTCGGTCAGGCGCCCGTCCTCCAGGATCTGGAGCAGGGCGTTGAAGACGTCGGGGTGGGCCTTCTCGATCTCGTCGAACAGGACCACGGAGAACGGCTTGCGCCGGACGGCCTCGGTGAGCTGGCCGCCTTCCTCGTAGCCCACGTACCCGGGAGGCGAACCGACCAGTCGGGAGACGGTGTGCTTCTCCATGTACTCGGACATGTCGAGCTGGATGAGGTGGCTCTCGTCACCGAACAGGAACTCGGCGAGCGTCTTGGCCAGCTCGGTCTTGCCCACGCCCGACGGGCCGAGGAAGATGAACGAGCCCGACGGCCGCTTGGGGTCCTTGAGGCCGGCGCGCGTGCGGCGGATGGCCTGGGAGACGGCCTTGATGGCGTCCTCCTGGCTGATGACCCGCTTGTGCAGCTCCTCCTCCATGCGCAGGAGCTTGGCCGTCTCCTCCTCGGTGAGCTTGTAGACGGGGATCCCCGTCCACAGGGCCAGCACCTCGGCGATGCCCTCCTCGTCGACCTCGTCGAAGAGGTCGATGCCCTCGGCCTTCCACTCCGCTTCCTTGATCTTCTTGCGCTCCTCGAGCGCCTTCTCCTGGTCGCGCAGGTTGGCCGCCTGCTCGAACTTCTGGTTCTCGATGGCCTGTTCCTTCTCCTTGCGGACGCGGGACAGGTCGTTCTCGAGCTCCTTGTAGTCCGGAGGGGTCTTCATCCGGCGCATGACCATGCGGGAGCCGGCCTCGTCGATGAGGTCGATGGCCTTGTCGGGCAGGTGCCGGTCGGAGATGTAGCGGTCCGAGAGGTTCGCCGCGGCGACGATGGCCTGGTCGGTGATGGTCACCCGGTGGTGGGCCTCGTACCGGTCGCGGATGCCCTTCAGGATCTCGATGGTGTGGGCCACGGTGGGCTCTTCCACCTTGATGGGCTGGAAGCGCCGCTCGAGGGCGGCGTCCTTCTCCAGGTGCTTGCGGTACTCGTCCAGCGTGGTGGCGCCGATGGTCTGCAGCTCACCCCGGGCCAGCATGGGCTTGAGGATGGAGGCGGCGTCGATGGCGCCCTCGGCGGCACCCGCACCCACGAGGGTGTGGAGCTCGTCGATGAACAGGATGATGTCGCCCCGGGTGCGGATCTCCTTGAGCACCTTCTTCAGGCGCTCCTCGAAGTCGCCCCGGTAGCGGGACCCGGCCACCAGCGCGCCGAGGTCCAGCGTGTAGAGCTGCTTGCCCTTCAGCGTGTCCGGCACCGTGTTGGCCACGATCTGCTGGGACAGTCCCTCGACGATGGCCGTCTTGCCCACACCGGGCTCGCCGATCAGCACGGGGTTGTTCTTCGTCCGGCGGGACAGCACCTGCATGACCCGCTCGATCTCGCGCTCGCGGCCGATGACCGGGTCGAGCTTCTTCTCACGAGCGAGCTGGGTGAGGTTGCGGCCGAACTGGTCGAGGACCAGGGAGCCGGTGGGCGTGGCCTCGCCGGCGGGGCCGCCCGAGGGCGCGCCCTCCTTGCCGGCGTAGCCCGACAGCAGCTGGATGACCTGCTGGCGCACCCGGCTCAGGTCGGCGCCCAGCTTGACCAGCACCTGGGCGGCCACCCCTTCGCCCTCACGGATGAGGCCGAGGAGGATGTGCTCGGTGCCGATGTAGTTGTGGCCGAGCTGGAGGGCCTCACGGAGCGACAGCTCCAGGACCTTCTTGGCGCGCGGCGTGAAGGGGATGTGCCCGGACGGCGACGAGCCGCCCTGGCCGATGATCTCCTCGACCTGGGTCCGCACGGCCTCGAGGGAGATGCCGAGCTGCTCGAGGGCCTTGGCTGCCACCCCCTCACCCTCGTGGATGAGGCCGAGCAGGATGTGCTCGGTGCCGATGTAGTTGTGGTTGAGGAGGCGAGCTTCCTCCTGGGCCAACACGACGACCCGGCGGGCTCGGTCAGTAAATCGTTCGAACAAAGGAACCCCCTAACGGGGACGGGCGGGCTCTTGGGCCTGACTCTTCTGAAACTCAGTGTAGTGGCGCCCGCAATGGAACGAACACCCGCCACCCCCATGCAATTCCTTTCCCCATCGGCAGATTGACCCTACGGCTGGAGATTGGCGTAGCGTCAATGGGTGGTCAGCCTCGCGCCGCTGCTGTCGCTCCCGTGCCTGGAGGACGACCTGGCCCGGGTGGAGAAGGCCCTGTTGGCCAACGTCCGCACCGGCGACCCGTTCCTGGCCGAGGTGGCGTCGCACCTGATCACGGCGGGTGGGAAGCGGCTGCGGCCCGCCCTGGCCGTCGCCGTCGGCGAGCTCCGTGGCGGGCCGGCCGACGACGACGTGATCATGGGCGCGGTGGCGGTCGAGCTGGTCCACCTCGGCTCCCTTTACCACGACGACGTCATGGACGAGGCCCGCACCCGCCGCACGGTCGAGTCGGTGAACGCCCGCTGGGGCAACCTCGTCGCCATTCTCGCCGGTGACTTCCTGCTCGCGCGCGCCTCGGAGATCGCGGCCTCGCTCGGGACCGAGGTGGCCGGGTTGCTGGCCGCCACCATCGGCCGGCTGTGTGAGGGCCAGGTCCGCGAGCTGGCCCAGACGTTCGACGTGACCCGCTCGGAGGAGTCGTACCTCATCTCGATCAACGGCAAGACGGCGGCGCTCATGGCCACCGCCTGCCGGGTGGGCGCCATCACCGCCGGGATCGACCGGTCCGGCATCGAGGCGCTCACCGAGTACGGCGAGCGGGTCGGCATGGTCTTCCAGATCGTCGACGACATCCTCGACGTGGTCGCCACCGACGAGGAACTGGGCAAGCCCGCCGGCAACGACCTCGTGGAGGGGGTGTACACCCTCCCGGTCATCCGGGCCCTGGCCGAGTCCCAGCCGTTGCGCAAGCTGCTCGGCGCGCCGCTCGAGCCCCACGAGGTCGACCAGGTGCGCGACCTCATCCGCTCCAACGGCGCAGTGGGCGCGGCCGTCGACGTCGCCCGCCGCTACGCCCGGGAGTCGGCCCAGGCCCTGGCCGCGGTGGGCGCGGCCGGCGCCGAACCGGTGGTGTCGGCCCTGGCATCGCTCGGCGACCACCTCATCGAGAACATCCCGGCGGCGCAGGAGGCCTGACCGCTCAGGAGGCGGCGATCAGCTCTCGGGGCGCAGGGTCGGGAAGAGGATGACGTCGCGGATGTTGGGGGCGTCGGCGAGGAGCATGACCAGGCGGTCGATGCCGATACCCAGCCCGGCGGTCGGCGGCAGGCCGTACTCGAGGGCCCGCAGGTAGTCCTCGTCCACGGCCATGGCCTCCTCGTCGCCCGCCTCCTTCTCGGCGGCCTGGGCCTCGAAACGGGCGCGCTGGTCGTCCGGGTCGGTCAGCTCGCTGAAGGCGTTGCCCAGCTCCCGGCCGGCGACGATGGGCTCGAAACGCTCGACGTACCCCGGCTTGGACCGGTGGGGCCGGGCCAGCGGCGACACCTCCTGGGGGTAGTCGCACACGAAGACCGGCCCCCAGATCTCCGACTCGGTCGTCTTCTCGTAGATCTCCAGGAGGAGCTTGCCCGGCCCCCACGACGGCTTGACGCTCACCCGTAGCTTGGCCGCGAGGGCCCGCAGCTCGTCGACCGGCATGGCCAGGTCGACGTCGACCCCGGCGTGCTCGGCGATCAGCTCGACCATGGTGGCCCGCCGCCACGGGGGGGTGAGGTCGAGGTCCCGCCCGCCGTAGGTGAGCTTGGTGGTGCCGCAGACCTCGGTGGCCAGGCCCGACACCAGCTCCTCGGTGAGGACCATGGCGTCGGTGTAGTCGGCGTAGGCCCAGTACAGCTCCAGCATGGTGAACTCGGGATTGTGGCGGGGCGAGATGCCCTCGTTGCGGAACACGCGGCCGATCTCGAAGACCCGCTCGATCCCGCCCGCCACCAGGCGCTTCAGGTACAGCTCGGGGGCGATTCGCAGGAACAGGTCCATGTCCAGCGCGTTGTGGTGGGTGACGAACGGCTTGGCCGTCGCACCTCCCTGGACGGCGTGCAGCAGCGGGGTCTCCACCTCGAGGAACCCACGGTCCTCGAGGAACCGTCGGGTGAGGCTCACCACCCGGCTGCGCAGGAGGAAGACCCGCTTGGCCTCGTCGTTGACCCAGAGGTCGACGTAGCGCTGGCGGTAGCGGGTGTCCACGTCGGTCAGGCCGTGCCACTTGTCGGGGAACTGGCGACGGGCCTCGGCGAGCACCGTCCACCCGTCGACGGTGACCGACAGCTCGCCCCGGCGGGTGCGCATGACCTTGCCGGTGACGCCCAGCCAGTCGCCCAGCGACAGCGCGCAGAACTCGTCGAACCGGGGCGTGCTGTTGGCCCGGGCGAACACCTGGATGCGCCCGGTCGGGTCGGCGACGGTGCCGAAGGCGGCCTTGCCCTGGACCCGCCGCAGCAGCATGCGGCCGGCGACCGACACCGTGTCGTCGGTCTCGGCCCCGTCGGCCAGCTCGGCGTACCGGTCGTTGAGCTCAGCGGCGGTGGCGGTGCGGTCGAAGCGGTACGGGATCCCGTGGTCTGCCCGTCCCTGCGCGTGCCCGGCCTCTAGGGGCTCCCGGCCGTCGTGCTCGCGCTCGCTCATGGCGTGTTCATAGCGTGGATGAGGCGCAGGCCGCGGAGCGTGAGCCAGGGCTCGTGGTGGGCGATGGTCGACGAGAGAGGGGTGATCAGCTCGGCCAGGCCGCCCGTCGACACCACCGTGCACTCGCCCAGCTCGGCCTCGAACCGCCGCACCAGCCCGTCGACCGCGGCGGTGAACCCGTACAGCACGCCCGACTGGACCGACTCGGCCGTGGTCTTGCCGATGACCCGGCGGGGCTTGACCAGCTCGACCCACGACAGCGCCGCAGCCCGGGCGAAGAGGGCGTCCAGGCTGATCTCGATGCCGGGAAGGATGGAGCCGCCCAGGTACTCGCCCCTGGCCGAGATGGCGTCGACCGTGGTGGCCGTCCCGAAGTCGACCATGATCGTCGGCCCGCCGTAGGTCTCCCAGGCGGCCACGGCGTTGGCGATGCGGTCCGGGCCCACCTGGCGGGGGTTCTCGTAGAGGATGGCCATGCCGCTGCGGGTGCCGGGCTCCAGCACGACCGGAGGAACCCGCAGGTACCGCTGGGCCAGCTCGCGCAGGACGGCGGTCAGCCGGGGGACGGTGGAGGACACGACCACGCCGGTCACGTCGTCGAACGTCGACCCGTGCTGGCCGAGGAACTGCGACAGGAGCAGGGCGTGCTCGTCCGACGTGCGGTCGGCGTTCGTGGCGATCCGCCAGTGGTCCACCAGGTCGTCGCCCTCGAACAGGCCGACGACCGTGTGCGTGTTGCCGGCGTCCACCGCGACGAGCATCAGACCAGGTCCAGGCCGATGTCACGGTCCTCGACCAGGTCGAGGCCAATGTCACGGCCCTCGACCAGGTCGAGGCCGATGTCGAGAACGGGCGCGGAGTGGGTGATCGCCCCCACGCTGATGAGGTCGGCGCCGGCGGCCGCGTACTCGGCCACGGTGTCGAGGGTGACGCCGCCGCTGACCTCGACCAGGCACCGCTTGCCCACCAGCTCGACCGCCTCGCCCACCTGAACGGGCGACATGTTGTCGAGCAGGACGAAATCGGCGGCCGCGGCGAGGGCCTGGGCGAGCTGGTCGAAGTCGTCGCACTCGACCTGGACCGTGCGGCCCGGCCACATCCGACGGCCCGCGGCCACCGCCTCGCCGATGGACAGCCCGGCCAGATGGTTGTCCTTGACCAGGATCCCGTCGGACAGGTTGCCCCGGTGGTTCACGCCCCCGCCGGCCCGCACCGCGGCCTTCTCGAGCGACCGCAGGCCGGGCGTGGTCTTGCGCGTGTCGCGGATGCGGGCACCCGTCCCGGCGACGGCGTCGACGTAGCGGCCGGTCAGCGTGGCGATGCCCGACAGGTGGCAGAGGAAATTGAGCGCGGTCCGCTCGGCGGTGAGGACGGGGCCCAGCGGGCCGCTGACCACGGCGACGCTCTGCCCGGCGGCGACGCGCTCGCCGTCGAGCACGCTCCAGTCGACGGCGATGAGCTCCGACACCTGCCGGAAGGCCTCGTGGGCCGGGCCCATGCCGGCGAGCACACCGTCCGCCCGGGGCACGATCGCCGCGTCCACCCACCGGTTGGCCGGCAGCAAGGAGGCGGTGAGGTCGCCGAGCGGCGCGAGGTCCTCGTCGAGGGCGGCGGCCACCAGGTCGCGCAGGTTCCGCATGCTCACCCGAGCACGACCAGGCGGCGGGCCATGGCCGGCGACGTGTCCGGGAAGTCGCGGCGGGTGTGGCAACCCCGGCTCTCCTCGCGGGCCGTGGCCCCGGCGACCAGCGCGGCGCCCACCGTGGCTAGGTTGCGCAGCTCGCAGCCGCCGACGGTACCGGCGAGCGGCGAGGCGGCCAGATCGACCGCGGCGAGCGACCCGGCGTCGCGCACGACGCCGGCTCCCAGCGTCATGGCCTGCTGCAGGCGCTCACGGGCCTTGGCCACGTCGGCGACGGCCGCGGGGACAGGACGCTCGATCCGCAGCTGGAGCCAGTCCGACCCCCGCATGGCCCCGGTCTCCTCGGCCGCGCCCTTGCCCCGGGCGATGGCCTCGACGACCCGGGCCGCGAAGACCATCCCCTCGAGCAGCGAGTTGGACGCCAGCCGGTTGGCGCCGTGCACCCCGGTACAGGCCACCTCGCCTGCGGCCCACAGCCCGGGGAGCGAGGAGGCTCCGTCGAGGTCGGTGACCACCCCGCCGCAGAAGTAGTGGGCCGCGGGGGCGATGGGCAGCCATTCGGTGGCCGGGTCGAGGCCGGCGGAGGCCAGAGCCGCGGCGATGGTCGGAAAGCGGGCACCGAAGGACTCGAGCCCGGTGGCGTCGAGCCACAGGTGGTCGACGCCCTGAGCCAGCATGCGCCCGGCCATGGCCCGCGACACGACGTCGCGGGGCGCCAGCTCGTCGACGAAGCGCTCGCCCTCGGCGTCGCGGACCAGGGCGCCGTGGCCGCGCAGCGCCTCCGACAGCAGGGGTCGGGGCATCTGCGGGTGGTGTAGGGCGGTGGGGTGGAACTGGACGAACTCCAGGTCGGCGACGGCCACGCCGGCCCGCAAAGCCATGGCGACCCCGTCACCGGTGGCCTCGGCCGGGTTGGTGGTCACCGCGTAGAGCTGGCCGGCGCCGCCGGTGGCCAGCAGGGTCTGGGCGGCCCGCACCTCGTGGCGCCCGCCGGCCGGGTCGAGGGCGACGACACCCCGGCACCGGCCGTCCTCCACCAGCAGGTCGACGGCGAACCAGCGCTCCATCACCGATGCGGCCGTGGTCCGCACCGCCTCCACCAGGGCCCGCTCGATCTCCGCGCCGGTGGCCGCCCCCCCGGCGTGGACCACCCGGGCGACGGAGTGGCCGCCCTCACGGGCCAACGCCAGGCCGCCGGCGGCGTCGAGGTCGAACACCGCGCCCAGGGCGATCAGGTCCTGGACCCGACCGGGCCCCTCGTCGACGAGGACGCGCACCGCATCGGCGTCGCACAGGCCGGCGCCGGCCGACAGCGTGTCGGCCAGGTGGAGGTCGGTGGAGTCGGGGTCGCCGCCCAGCACGGCGGCCACGCCGCCCTGGGCCCAGCGGGTGGTGGCCTGGGCCAGGTCGGCCTTGGACAGCACGCCGACCCGCACCCCGGGCTCGGCCGTCGCCGCCTGCACCGCGGCCGACAGGCCGGCCACGCCGCTGCCCAGGACCAACAGGTCCAGGTCGACGGGGTCAGGCACTGAACCCGGTCCGCTCCCGGGGGGCGTTGCGCCCGTCGACCTGGACGACGGTGGGCCACCAGCCACCCTCCAGCTCGGCCTCGTCGTAGTCGGCGTAGGTGATGACGATGACCCGGTGGCCGGCCTCGACCAACCGGGCCGCGGCCCCGTTGAGCTGGACCTGCCCCGGTTCGCCGGCGATGGCGTAGGTCTCGAACCGGTTGCCGTTGTCGATGTCGAGCACGGCGACCTGCTCGTACTCGCGGATGTCGGCCAGGCCCATGAGCACGGTGTCGAGCGAGATCGAGCCTTCATAGTCCAGCTCGGCCCCGGTGACCGTGGCCCGGTGGATCTTCGACTTCATCATGCGACGTCGCATCAGGCTGGGACCTCCTGCTTCTCGATGTGGCAGTTGTCGATCAGGCGGACGCCGCCGAAGCAGGCGGCGATCAGCAGCCAGGGAGGCCGCACCTCGGCGTAGTCGAGGGTGGCGAGGGGCTCCCTGGCCACGATGTTGACCATGATCCGCCGGACGAACTCCGTGTTGCACTCACCGGCCGCCATGCTGAGCGCCGCGGTGGTCAGGGCCCGGTACAGCACGGTGGCCGCGCCGCGCTCCTCGGGCGACAGGCGGGCGTTGCGGCTCGAGCAGGCCAGGCCGTCGGGCTCCCGGACGGTCGGGCAGGCCACCACCTCGACCGGGAACGACAGGTCCGTCGCCAGCCTGCGGACCACCCCGAGCTGCTGGAAGTCCTTCTCGCCGAAGTAGGCGCGGCACGGGCCGGCCAGGTTGAACAGCTTGGCCACGACGGTGGCCACGCCGTCGAAATGGCCCGGCCGGCTGGCCCCCTCCATGTCGTCGAACCCGGCGACCGACACGGTCACCGCCGGCGGGCCGCCCGGGTACATCTCGTCGACCGCCGGGGCGAACACGACCGCAGCACCGGCGTCGGCGGCCACCGCCACGTCGTGGTCCAGGTCGCGGGGATAGGCGGCGAGATCGGCCGGATCGCCGAACTGCAGCGGGTTGACGAAGATCGTCACGGCGGTGACGTCGCACTCGGCCCTGGACCGGCGGATGAGCGACGCGTGGCCCTCGTGGAGGGATCCCATGGTCGCCACCAGGCCGACGGTGCGCCCGGCGGCCCGCACGCCGTCCAACGCCTTCCGGACCTGGTCGCCCCGGTCGAGCACCTCCATCTGCGGCCTTTCGACGTTCCGGCCCCCGTGGCGGGGTGCCGTTCGTACGCCGATCAGCCTACAGCTGGCCCGCTTCCACGATCACCGGCCGGACCATGGGCGCCTCGTCGCCGCGCAGCTCGGCGAACGCTGCCGCGTAGAGCGCGTTGGCCGCGTGCTCGGCGAGCAGCGGCAGGGTCAGGCGGGCCAGCGGATCGGGGACCACGTCGGCGACGTAGAGCCAGCCGTCGCCCAGATCCTCATGGAGCGAGAACGGGGCGACGTAGCCGCCGTCGAACGGGCCGGCCTCGGGCTCGCCGGCCACCGCCGCCTCCACCCGGGCCGCGACCTCGGCCGCATGGGCCGCCGCGGTCTCGGCATCGTCGCCGGAGGCCGACAGGTGGAGCAGCCAGTGGCGCGGATCGCCGGTCGGCGGCTTCACCCGCAGGCCGACCAGGGCCAGCGACGTCGGCACCAGCGAGACGGCCGCGCCGAGGATGCGCTGGAGCATGACCTCGAACGGCTCGTAGGGGTGCAGCGACACGGCGGCGTCGTTGAGGATGGCGAGGGCCCGGCGGTAGCGGTCGAGGTCGACCAGCTCCTCGTAGGCCTTCAGCGCGGTCCGCACGGCCACGTACAGCCGGTTCGTGGTCAGCTCGGTCTTGGGGAGGTAGCCGTCGATGTCGTAGTCGTCGATCGTGGCCCGTTCGGGGGCGATGCCGGGCTGGCCGGTGCGCAGCAGGATCCGGACGAAGCGGTTCCCGAGGTCGTCGCGTATGGCCCGGCACGCGTCGAGGCCGGCGGTGTCGGTCTCCATGACCACGTCGAGCAGGATCACCGCGACGTCGGGCTGGGCCCGCATGGCCTCGACCGCGCCGGCGCCGGTCGACGCGATGAGCAGCTCGATGGGCCGGCCGTCGTGGCGCATGCCCTTCAGGCTCAGGCGGGTCACGGCGGCGACGTCGGGCTCGTCGTCGACCACGAGCACCCGCAGCGGCGGCAGGGCGGTCGTCATGCGTTGACCGGGAAGCGCACGTGCACCGTGGTGCCGCTGCCGGGCTGCGAGCTGATGTCGACGGTGCCGTGCATGCCGTCGGTCACCAGGTTGTTGACGACGGCCAGGCCCAGGCCGGTGCCGCCGAGGGTGCGGCCGGTGGTGAAGAACGGCTCCCAGATCCGGTCGAGGTCGTCGGTGGGGATGCCGCGGCCGAAGTCCCGCACGATCATGCTGAACGACCCGTTGTCGGCGCCGAGCACGATCTCGACCCGGCCGCCGCCGTGGCCCGGGTACGCGTAGCGCTCGACGTTGGAGAGCAGGTTGAGCAGCACCTCGGCCAGCTGGCCGGCGTTCCCCACCCACTCCTGGCCGGGATCGGGCCGGCGGTCGCGCACCTCGACGGTGAGTCCGGCGGCCCGGGCCTTGGGGGCGTACAGGGCGATCACGTCGTCGACCACCGACGTCAGATCGACCGGCTGCGTCTCGCCGACGGCCTGGCTGATCGACAGGCTCTTGAACCGGTCGACCAGCGTGGTGGCCCGGGTCAGGTTCGACGAGATGAGCTCGGCCGCCTCCAGCGCGTCCTGCACCGGTTCGGTGATCGGCCCGGCCTGGGCCACCAGCTCGGCCAGATCCTGGGCCAGAAAGCTCGCCGCGGTGGTGATGATCCCGAGTGGGGTGTTGATCTCGTGGGCCACGCCGGCCACCAGCCGAGCCAGCGCCCGGAACCGCTCGGCGTGCAGGCGGACCTGCAGGGCGTGGTCCTTGACCATCTCGGCGAACATGCGCTCCTGCATGATCCGCAGCTCGGTGCCGATGCCCGCCAGCAGCCCGGCAGTGCCGTCGGGGCACTCGGCCAGGAAGGCGAGGAAGCCCTCGCGGGAGAGGACGAAGAAGCGGCTCCGTTCGGTGGCCGTGACCGTCGCCGACCGGGGGGCGGGGTCGAGCAGGGACGGTTCACCGAAGGAGCCGCCGGGCCCGCGGTCGCCCAGCTCGACCGCCTCGCCCGTCGGCCCGGCCCGGCTGATGCTCACCCGACCCTCGAGCACGACGTACAGCCCGTCCGCCGGCTCCCCCACCTGCGACACGACCTCTCCCGCCGGCACGTCCCGGACCGAGCCCCGCGACGCGAGCTCGGTCAGCTGGCAGTCGTCCAGGTGTCGGAACGGGAGCGCCTGGCGGAGCTCGGTGGCCACGGCGCTCACGGGGGGAAGATTAGTGGGGAGTGCCTTCGTCGAGGGGTCCCAGCCGGCGGACCGCTCCCTCGGCCAGCTCGGCGAGGGGGGCGAGCACGAAGCGACGCCGCCACATGCGGGGGTGGGGGACGACCAGGTCGGGCTCGTCGATGGTGAGGTCGCCGACCAGCAGCACGTCCACGTCGAGGGTGCGCGGGCCGTCCTTCTCCGCCCGGACCCGGCCGGCCGCCGTCTCCAGCTGCCGGGCGACCTCGAGCAGCTCGCGGGCCGTGCGCTCGGTGTCCAGCTCGACGACCAGGTTGAGGTACGGCGACTGGCCCGACGGCCCCCCGACCGGCTCGGACTCGTAGACGCCGGACACGGCGATCACGTCCGGCAGCGCGGCCAGCGCGGCCCGGAGGTGGGCACCGCGGTCGCCCAGGTTGGAGCCGAGGCCCAGGTAGGCCCGGGTCACGGCCGGTCGACGGTGACGGTCACGCCCACCGACGCCAGGTCGTAGGGCAGCGGGGGGCGGAGCTTTCGCACGGTGGCGGTGACCGCGGCGATGCGGGCGTCGAGGGCCAGGACGTCGTCGGCGATGCGGGTGGCCAGGCGTTCGAGCAGCTGGTGGTGCTCGGCGGTGACGACCGCGGCGACGGTCGCGGCGACGGCGCCGTAGTCGACCGTGTCGGCCAGATCGTCGCTGGTGCCGGCCGGGGACAGGTCGGCGGCGAGGGTGACGTCGACCTCGAACGGCTGGGCCCGGTCCTGCTCCTCGGGCAGGGCGCCGTGGGTGCCCACGAGCCGGAGCCCCCGCAGCTCGATCAGGTGCCGAACCTCATGTCGTCGCCTTCATGGCCAGGGCGAGGGCGACCAGCTCGCGGCCCGGGGGGCCCATCTGCCGGGAGTTGATCTGCTCGACGATGGAGATGGCGTGGGCGGACGCGGGGACCAACCCGGCGTAGACCAGGTATCCGGCGACCACGCCCTGGAGCCGGTCGCTCAGCTCCTCCTGGTGGAGCAGGACCTTCTCACCCTTGGCGATCCAGTCCTCCAGCTTGGGGTACAGGTCGGCCAGGATCGGGCGGGGATCGTCGTGGAGGGGCAGGGGGATGTGTTCCCAGGCCACGCCCAGCTCGTCGTAGGCGTGGAGGTTGTGGGGCGACGTGAGCAGCGAGACCACCCGGGCGAAGCCCTGCTCCCGGATCCAGATGATCTCCTCCTGCCGCCGCACCGGCCGGTGGGCCCGGGCGTAGCCGCCCGGGCGCTCGCTGATGGCCAGGCGGTCCTTGATGATCCAGGCGAAGTTCCGGGGGGCGATCCCCGAGGCCCACTTGCCCTTCATGTGGTGCCCGCCCCGGCGCCCGCACCGGCACCGGCGAGCAGGCGCACGGCCTCCACCGTCTCCCGCACGTCGTGGACCCGGACCATGGCCGCGCCCTGCCGGACGGCCCAGGCCGCGCTGGCCACCGACGCTTCCACCCGGTCCTCGACCGGCGCCGGCCGCCCGTCGGCTGTGGCCGTCAGGCGGCCGAGGAACGACTTGCGGCTGGTGCCGACCACGACGGGGAACCCGGTGGCGACCAGGTCGGCGAGGTGGCGGAGCAGCAGCAGGTTGTGGTCGATCGTCTTGCCGAAGCCGATGCCCGGGTCGATCCAGACCTCGTCGACCCCGGCGGCCCGGGCCTCGGTCGCCCGTTCCACCAGGAAGTACCGCACCTCCCCCAGCACGTCGTCGTACGCAGGGGACTGCTGCATGGTGCGGGGGTCGCCCTTCATGTGCATGGCGACCCACCCCACGCCCGGCCAGCGGGCGGCCACGGACGCGAGGGAGGCGGAGACGTCGTTGATCAGGGTGGCGCCGGCCGCGACCGCGGCCTCGGCCACCGCCGCCTTCCGGGTGTCGATCGAGACGCGCACGTGGGGGGCGAGGGCCTCGACCACCGCGACGACTCGACGCAGCTCCTCGTCGACGGGCACAGGCTCGGCTCCCGGCCGGGTGCTCTCCCCGCCCACGTCGACGACGTCGGCCCCCTCGTCCACCATGCGCATCCCGTGGGCCACCGCGGCGTGCGGGTCCAGCCACCGGCCGCGGTCGGAAAACGAGTCGGGGGTGACGTTCAGCACCACCATGACCAACGGCCTCATCACCGGAGAGCGTACCGGGCCGTCGGCGGTCGGAACCGAGGCGCCGGCGATCTTTTCGGCCTCAGCCGGGCCAGGCGATCCGGGTGGTGAGCTCGGCTCACCGCCTCGGCCTACCGGCGGGGGTGGACGAAAGCCATGGCCTCGGCCCGGGTGGCGGGGTTGTCCCGGAACAGGCCCCGGACCGCGGACGTCACCGTCGTCGTGCCCGGTTTCTGCACCCCTCGCATCGACATGCACAGGTGCTCGGCCTCGATCACCACCAGCACGCCTCGGGGCGCCAGCTTGGCCTCGACATGGTCGGCGATCTGCGACGTCAGCCGTTCCTGGACCTGGGGCCGGCGGGCGTAGGAATCGACCAGGCGGGCCAGCTTGGACAGCCCGGTGATCCGGCCGCTGGCATTCGGGATGTAGGCGACGTGGGCCCGCCCCAGGAACGGCGTGAGGTGGTGTTCGCAGTGGGAGTAGAGCGGGATGTCCCGGACCATCACCATCTCGTCGTGGTCGGCGGCGAAGGTGACGGCCAGGTGGTCCTCGGTGTCCCGCAGGCCGGCGAAGACCTCCTCGTACATCGCGGCCACCCGCGTGGGCGTGCCCACCAGGCCCTCCCGGTCGGGGTCCTCGCCGATCGCCTCCAAGATGTCCCGGACCGCCGTTTCGATCCGGGCCTTGTCGATCACTCCGCCGGAGTGTACGCACCTGCATCGACGGTCACCCCGGCGACGACGTCACCGGCGGCGCCAGCGGCGCCCACGTCGCCAGCGGCGCCGACGCGGGTTGCGTTACCAGCCCCTGGTCGGGCGACCGTGCTCCTTGCGCCAGGCCTCGATGAGCTGCGCCCGCCACACCAGGGCGGAGATCAGCGATGCGCTGCCCAACGCCGTGGCGACGGCCAGGACGGGCGTCGCCCCCGAGACGATCCCGGCGATCAGGATGATGGCGGCGACCGCTCCGAAACCGGCGGACGCCTTCAGGGCCGGCGGCCACGAACGCCACTGGCGGCCGGGCCCCACCAGGGCGGCCACCTACGGCGTCCCGAACGGGCGGATGCGGCGGGGCGGGACGGTGACCCCGGGCGACGCGCCGGCCGGGCGCCGCGGCCGCTTGCTCACACTCGCCATGATCTCCATGACCTCGGGCGTGTCAAGCGTCTCCTTCTCCATGAGGGCGTCGGCCAGGCGGTCCAGGACGGCCCGGTGCTGAATGATGACCTCGGCCGCCTCCGAGTGGGCCTCGTCGATGAGGCGGCGGACCTCGGAGTCGATGTTGGCGGCCACCTGGTCCGAGTAGTTGGCCTGGTGGCCGAGCTCGCGGCCGAGGAAGACCTCCCCGTTCTTCTGGCCCAGCTGCTGGGGCCCGATCTCGTCGCTCATGCCGTACTCGGTGACCATGGCCCGGGCGATCTGGGTGGCCCGCTCGATGTCGTTCGACGCCCCCGTGGTCGGATCCTCGAAGATCAGCTCCTCGGCCGTGCGGCCGCCCAGCAGCATGGCCAGCTGGTCGCGCAGGGCCGATCGGGAGGTCAGGTACTTGTCCTCGGTGGGCAGGGCCAGCGTCCAGCCCAGGGCCCGGCCCCGGGCGATGATCGAGATCTTGTGGATCGGGTCGGCGTCAGGAAGGGCGTGGCCGACCAGGGCGTGGCCTCCCTCGTGATAGGCGATGACCCGCTTCTCGCTCTCGGACATGAGGCGGGACTTGCGCTCGGGGCCGGCGATGACCCGGTCGACAGCCTCCTCCAGCTGGGGCATGCCGATCTCCTGGAACCCACGGCGGGCGGCCAGCAGGGCGGCCTCGTTCATCAGGTTGGCCAGGTCGGCGCCGGTGAAGCCGGGCGTTCGCCGGGCCAGCACGTCGACGTCGACCCCCTTGGCCAACGGCTTGTTCTTGGCGTGGACGTTGAGGATGGCCCGCCGCCCTTCGAGGTCGGGGCGGTCGACGACGATCTGGCGGTCGAAGCGCCCGGGACGGAGCAGGGCGGGGTCGAGGATGTCGGGCCGGTTGGTGGCGGCGATGAGGATGACGCCGACCTTGGTGTCGAACCCGTCCATCTCGACGAGGAGCTGGTTCAGCGTCTGCTCCCGCTCGTCGTGGCCGCCGCCCAGGCCGGCGCCCCGGTGGCGGCCCACGGCGTCGATCTCGTCGACGAACACGATGGCCGGCGCCGACTGCTTGGCCTGCTCGAACAGGTCCCGCACCCGGCTGGCGCCCACGCCGACGAACATCTCGACGAAGTCGGAGCCCGAGATCGAGAAGAACGGGACCCCGGCCTCGCCGGCCACGGCCCGGGCCAGCAGGGTCTTGCCGGTGCCCGGCGGGCCGAACAGCAGGACGCCCTTGGGAATCTTGGCGCCCATGGCCAGGAACTTGGCCGGCGCCTCCAGGAACTCCTTGATCTCCTGCAGCTCCTCGACCGCCTCGTCGGCCCCGGCGACGTCGGCGAACGTGACCTTGGGCTGGTCCTTGGACACCTGTTTCGCCTTGGCCTTGCCGAACTGCATGACCCGGCTGCCGCCGCCCTGCATGGTGTTCATCACGAACAGGAAGGCGCCGATGAGCAGCACGAACGGCAGGAACGTCTGCACGATCGTCCACCACAGCGGGTCCTTCTGGTGGTCGACCTTGGTCTGGACGCCGGCGGCCCGCAGCTCGTCGACCACCTTGGGGGCGTCGTCGCGGACGTAGTTGACCCGGTACTTGCCCCCGCCCACCAGGTCGCCCTGGATGGATGCGTCCCGATCGGCGACGGTGGCGTTCTTGACCTGGCCCGAGGCGATCTTGGCCTCGAACTCGTCGAGCCGCAGCTTCTTGCGGTCCCCGCCGCCCCGGAACACCCCTCCGAGGACCAGCACCGCCACCAGGGCCACCGCGACCCAGAACGGCGCGCTCCGGAAAACCTTCGGCAGCCGCGTCTTCACTCGCCTCAGGGTACCGACCCCGCCCACCTACATACGAACGGGAGGTTGCGGTAACGCTCGTCCACGTCGAGCCCGTAGCCGATCACGAACTCGGGCGGGATGGTGAACCCGACGTAGCGCAGGGTCGGCGACCGCTTCTGTCGGCCCTCGCGCACGAGCAGCGCGCACACCTCGAGCGACGCCGGATTGCGGGCCTTCAGGTTCTTGCGCAGGTACGAAAGGGTCAGCCCGCTGTCGACGATGTCCTCCACGACCAGCACGTGGCGGCCGGACAGGTCGATGTCGAGGTCCTTCACGATGCGGACGACGCCGCTGGTCTTGGTCGCGCTGCCGTAGGACGACACGGCCATGAAGTCGAACTCGACGGGCAGGTCGATGGCCCGGGCCAGGTCGCTCATGAAGACGAACGCGCCCTTCAGCACCCCCACCAGCAACGGGGCCCGGCCGGCGTAGTCG
>DATASA010000199.1:0-5035 GCA_036269435.1 Acidimicrobiales bacterium | reverse complement strand
CGCCGGGCCGCGACCGGTACGTCGAGGCTGGAAGCCGACGGCCGTGGGTACGATCGGCGACGTGATCGAGCCCTGGGAGCGGCGGTTCCGGGCCGCGTCCCTGGACTTCCCCCACTGGGCCCGGCACGCGCCCGACCGGCTCGTGTTCTCGTCGAACGAGAGCGGGGCGTGGCAGGTCTACGCGTGGGACCGGGCCACGGGCCTGCGCCGCCAGGTCACCGACGACCCCATCGGCGTGCTGGGCGGCGCAGCCACGCCCGATGGCGCCGGCGTGGTCTGGTTCCACGACGTGACCGGCGACGAGGTCGGCCACTGGCGCGTCGCCCCCTTCGAGGGCGGCGACCCCAAGCCGCTGGTGCCCGGCGTGGCCGACGCCTGGACCACCGGGCTCTGCCTGGGTGACGGCCTGGTCGTCGCCGGGACGGCCGACGAGGACGGGTTCTCGGTGTTCGTGGCCGAGGGCGACGCCTCCGCCCGGCTGCTCCACCACCACGCCGAGCTCGTCGAGGCGGCCGGCCTCTCCCGTGACTCCACCCTCCTCGCCCTGGGCCACGCCGAGCACGGCGACACCATCCACCTGGCCGTGCGGGTGGTCGACGCCCGCACGGGCGACGTCCGGGGCGACCAGTGGGACGGGCCCGACCTCGGGCTCGGCGTGGCCGGCTGGTCCCCGGTCCCGGGCGACCAGCGCCTGGCGCTCAGCCACGAGCGCGAGGGCCTCCAGCGCCCGGCGGTGTGGGACCTGACCAGCGGCGAGCGGCGGGACTACCCGGTCGACCTGCCGGGCGACGTGGAGATCGAGGACTGGTGGCCCGACGGGTCGGCCCTGCTCCTCGTCCACGAGCACGAGGGCCGCAGCCAGCTGCACCGGATCGACCTGTCCACCGGCGGCCTGGAGAGGATCCCGCACCCCGAGGGGACGGTGTCGAGCGCCGGCGTCCGCCCGGACGGCGAGATCTGGTTCCGGTTGGCCAGCGGGGCGACGCCGGCCACCGTCCGCACCGTCGCCGGCGACGAGGTCTGCGCCCCGCCGGGCGAGCGGGCCCCGGCCGGCCGCCCCTTCCGGTCGTGGTCGTTCGCCAATCCGGCCGGCCAGCGAATCCATGGGTTCGTGGCCACCCCGGCCGGCGACGGCCCCCACCCGGTGGTCATGCTCGTCCACGGCGGGCCGACGTGGGCCTACTCCGACACGTTCCTGCCCGACGTGCAGGCGTTCGTCGACCACGGCGTGGCCGTCGCCATGGTGAACTTCCGGGGGTCGACCGGGTACGGGACCGCCTTCCGGGACGCCCTCGTCGGCAACCCCGGCTTCCCGGAGGTCGAGGACGTCGTGGCCGGGCTGGACGCGCTGGTCGCCGACGGCGTGGTCGACCCGGACCGGGCCGCGGTCGCCGGCGGTTCCTGGGGCGGCTACATCACCCTCCTCGCCCTCGGGCTGCACCCGCAACGGTGGGCGGTCGCCTCCGCGGCCGTGCCCGTGGCCGACTACGTGACCGCCTTCCGCGACGAGGCGCCGACGCTGCAGGCCTTCGACCGGACACTGTTCGGCGGGGATCCGGACGAAGTCGGGGAGCTGTACGTCGAGCGTTCGCCCCTGACGTACGTCGACCGGGTACGGGCCCCGGTGCTGGTGATCGCCGGCGACAACGACAGCCGTTGCCCGATCGACCAGGTCATGAACTACGTCGACGCCCTTCGGGCCCGCGGAGGGGAGGTCCAGCTGTACCGGTTCGACGCCGGCCACGGGTCGATGGTGATCGACGAGCGGGTCCGGCAGATGCGGGCCGAACTGGACTTCCTGCTGCCGCGGCTGATCGGGGCGGTCGGAGGGGAGTAGCGCCGCCGGAGCGGGCAGAGTAGGCGGGACCACCGGACGAGCAGCCAGGAAGCAGGTGACGAGTGCGATGACGCCATCGAGGCCGGACGAGGCCGCCAAGCAGCTCGACATCCGGCTGTCCGAGGTTGCGGGCGCCCTCTTCGACGTCGACAACGGGACCGACATGGTGTTCGTGCGGGGCCAAGCCGACGCCGGCAACGCCGCCGCCGCCGCCCTGGTCGCCTCGCTGGCCCTGGCCTGTGAGCGCTACCCGCTGGCCAAGGACGCGGTCGAGCGCCTGCAGGCGGCCATCGCCGGGCGCGACCACGTCGCCGTCGACCAGCTCCTCGGCCCCGCGGCGGTGACCCTGCCCGACGCCACCACCATCAGCGTGGCGGCGCTGTTGGAGGACATCGGCATCCGGGTCGACCACCTCGGAGCCGACGTGGCCCGGATGGCGTCCACCGCCCGCGAGGCGGTGGCCCGCCTCGATGGCGCCCGCACCACGTTCGGCGACCTGCTCGTGCGGGCGACCGCGGTCGGCGCGGCCGACGACGTCGAGCTGACCGAGGTGCGGACCGCCATCGAGCGCGACACCGCAGCGGTGGCCGCCGACCCGGCGGGCCCCACCGGCCTGGGCGACCTCGACGCGCTGCTCGACGCGGCCCGGGAACGGGTGGAGCTGCTGGAGCGTCGCCACCGCGAGCTGCCGGCGGAGCTGGCCGAGGCCGGCGCCCTGCTGGACGAGATCGAGGCGCTGGTCGTCCGGGGCGCCGACGCGCTGGCCAGGACCCGGGAGAAGGTGGCGGCGCCGGCCGGCGTCGTGGCCGCGCTCGACCTGAGCCGGGACGGCGACCGGGCCCTACGGCCCTGGCTCGACCGCATTCGAGACCAGGCTGCGTCGGGGGGCGAGGAGGCCGCGGGAGCGGCCCTGGACGCGTGGCGCCGGGCGGCGGACGCCACCCGGGCCGAGGCGCAGCGCGTGGCCGACGCCAACGCCGCGCCACTGGCCCGGCGCAACGAGCTGCGGGGGCTGCTCGACGCCTACCGGGCCAAGGCCGCCGCGTCGGGCGGCGACGAGGACGGGCGTCTGGCCCGCCTGTACGCCCAGGCCAAGGACGTCCTCTACTCCGCGCCGTGCGCGCTGGACTCGGCCGAGGCGTTGCTGCAGGACTACGTGGCCGCGGTGAACTCGGTGGCGCGAGGCGTGCGATGACCACCGGCGCCCGCTGCACCCAGCCCGGCTGCCCCGGCCGGATCGCGGCCGACGGCTACTGCGACACGTGTGGCACCAAGGCCCCTGTGGCCGCGGCGGCAGCCCCGCCGGCGGCGAAGTCGAAGTCGAAGTCGACCGTCAACGGCCGGACGTCGCCCCCGCCGCCCCCCACCCGGGCGCCCACGGCCGCGCCGTCGGCCCGTCCCGCCGCGTCCGCCCCGCCCCCGGCCGGCACCACCGGGACGCTGACCACCGGCTCGGCCCGCTCGCACGGGACCCGGCGCACCGGCAGCACCGGTCGCACGACCAGTCGGCGGACCGGAGGGATCGGCGCCGGCCTGGTCGACGTCGCCCCCGCGCCGACCGTCGACCCGGCCACCGTCGTGCTGGCCGACCCCACCGTCGCCGAGGACAAGCGGTACTGCTCCAACTGCGGCGCCCCGGTCGGCCGGGCCCGCCCGGACGCGCCGCAGGGCCGCCTCACCGGCGTGTGCAGCCAGTGCCGCCACCGGTTCGACTTCGAGCCCAAGCTGCGGCGGGGCGAGATCATCGGCGGCCAGTACGAGGTCGTCGGCTGCCTGGCCCACGGCGGGCTGGGCTGGATCTACCTGGCCAAGGACAAGGCGGTCAACGACCGTTGGGTCGTGCTGAAGGGCCTGCTCGACGCTGGGGACGAGGCCGCCATGCGGGTGGCCGTCGCCGAGCGCCAGTTCCTGGCCGAGCTGTCGCACCCGAACATCGTCGGCATCTTCAACTTCGTCACCGACCGGGGCTCGGGCTACATCGTGATGGAGTACGTGGGCGGCCGGTCGCTCAAGCAGATGCTCGCGCAGCGCCGGGCGGCCAACGGCGGCAAGGCCGACCCCATGCCGGTCCAGGAGGCGCTGGCCTTCATTCTCGCCATCCTCCCCGCCTTCGCCTACCTGCACAGCCGGGCCCTGCTCTACTGCGACTTCAAGCCCGACAACCTCATCCAGGTGGGCGACCAGGTGAAGCTGATCGACATGGGCGCGGTGCGGCGCTTCGACGACCCCTCGGGCGACGTCTACGGCACCGCCGGCTTCCAGGCACCGGAGATCGCCGACGTGGGGCCCTCGGTCCCGTCCGACATCTACACGATCGGCCGGACGCTGGCGGTGCTGACCCTCGACTTCCGCGGCTACCAGAAGCAGTTCGAGCACCTCTTGCCCAACCCCGCCGACCATCCCGTACTGGCCCGGTTCGACTCCTTCTACCGCCTCCTCCTCAAGGCGACCGCCCCCCAGCCCGACGACCGCTTCCAGACCGTCGGCGAGCTGGGGGAGCAGGCACTCGGCGTCCTGCGGGAGGTGGTCGCCATCGAAACGGGCGACCCCCAGGTCGTCCCGTCGACCGTGTTCGGGCCCGCCCCGCTCGACGGCAGCGTGCCTGCGCTCGCGGTCGACGCCGCCGACCCCGCCGCCCAGTTCCTCTCGGGCCTGGCCGGGGTCGCCCCCGACGCGGCTGCCGCCGACATTCGCCGCGCCGTGTCCTCGGGGGCGGTGGCCGGCACCGTCGAGGTCCGGTTGCGCCTCGCCCGGGCCCTGATCGAGGCCGGCGACGGCCGGGCCGCGGCGGCCGAGCTCGACCGGGTGGAGGCCGACGACCCGTGGGAGTGGCGGGCGGTGTGGTTGCGGGGAGTCAGCGATCTCGACGCCGGCGACCTGGCCGGTGCCGCCACCGCCTTCGACCGCTGCCGCTCGGAGGTCCCCGGCGAGGTGGCGCCCAAGCTGGCCGCGGCCATCACCGCCGAGCGTGCCGGCGACCTGGCCGCCGCGGCCGCGCTGTACGACACCGTCGTCACCATCGACCCCAACTACATCGCCGCAGCCCAGGGCCTGGCCCGGTGCCGGGCCGCGGCGGGCGACGTCGCCGGTGCCCTCGCCGCGTACGACCGCATCCCGTCCACCCACCGGGCCTGGGCCGAGGCCCAGGTCGAGGCGGTCCGGATGCTCATCCGGGCCGGTCGTTTCCAGGAGGCGGCC
>DATASA010000198.1:0-7987 GCA_036269435.1 Acidimicrobiales bacterium | reverse complement strand
GCCGGCTTGGCCACGTGCATCCTGCGCTGCAGGCGCTGGAAGCTGGTCTGGCCCTTCTCGTTGAAGGTGACCATCTCCCCGTCGAGCACGGCCGCATGGGGTGCGAGCGCATCGCCGAGACCGGCCAGCTCCGGATAGCTGGCCGTGATCTCCCCGCCCCGGCGGTTCATGAGCACGACGCCCTCGGGCTCCACGACGGCGATGACTCGTTGGCCATCGAGCTTGGGCTCGAACTGATAGCCGGCCGGGTTCGGAGGCACGCCGTTGCCGCCGGCGAGCATCGGCAGGAGGCGGGGCGGCGTGGGGCGGCTCATTCACCCCCACCTTGCCTCAGCGGCCCGCCCCTCGCGGCGCCGCACCGCCGCGCCGATCCCTGGCCTTCCCGGGCTCACTCGGTGGCTCTCCCGCCCGGTGACACCTCGGACCCGTGAGGGGGACTGTGCGGCAGCACCGTCCCGCTTGGGCCCGATGCATCAGCCGTCGAACGGCGGAGGCGTCGGGGCGGTCGCCGCCAGCATCCGTACCGGCTCGGGCCGCTCTACGGCTGGATCACCACCAGCCGCTCCTCGGTCATCTCCCGGACGGCCCAGTGCGGCCCTTCCTTGGTGTTGCCGCTCTCCCTCACCCCGCCGTAGGGCATCTGGTCGGCCCGCCATGTCGGCACCTCATTGACCAGGACGGCGCCGAAGTGCAGCTCCCGGGCCGCCCGCAGCGCCGACGCCAGGCTGGCCGTGAAGATGCCGGCCTGCAGGCCGTACCGGGTGTCGTCGGCCAGCCGGAGGGCCTCGTCGAGCGTGTCGTAGGCCTGGACGGCGACGACGGGGCCGAAGACCTCGTCGCGCGAGACGCGCATGTCGGCCGTCACACCGGTGAGCACGGTCGGGCGCAGGATGCCGCGATCGGCCGTGCCCCCGCCTGCGGCGACGGTCGCCCCCTGGGACACCGCTTCCTCGATCCAGGCCGTGACGCGGTCCCGCTCGCCCTCGCTGATCAGGGCGGAGACGTCGGTGGCCTCGTCGAGCGGATCGCCGACGACGAGGTCGTCGACCAGCTTGGCCAGCGTGGCGGTGAACGCGTCGGCCACCTCGGCGGCGACGTAGATCCGCTGGACCGACACGCACGACTGACCCGCGTGGCTGAAGCCGGCGGTGGCGATGGTGCGCGCCGCCTTGTCCCAGTCGCCGTCGGCCTCGACGATCACCGGCGAGTTGTTGCCCAGCTCCAGCGACACCCGCTTGCGGGCGGCCTTGTCGGCGATGCCCCAGCCCACCTCCGAGCTGCCGGTGAACGTGACGTAGGCCACGTCGGGGTGCTCGACCAGGGCGGCGCCCACCTCGCCCCCGCCGCCGGTCACCACCTGGAGGTAGTCGCCCGGAAGCCCGCACTCGTCCACCAGCAGTCGGGCCAGTGCCACGGCCGACAGCGGCGTCTGGCTGGCCGGCTTCAGCACCACCGGGCAGCCGGCGGCGATGGCGGGCGCCACCTTGTGGGCCACCAGGTTCAACGGGAAGTTGAACGGGGAGATGGCGCCGACGACCCCGACCGGAAGCCGCAGGGTGAAACCGAGCCGGCCGTCGCCGATCTCGGCTGCGTCCATCGGCACCATCTCGCCGGTGAGCCGGCGGGCTTCGACCGCGGCGAACGTGAACGTGCTGACGGCCCGGTTGACCTCGAGCCGTGCGGTCTTGATCGGCTTGGCCGCCTCGTTCGCGATGGTGCGGGCGAAGTCCTCCACCCGCTCGGCCAGCCCTCGGGCACCGCGCTCCAGGATGTCGGCCCGCCGCCACGGCGGGAGGGGGTCGTCGCGCAACGCGGCCGCGGCGGCCACCACCGCCCGGTCGACGTCGGCCGGGCCGTGCCTGGGCACCCGTCCGACCTCACGGCCGTCGTAGGGCGACGTGACCACGATCGTGTCGCTCATCCTTCAATCGTACGAGCGGTGGGGCGGCCCGGTGGTATGTTCCGCGCACGTTCACGACGCGGGAGGTCGGGATGCAGGCGTGGAGGCGGCGAGCGGCGCTGTTGACGGCGGTGGGTCTCGGGTACGCCGGGTTGGTGATGTCGTCGGCCGCGGCTCAGACGCCGTCGCCGCCGAGCATCCCGTCGTTCACCCTGCCACCGTTCCCGACCTTCCCGCCCTTCCCGACGGTGCCCCCGCCGACGCAACCCGTGTCGTCGTCCATCCCTCCGCCGCCGACGCTGCCGCCCTTCACCACACCGCCCTCGACGTTCCCGCCGCCGCCGACGGTGCCGCCGGTGCCCACCATCCCGCCGCCGACCTCCCCTCCGCCCACGCAGCCGCCGTCCACCACGACGCCCTCGACCATCCAGCCGCCGCCGACGATCCCGCCGGTCACCATCTCGCCGAACACCGACGCCCAGATCGACGCCCTGGTCGACCAGCTCTCACGGTTCGGCAACCAGTTCCAGGACGTCATCGACGCGCTGCGGGCGGCCCAGGGCCACTGAGTCAGCGCCCGCCCGGCACCGGCAGGAGGGCGGCGACCCGGGTCGCCACCTCCCGGGCCTGAGCGATGCACGAGGCGATCCCGAGCCCGCGGTAGGCGGCCCCGGCCACCACCACGCCGGGCGCGGCCGCGGCCAGCGCGGCGTCGATCGAGTCCACCCGGGCCTGGTGGCCGACGTCGTACTGGGGGAACGAGTCCGGCCAGCGGTCGACCCGGCTGACGATCGGCGCCTCGGTGGCACCGATCGTGCCGGCCACCTCGGCGTGGAGCCGGGCGACCAGTTCGTCGTCGTCCAGCCCGGCCGGCCGGTCGTCGCCCTGGCGCCCGGCCGAGGCGCGGACGAGCACCAGCCCGCTGCGGGCCAGCGCTGGCCACTTGGTCGTGGTGAACGTGCACGCAGTGTGCAGCCGGCCATCGGAGCGGGGCACGAGGTAGCCGCTGCCGACGAGCGGCGCCCGCAGGTTCTCCGGCCAGTACCCCATCGTGGCGAGGGCGACCGACGCGTACCGGATGGCGTCGAGGCCGCCGGCGGCATCCGGGGCGAGCGGTCGCAGGAGGCCGGCCGCAGCCGGTGCCGGCGTGGTCAGCACGCACCCGTCGACCTCCATCGCGTCACCGGCGCCGGTCACGAGGCGCCACCGGCCATTCGCTCCCCGCTCCAGCGCGGTGACCGCGGTTCCGAGCCGGAGGTCGGCACCGGGCGCCAGGACCTCGCGCAGCCGGTCGACCAGCCGTGTGAGGCCGCCGGCGACACCCAGGAACACGGGACCGGCCGCGCCTGCCGGAACGGGACGGCGGCGCAGGCCGAGGACGAGGCTCCGGTTGTGCCGGGCGGCGTCGGCCAGTTGTGGGGCGGTCGACCGCAGGCTCAGGTGCTCGGCCCCGCCGGCGTTGATCCCGCCGACGAGGGGGCCGACGAGCCGGTCGACCACCTCCCGGCCCATGCGCCGCCCGACGACGCCGGCCACCGAGGGGTCGTCGCCGTACCGGGTGCGGGGGAGGACGGCGTCGAGGGCGGCGCGGGCCACGCCGGCGGGCGACAGCACGCCGGAGCGCACCAGCGGGCCCAGCGAGGTGGGCACGCCGAGCACGTGGCGATCGGGCAGCGGTCGCAGCCGGCCGTCGATCGAGATGAACGCCTTGCCGGTCGCCGGGGCCACCAGCTCGTCGGCCAGGCCGAGGTCGCGGCAGAGGTCGACGGCCCACGGGACGCGGGCGAGAAAGGTGTCCGGGCCGGCCTCGACGGGAACGCCGGCCAGCTCGTCGGTGCGGATCTTCCCGCCCAGCCGGTCGCCCGCCTCGAGAACGGTGGCGGCGATGCCGGCCTGGCGGAGGTAGAAGGCGGTGGCCAGCCCGGTGATCCCGCCTCCGACCACCGCGACGTGCGTGCGCTCAGGCATGGCCCCCTGCGTCGGCGTCGAGGTCGACGTCGCGGATGACCTGGGCCACGGCGGCGCAGAACTCGGGACGGGCGTTGGGCGACGGCGTGCGGGCGAAGGCCAGTCCGAGCCTGGCCGCCTCCGCCCGGGCCTCGACGTCGAGGTCGTACAGCACCTCCAGGTGGTCCGACACGAACCCGCAGGCGCAGACCACCGCTCCGGCCGCGCCGGCACCGACGAGCATGGGCAGCACCGACAGCAGGTCGGGGCCGATCCACGGCTCGGGGGTGCGGCCCGCGCTCTGCCACCCGACCGACCACCTGGAGATTCCGGCCCGCTCGGCCACCGCCTTCGCCGTCTCCGCCAGCTGGTCCGGGTACGGGTCGCCCAGAGCCAGGATCCGCTCCGGCAGGCTGTGGGCGGTGAACACGACCTCCACCGGGTCCACCCCGAGGCCGGCGACGGCGTCCTGCACGAAGCCGGCGAGCAGGTCGAGGTACCCCGGGGACAGGTGCCACGACTCGACCATGCGCAGGACCAGCCCGGCCTCGTCGGCGGCGGCGGCGGCCCGGGTGGCGTACTCGCCCACCGAGAGGGCCGAGTAGTGGGGAGCCAGGACCAGGCCGACGATCCCGGCCACGCCGGCCGACGCCAGCGCGGCCACCCCGTCCTCCAGGAAGGGCGGCGCGTGCTTCATCCCCAGCTCGACCCGGAAGCCGTCGCCCAGGGCGGCGGCAATGCCGGCCCGCTGCTCCTGCGTCCGTTCGAGCAACGGCGACGTCCCCCCGATCGCCTCGTAGCGACCGCGCAGCTCGTCGAGCTGGGCCGGCGCCGGCGGCCGCCCCCGTCGGACGTGGGTGTAGTACGCCTCGATGTCGGCCGGCGTGGCCGGCGTGCCGTAGGCCATGAGCAGCACGCCGGTCGGGGGCCGCCCGGCCTCGGCCGCGTCAGTCACCGTGGACGAAGTCGACGAGCCGGCGCAGGATGTCGGGGTCGGTCTCGGGCAGCACGCCCCAGCCCAGGTTGAACACGTGCCCGGGCCGGCCGTGGTTGGCGTCCAGGACGGCGGTCGCCTCTCGGGCCACCACGTCCCAGGGCGCCAGGCAGACGGCCGGGTCGAGGTTGCCCTGGACGGCGACGTGGTCGCCCAGCCGGGTTCGGGCCCGGTCGAGCGGGACCCGCCAGTCGACGCCCACGACGTCGGGCCCGGCCTCGGCCAGCAGCTCCAGCAGCTCGCCGGTCCCCACGCCGAAATGGATGCGGGGCACGCCCAGATCCTCCAGGCCGGCGAAGATCCGCCGGGTGGCCGGCAGGACGCAGCGGCGGTAGTCGGCGGGGCTGAGCAGGCCGGCCCACGAGTCGAACACCTGCACCGCGGCCGCCCCGGCTTGGACCTGGGCCCGGAGCGAGGCGACGACGAGGTCGGCCAGCCGGTCCAGCAGCGCGGCCCAGAACGGCGGGTCGGCGTACATGGCCGCCTTGGTCCGGCTGTGGGCCTTCGAGGGGCCGCCCTCGATCAGGTAGCTGGCCAACGTGAACGGCGCCCCGGCGAAGCCGATCAGGGGGACGTCGAGCCGGCCGGCGAGCAGGCGGACGGTGTCGAGGACGTACGGCAGGTCGACCTCGGGCTCCAGCGGGCGGAGGCGGGCCAGGTCTGCTGCGCTCCGGAAGGGCTCAGCCAGCACCGGACCGGGCTGGAGCTCGACCTCGATGCCGACTGCGGCCAAGGGCACGACGATGTCGGAGAAGAGGATGGCGGCGTCGACGCCCAGGCGCCGGACGGGCTGGATCGTGACCTCGGCGGCCAGCTCGGGGTCCCGGAAGATCTCGAACATCCCGTGCTTCTCGCGCAGGGCCCGGTACTCGGGCAGGCAGCGCCCGGCCTGGCGCATGAACCACACCGGCACCCGCTCGACCGGCTTGCCCCAGCACGCGTCGAGAAAGGTGCTGGTCACACGCACGACCCTACCGCCGGCCGGCCGTTTCTAGGATGCGCCGATGGAGGCGAACACGGAGCGCTTCAGCGGGTTCGCCGACCTCTACGACGCCAACCGCCCGTCGCCGCCGGAGGCCCTGGGACCGCTACTGGCGAGCTACGCCGGTGCGCCGCGGCCCGCCGTCGTCGACCTGGGCAGCGGGACCGGGCTGTCGTCACGCTGGGCCGCCGGATGGGCGGCATCGGTGGTCGGCGTCGAGCCCAACCACGACATGCGGGCCGCAGCGGAGCGTCGCGGCCCGGCGGCGGTGCGGTTCGTGCCGGGCAGGGCCGAGGCGACCGGGTTGGCGGACGCGTCGGCGGACGTGGTGCTGGCGGTGCAGGCCATGCACTGGATGGAGCCGGAGCCGACGTTGCGGGAGGTGGCCCGACTCCTACGGCCGGGTGGCGTCCTCGCCGTCGTCGACGCCGACTGGCCGCCGGTGTCCGGCGTGGTGGGTGCGGAGGCGGCCTGGGCGGCGATGCACCGGCGCATACGCGTCTTGGAGGCGCGGGCGTCGAGAGGAGAGATCGGTGAAGCGCTGCGGCGGCCGGTGGACGACGACGACCCGGCGCTGGTCGACGAGGACCTGCAGGACCCGCACCTGAACCGGGCCATGCCCGGGGGCGTGCGGTCGTGGTCGAAGCGCGGTCACCTCGACCGCATCACGGCCAGCGGATCCTTCGCCTTCGTGCGCGAGGTCGTCTTCGACCAGCCGGTCGACGGTGGCGCCGAGCGATTCGTCGGCCTCATGCGCAGCCAGGGCAGCTACCAGGGCCTGCGCCGGACGGGGCTCAGCGACCTCGACCTGGGCACCGACGACTTCGAGCGCGAGGTTCGGGACGCGTTCGCGGCGGCCCCGGCGTTCCCCGGCCTGTCGTTCTCATGGCGTGCCCGCCTGGGCGTGACCGGGCCGTGACCGCCGGCGCAGTGTGGCGAGGGCGACGAGACCCGCTGCGAAAGCGCCTACCGCCACGACAACGGCCATCGGCCCCGGCACCGTGGGGTGGGTGTCGGCCAGGCTGACGGCCGCGAGGCCGGCCAGCAGCGCATTGCGAACCAGATCGGTGGTCGAGACCGGTTCGGCCCGGGCCGTCCCGAAGCAGTTGCACGGGACGGCCCAGCCCGCCCGCAGCGCCCGGACCAGGACCACGGAGAGCCCGGCGAGCAGGACCAGGCCGGCACCGCCCCCGGCGCGGGGCGCGCCGATCAGGGCGACCGCGCAGAGGAGCTCCACGAGCGGTACCGCCCGGGCCGCACGCGCCGCGACCGGCACGCCCAGCGCGGCGAAGCCGGCGGCCGTCGTCGCCGGTCGGGCCAGCTTGGCTGCACCGGCCCGGACGAACACGCCGGCGAGCAGCAGGGCGCAGGCGTAGCCCAGTCCGTCCACGAAGGACAGTGTGACAAGCTGGCCGTCCACGGGAGCCCGCAGGTCCACGCCGTTGCGCAGGGAGCTGGCGGGCTGAGAGGGCGCATACCGCGCCGACCGTCTGAACCTGTCCGGGTCATGCCGGCGAAGGGAGAGGCTGCACGATGGCCACACGTCGCAAGATCTACGTCGAGGGTGTCCCGTTCACCGAGGTGGCGCTCGGCAACGGCGAGTCCATCCGGCTCTACGACACCAGCGGTCCGGGGTCCGACCCCGCCACCGGCCTCCCCCCGCTGCGGCGCGAGTGGATCGTCGGCCGGGGCGACGTGGAGGAGTACGACGGTCGCCGCCCGACCGCCCGGGACGACGGTCGGGCCGCGGCCCGCCGCACGAACGGCGACGGTTCCGCCCACGTGGCCGCGGGCAGGGTGCTGCGGGCCAGGCCGGGTCGGACCGTCACCCAGCTCCACTACGCCCGCCGGGGCGAGATCACCCCGGAGATGGAGTTCGCCGCCCGCCGGGAGAACATGCCGCCCGAGACCGTGCGCGACGAGATCGCCAGAGGCCGGGCCATCCTGCCCAGCAACGTCAATCACCCCGAGTCCGAGCCCATGCTGATCGGCCGGCCGTTCCTGGTGAAGGTCAACGCCAACATCGGCAACAGCGCGGTGACGTCGTCGATCGCCGACGAGGTGGACAAGCTGACGTGGGCGACGAAGTGGGGCGCCGACACGGTGATGGACCTGTCGACGGGCGCCGACATCCACACCACACGGGAGTGGATCGTCCGCAACT
>DATASA010000197.1:0-4435 GCA_036269435.1 Acidimicrobiales bacterium | reverse complement strand
GGAGGCCGGTCGGCGGTCGCCACTGCGCCGTCCCTGCTGTCGGTCGCCGACCTCGGCGCCGAGGGGATCGAGGAGGTGATGCGGGTCACCGACTCCTTCGTCGAGGTGTCCGAGCGGGCCATCCCCCGGGTGCCCGCGCTGCGGGGCAAGACGGTGGCGTCGCTGTTCTACGAGGAGTCGACCCGCACGCGGCTCTCGTTCGAGCTGGCGGCCAAGCGGCTCTCGGCCGACACCATGAACTTCGCGGTGTCGTCCTCGTCGGTCAAGAAGGGCGAGTCGCTGCGCGACACCTGCCAGACGCTCGAAGCGATGGGAATCGACGCCCTGGTGGTGCGCCACGCGTCGGCCGGCGTCCCGTGGCAGGTGGCCGCGTGGGTCGGGTGCACCGTCGTCAACGGCGGCGACGGCTGGCACGAGCACCCCACCCAGGCCCTGCTCGACTGCTACACGATCCGAAGCCGGCGAGGGTCGCTCGAAGGCCTGCGCATCGCCGTCGTGGGCGATGTCAAGCACTCGCGTGTGGCTCGCTCGGACGTCCTGGCCTTCACCATGCTCGGGGCGGAGGTGACGCTGGTGGCGCCTCCCACCCTGCTGCCGCCGAGCCTCGACGGTTGGCCGGTGGAGGTCACGCACGACCTCGACGGAGTGCTGGCCAAGACCGACGTCGTCTACCTCCTGCGCATGCAGGCCGAACGCCAGAGCGAGGCGCTGCTGCCGTCGCTGCGGGAGTACACCGCCCGGTACGGGCTGACCCGGGCGCGGGTCGGGCTGCTCCCCGACGACGCCCTGGTGATGCACCCGGGGCCGATCAACCGGGGCGTCGAGATCGCGGCGGACGTGGCCGACCTCGAGCGCTCGCTCATCACCCGCCAGGTCGCGAACGGCGTCGCGGTGCGGATGGCCGTGCTCTTCCTCCTGCTCGGATCCGAACCCCGTGCCTGAGCGCGTCGTGGTGATCAGCGGCGGCCGGGTCGTCGACACCACGGGGGAGCGGACGGCCGACGTGTTGGTCGTCGACGGTGTCGTACGGGCGGTGGCGGCCGCAGTCGACCGTCCCGCAGGGGCGACCGTGCTCGACGCCGAGGGGTGTGTCGTGGCGCCCGGCCTCGTCGACCTCCACGCCCACCTCCGCCAGCCCGGCCGCGAGGAGGCCGAGACGGTGGAGACCGGCGCCCGGGCCGCGGCGCTGGGGGGGTACACGGCTATCGTCGCCATGCCCAACACCGAGCCGCCTATCGACTCTGCGTCCGCAGTGCGCGAGGTGCTGGCCCTCGGCACGACCTCGATGTGCGACGTCCGGGTGGCGGGCGCCATCACCGTTGGGCGGCGCGGCCGGGAGCTGGCGCCGCTGGGCGAGATGGCCGACCTCGGGGTCCGTCTGTTCACCGACGACGGGGCGGGCGTGCAGGACGGCCGGCTGATGCGCCGGGCCCTCGAGTACGCGTCCGCCCTCGGGGTCACCCTCGGCCAGCACTGTGAGGACGAAACGCTCGCCGCCGGCGGCCACATGCACGAGGGGGCGTGGTCCAGCCGGCTCGGCATCCCGGGCGTCCCGGCCGAGGCCGAGGAGCTGATGGTGGCCCGCGACGTCGCCCTCGCCCGGCTCACCGGCGGCCGGGTCCACTTCCTGCACCTGTCGACGTCGGGGGCGGTGGCGGCCGTGAGGGCGGCCAAGGCCGAAGGGCTCGCGGTGACCGCCGAAGCCGCTCCCCACCACTTCACGCTGACCGACGCCGCGGTGGCCGGCTACGACACCGTGTTCAAGGTCAACCCGCCGCTGCGTCCCCCGGGCGACGTGGAGGCGGTGAAGGCCGGTCTCGCCGATGGCACGATCGACGCCATTGCCACCGACCACGCCCCGCACGCCCAGGAGGACAAAGACGTGCCCTTCGACGAGGCCCGCCCCGGCATGCTCGGGCTCGAGACCGCCCTGGCCCTGGCCCTGACCGAGCTGGACCTGCCACTGGCGACGGTGCTGGCGCTGCTGTCCTGGCAGCCGGCCCGCATCGCCGGCGTCGAGCCCGCCCACGGCGGACCGATCGCCGAAGGGGCCGCCGCCAACCTCGTCGTGATCGACCCGGCGGCGACGTGGGTGGTCGACGTCGACGCGCTGGCCAGCCGGTCGCGCAACACGCCCTACGCCGGCCGCAAGCTCACCGGGAAGGTGCGCCACACGGTCCTGCGGGGCGAGCCGGTCGTGATCGACGGGGCCGCGCAGCGATGAACACGCGCATGGACCCGGTCGACGCGCTGCTCGTCCTGGCCGATGGCACGGTGTTCGAAGGCGAAGCCATGGGCGCGGTGGTGGAGGTGGCCACCGGTGAGGTGGTCTTCAACACCGTGCTCGCCGGCTACCAGGAGGTCATCACCGACCCCTCCTACGCCGGCCAGGTCATCGCCTTCACCTACCCCCATATCG
This sequence comes from Acidimicrobiales bacterium, assembly GCA_036269435.1. GTDB lineage: Bacteria > Actinomycetota > Acidimicrobiia > Acidimicrobiales > AC-14 > CADCTB01. The sequence continues at coordinate 2,016 of DATASA010000197.1, read as the reverse complement.
GCAACTACGGCATCAGTGAGGCCGATTCGGAAGGAGCCCGGCCGTTCTGCCGCGGGGTGATCGTCCGGGAGCTCTCGCGCCGGCCCTCGAACTGGCGGTCCACCGCCGACCTCGGCACCTGGCTCGGTGACCACGGCGTCCCCGGGATCACCGGGGTCGACACCCGCCGGCTCACCAGGCACATCCGCGAGGCCGGGTCGATGCCGTGCGCGTTCGGCACCGCCGACGAGGCGACACTGCGGGCCGCCGCTGCGGCCGAGCCCGGCACGGACGGCGTCGACCTCGTCGCCGGGGTGACCACCTCGCGGCCCTACACCGTGGGCGACGGGCCACTGCGGGTCGTGGCCTACGACTTCGGGATCAAGACCAGCATCCTGCGACTGCTCGGAGACATGGCGACGGTGGAGGTCGTCCCCGCCGACACGCCCGCTCAGGAGCTGTTGCTGAACCCGCCCGACGGCGTGTTCCTCTCCAACGGCCCGGGCGACCCGGCTGCGGTCACCTACGCCGTGCCCACCATCGCCAGCCTCCTGGGCCAGGTCCCGGTCTTCGGCATCTGCCTCGGCCACCAACTGCTGGCGACCGCGCTCGGCGGGACGACCTACAAGCTGCCTTTCGGCCACCATGGGGGCAACCACCCGGTCAAGCGGCTGCGCGACGACGCCGTGGAGATCACCAGCCAGAACCACAACTACGCGGTGACGGTCGGGTCCCTGCAGTCGGCCGACGTCACCCACGTCAACCTGAACGACGGCGTCGTCGAAGGCCTCCGCTGCCGGGACGTGCCCGCCTTCAGCGTCCAGTACCACCCCGAGGCCGGCCCCGGCCCCCACGACGCCCGCTACCTGTTCGAGGAGTTCCGCGCCTTGATGCTGTCGATCCGGAGGGGGGTGTAGTGCCCAAGCGGACGGACATCAGGTCGATCCTGCTGATCGGCTCGGGGCCGATCGTGATCGGGCAGGCGTCGGAGTTCGACTACTCGGGGACGCAGGCGTGCCGGGTCCTGCGGGACGAGGGCTACCGGGTGATCCTCGTCAACTCGAACCCGGCGACGATCATGACCGACCCGGAGTTCGCCGACCGGACCTACGTGGAGCCGCTCGACGCCGACGTCGTCGCCGCCATCATCGAGCGGGAGCGCCCCGACGCCCTGCTGCCGACGCTGGGCGGGCAGACCGCGCTCAACCTGGCCATCGCCTTGTCCGAGCGCGGGGTGCTGGAGGAGTTCGGCGTCGAGCTGATCGGCGCGTCCGTGGAGGCCATCCACACCGCCGAGAACCGCGAGCGGTTCAAGTCGGCCATGACCGAGATCGGCCTGGCCGTCCCCGCGTCCGGGTTCGCGTACCACCTCGACGAGGCGGTCAAGGTGGGCGACGAGGTCGGCTACCCGGTGATCGTGCGGCCGTCGTTCATCATGGGCGGAGGTGGGACGGGGATCGCCGCCGACGCCGACGAGCTGCTGCGGCTGGCCCAGACCGGTCTGGCCGCCAGCCCGATCTCGGAAATCCTCATCGAGAAGTCGATCGCCGGCTGGAAGGAGTACGAGCTCGAAGTGATGCGCGACCACGCCGACAACTGCGTGGTCGTCTGCTCCATCGAGAACCTCGACCCGATGGGCGTCCACACCGGTGACTCCATCACCGTCGCCCCGGCCCAGACGCTGTCCGACGTGGAGTACCAGCGCATGCGGGACGCGGCCTTCGCCTGCATCCGCCGCATCGGGGTGGACACCGGCGGCTCGAACATCCAGTTCGCGGTCGACCCCGCCACGGGCGAGATGGTCGTCATCGAGATGAACCCCCGGGTGTCGCGGTCGAGCGCGCTGGCATCGAAGGCCACCGGGTTCCCGATCGCCAAGATCGCCGCCCGCCTGGCCGTGGGCTACACGCTCGACGAGATCCCCAACGACATCACCCGCCGCACGCCGGCCAGCTTCGAGCCGACCATCGACTACGTGGTCACCAAGATCCCGCGGTGGGCGTTCGAGAAGTTCCCCGGGACGTCGGGCGTGCTCGG
>DATASA010000196.1:0-16851 GCA_036269435.1 Acidimicrobiales bacterium | reverse complement strand
TCGGCGATCACGCGCAGGGCGTCGGCGGCCGTGAACCGCTCGGCCAGCACGAGCCGGCCGCCGCTCAGCAGGGCGAGCATGGCCAGGCGCATGCCGAAGACGTGGGAGACCGGCAGGTACAGCAGGTGCACGTCCTGCGGGCCGGGGCGGAACGCGTCGGCGAAGAACTGCATCTTGGCCCAGCACGCCGGCAGCGTCTCCCTGACCGCCTTGGGCGTACCCGTCGTCCCCGAGGTGAGCAGCAGGTGGGCGGTCTCGTCGGCGGCGTGCGGTGGGGCCCAGTCCTCGAGCGCGTCCTCGCCGCCGAGGAGGTCGGCGAGGGAGGCGTCGGGAGCATCCCGGTCGGACGGGTCCGCGGCCGCGCCGGCGGGGGAGCCGGCGGCGACGATGCGGGTCGACGGGTGAGCGGCCCGCACGCCACGGACCGGCGCCCAGGGGTCGGGCGCCGACGGGTGGGGCGCGTACACGAGGGCGGCGGCGCCGGTGTGGTGGGCGAGCCAGCCCAGCTCGCGCCCGGTGACGTCGTTGTCGGTGCCGACGTGGATGGCTCCGACCGCCCACGCCGCGTTGAGCGCGATCAGGTGCTCGGGAGAATTGGGCAGCTGGCAGAGGACCCGGTCACCCGGCCCGATCCCGAGGTGACGGTACGCCGCGGCCAGCCGGGCCGTCCGCCGGCCGAGGTCGCCGTAGGTCAGCGTGGTGGCGCCGAAGGTCATCGCCGGCCGGTCGTTCCAGCGCCCGCAGGCGTCGGCCAACGTCGGCGCCAGCCGCCCGGTCGGCCAAGCCTGCGCCGTCGCCCGGGCGACGGTCATGACGCCGCCGTCGCCGGGGCGACGGTCGTGTGGCCGCCGTCGCCGGGGGCGACGGTCATGTGAACGCCCATGGCGCCAGGGGGGCGACGCCGCCGATGCCCACCGGTTCGAACAGGCCCGACAGGCGGGGGTCGGCGGGCACGGAGGCCAGGTCCTCGCAGACGGTGGCCGCGGCGACGCCCTCGTCCTCGAGCCGGTCCTCCCAGTGGGATGCCCGGTCGTCGCCGAGGCGGGCGGCCACCGCCGGTTCGGTCACGGCGCGGGGCCCGACTTCGGGGTCAACGTCACAGGCGCGGCACAGTCGCCGGAAGTCCTCGTCGTCGTCGGTGCTCACCATCAACATCCCCTCAGCGGTTCGGACGGGTCGGTCGAGGACGCCCCATGACGGTCGTCCGTCGCGACGGCCCTTCTCCCGGCCGGCGGCGATGTCATCGAGCACGTGCGCCTGCAACGCGGTGGCGCCGGCGAGCAGCGACGACCGGACCTCGCAGGCCTCGCCATGGCGTTCTCGCCGGTAGAGCCCGGTGAGCACGCCTTCGGCGCCGACCAGGCCGCCGAACAGGTCGCACAGGATCACCCGCGACGGAAAGGGCGGCTCGCCGTCGGGGTGCAGGCCCTGGCCTGTCCCGGCGTACGCCTGCACGAGGAAGTCGGTGCCGACGAGCCGCCGCGCCTCGGGGCGGTCACCCCAGCCGGACGTGTTGGCGTAGACCAGCCCGGGGTGGCCGGCGGCCAGGTCGCCGAATTCGAGCCGCCACTGCGCCGCCTTGCCCGGCCGCCAGTTGTGGACGAACACGTCGGCGTCGGCCACCAGGCCGGCCAGCTCGGTCCGTCCCGCCACCGTCCCGAGATCCAGGCGCACCGCCGCCTTGCCCCGATGTAGGCACAGTGCGGCCCGCCCGTAGTCGCCCTCCGGCGGCTGGATGCGCAGGACTTCGGCGCCCAGCATGCGCAGCAGCATCCCGGCGAACGGTCCCTGGATCCGGCTCGTGGCCTCCACCACCCGGATGCCGGCGAGGGGAAGGTCACCGCACGACAGGGCCGCGGGCGCCCGGGTCGTCGGGGTGGCGACCGGGCTGGCCCGCACCGTCGGGTGAGCCGGCCCGACGCCAGGATCGACGACGACGTCGGTGTAGTCCCGCAGCGGGGTGAGGCTCACGTCGGCCCGTTCCGCCAGCCGTCGCAGCTCGTCCAGCGGGAGCCGGGCGGTGGCCTCGTGCAGCCCCACGGGCAGCGAGCACGCTGCCCGCTCGTACCGCCAGCGGAACACGGTCCAGCCCCGGCCGAGGTCGGCGTCGCCGGCCCCGAGCGCCGTCCAGAAGTCCATCCACGGCTCGGCGTCGAGCGTCTCGATCTCGAACCACTGCCCGTCGGCGCTGCGGAACGGCGGCCCCGGCGCGGCCAGCGGCGGTCCCGGAACGGCGTCGCCCAATCCGGTGGCGACCACGAAGTAGTGGGACAGGAGCAGCAGGCCGGCCTGGAGGACCGACGTCCCCACGGCCGCGGGAGGGCGCCCCCGCAACGCGCCGATGGCGCCGGCGAGGGCGCCCTGGGCGGCGAGGATGCCCGCGGCCACGGACGCGACCTCCAGCCCGAGGCGGCGGGGCGTCCGTCGGTCTCGTCCGTTCACCTCCATCAGCCCGCACAGGGCCTGGATCGTGGCCTCGCTCCCGGGCCGGTCCGGCCCGAACGCCGCCGGTCCGTACCAGCTGATCTCCGGCTCGGGCCACGGCCCGGCGCCGGGGGCGTCGAGCCCGCGCAGGCGGCGGGCGCAGGTGTCGACGGCGAGCTGCGGACCCGTCCGCGACAAGCGCATCTCCTTCCTGCTCACTGCCGATGGCGTGTGGCGCGTCGGGGCCCCGACCCGGTGACCGTCTCGACTGTACCGACCGCCGACGGCCCCGGTCGTACCGGTCGCTAGCGGCGGGCGCCCGACCCGACGGTCAGGACCAGAGCCACTCGAACGGGGAGCGGATCTGCGTGTTGGAGATCATCAGCTGGCGGTCGATCGGCTCCTGGACGAACCCGAGCGCGGTGGCCGTCCGGCCGATCATGGCGACCAGCGAGGACGCCGGGCCCTCACCGGCGGCGTTGAATGCCGACACCCGGTAGTAGTAGAGCGTCCGACCGGCGGAGGCATCGGTGTAGCCCACGGCGCCGGTCACGGTCGCCAGCAGGCCCTGGCTGTAGGGGGTCGTGCCCCGGTAGATGCGGTACCCGGTGACCGGTCCGCCGCTCGTGGGCGGCAGCCAGCTGAGCACGATCCCGCTGCCGACCGTCGGCTGGGTGGCTCTGACCTGGTTGGGTGTCGACGGCTTGGCCTGGGTGGGCGGCGGTGGCGACGTCGTCGGCGGCGGTGGCCCGGCCGTGGTGGTGGTCGTCGGGGCGACCGTCGTGGTGGTGGGCGGAACCGTCGTCGGCGGAAGGGTGGTGGTCGGCGCCGGCGGACCGACCGTGGTGGTGGTGATCGGGGGGACCGTCGTGGTCGTCGTGGGGGCGACGGTGGTGGTGGTCGGTGCCACCGTGGTCGTCGTCGTGGGCGGCAGCGTCGTCGGCGGTGCCGTGCCGGCGGGCGCCTGCGCCGAGAGGAAGGCGCTGTTCGCCGTGTTCCAGTGGGTGCTCAAGTAGCTGCCCGGGACCGGCGCGGTGCTGAAGTAGTCGTCGTGGCGACAGTCGTAGAGCGCCTCGTGCGACGGTGGGCAGATCTGGCGCATCGGGGCCGCCGTCGACCCGTCGGCGTAGCAGAGCCGGTCGGACTCGTCGGTGCAGTGGAAGCCGGGGGTGGCGTTCGGTGCGGTGGTCTGCACGCCGCCGAGGAGGTGGATCAGCTCGTGGGCCTCCACCATGTTCGTCATGCCCCAGCAGCCGTTGTCGACCCGGCCGATCGACCCCTGGATGAACGGGTTGCCGTTGTTGTAGTTGGACCCCGGCGTGGCGTTGCCGCTGTCGTCCACGTAGAGCTCGGAGATGCCGCAGTACACGTTGGCGTCGGTCCAGACCAGGTACTTGCGGTCGGTGCGGTTGAACCCGTCCGCGTGCATCTCCGACGCCATGGTCGTGAAGTTGGACATGGCGCCGGCGCTCAGGGTGACCTGGCTCACGATGGGGTCACAGTTGGAGTCGGTGACGAACCGCACGTGCCGGGTGCCGCCGGTCTCGCCCGCGCTGGTGTTGACCACGCCGTCGAGCCGGTTGGCCCAGGTCTTGAACGAGCTGGCGTAGGTCGCGAACCGGTCGCCGGAGGCCGCGGAGCTGGCATAGACCAGCTGGACGCGGTACCCGTCGCTGCCGTCGCCGTAGCACGGGACGGATCCGCCCTGCGCCGCCGTGGCCGCGCCTGGCGCCGTCACCTCGGCGGTCGGGTCGGGGCCGCGGTCCTGGCGGACGTCGACGCCGTCGGGCGCGGGGTCGGGCCCGTGCGTGCACAACACCTGCTTCATCCAGCCGGGCTCGGCCTGGAGGACGGCCTCGAACGCGCCGCCGCACAGCGTGTTCAGGTCGGCCCGCTGCAGGCCGTCGTAGATGAGGCCGAGGCGTGAGTCGTCGGGCGGCACCAGGGCGGCCGCGGGGCCGGCCAGGGCGAGGACGGATCCGCCCGCGGCGAGGGCCGCGGATACGAGCAGGATCGCAAGAAGTCGGCGCATGTCATATCCCCCCGGCCCAGGAAGCTACACGACGACCCCCGTCACGACCGAGTCGAGGAACCTCGGGACCGGATCGCATCTAGGTACGCCCGTCATCTACTGGCGGCGACGGACTACCCTCCCGTGCATGAGAGTGGTCGCCGGCCAGGCCGGCGGGCGGCGCCTGCACGCCCCCGCCGGGCGGAAGGTCCGGCCCACCAGCGAGCGGGTCCGCGAGGCGCTGTTCAACTCCCTGGCCAGCCTGGACGTCCTCGACGGCGCCACCGTTCTCGACCTCTTCGCGGGCACCGGTGCCCTCGGGATCGAAGCCCTGTCGAGGGGTGCGGCGTCGGCTGTCTTCGTGGACGCCGACCCCGGCGCGGTCCGGGCGGTCAAGGAGAACCTGGCGGCCACCGGCCTGGCCGCCCGGGCCCGTGTGGTCCAGTCGGACGTGTTCCGCTTCCTGGCCGACCGGCCGCCGGCGACGGTGGACATCGCGTTGGCGGATCCGCCGTACGCCTTCGTCGACTGGGGCCGGCTGCTGCCCCTGATCCCGGCCCGGCTCGTCGCCCTGGAGGCCCGGTCGCACCTCGACCTCGGGCCGGGCTGGCATCCTCTTCGCTCCCGCCGGTACGGCGATACGGTGGTGACGCTGGCCCGACGTCCTCCCGCCGAGCCGCCGGATCCTGAAAAAGAGGGGTAATGCCCAAAGCCCTCATACCTGGCTCGTTCGATCCCGTCACCTTCGGCCACCTCGATGTCGTCGAACGCACCGCTCGGCTGTTCGACTCGGTCCTGGTGGCCGCCGTGGGCAACCCGGGCAAGGACCCCGCGCTGTTCACCCTCGCCGAGCGCCAGGCCATGCTGGCCGAGGTCACGGCCCACCTGCCGAACGTCGAGATCGGCACGTTCGACGGGCTGCTCGTCGACTTCGCCCTGGCCAACGGGGTGGAGGCCATCGTCAAGGGACTGCGGGCCGTGTCGGACTTCGACTTCGAGCTGCAGATGGCCCAGGTCAACGAGCGGATGTCGGGCATCGCCACCGTGTTCTTCCCGACTGCGCCGGAGCACTCGTTCCTGTCGTCGAGCCTGGTGCGCGAGGTGGCGCGCTTCGGCGGCGACGTATCGTCGATGGTGCCGGCCCCCATCGCCCAGCGGCTGAAGGAGCGGTTCAACACGTGAGCGAGTACCGAAGCGAAGCGGACGAACACAGCTCCGTCCGGTTTCCCTCGAGCAGCCGCCAGAGGACGGTGGGTCGATGATCATCCCCGATCGCCACAGCGAGGCGCCCGACACCGAGGTGCTCCTGCGGCGCGTGCTCGACCTCGTCAATTCGGCCCCGAAGATGCCCCTGTCGTCCACCGTCCGCCTGGAGAAGGACGAGGTGGTCGAGATGCTGGAAGAGGCCATCGGCCGCCTGCCCGAGGAGATGCGCCAGGCCCGGTGGCTGCTCAAGGAGCGCCAGGAGTACCTGGCCAAGGTGCAGCGCGAGGGCGACGAGATCCTCGGCGCGGCCCGGGAGCGGGCTGAGCGCATCGTCCAGCGCACCGAGCTGGTCCGCGAGGCGCAGCGCCTCGCCAACCGCACCCGGGAGGAAGCCGAGGACGAGGCCCGCAAGCTGCGGCACGAGGCGGAGGACTACGTGGACCAGAAGCTCGCCAGCTTCGAGATCGTCCTCGAGCGGATCACCAAGGAGGTGGCCGGCGGGCGCCAGAAGCTGCGGGTCGCCCCCCTGCCGGACAGCTCGCCCGGGGACCAGATCGCGGCCAACGCCGAGCCCGACACCGGCGAGGTGTTCTTCGACCAGGACCAGTGGTGAGGGGCCACGACCAGTGGAGGTGACCGTCAGTGAACCCGTTCGTCGTGAACGTCGCCGACTTGCTCGACCGTCCGGGCGCCCGTCGCCGGGAGCGGGTGGAGGGCCGGTTGGCCGGCCCGATCACCGTCGTCGACTCGGCCATCCGGTCTGACGCCCCCGTCGTCGTCGACACCCTGCTCGAGTGGGTGTCCGACGGGCTGCTCGCCACCGGGACCGTCGACGCGGCGTGGGAGGGCCCCTGTCGCCGGTGCCTCGGCCCGGTGCGGGGCGAGTTGCACGTCGGGTTCCAGGAGCTGTTCGAGCGCAAGCCTCGCGACGGGGAGAGCTACCCGCTCGGCCACCACACCGTCGACCTGGAACCCCTGGCCCGGGAGGCTCTGACCCTCGACCTGCCCCTGGCCCCCCTCTGCTCGCCGGAGTGCCGGGGGCTGTGCGCCACCTGCGGCGCCGACCTCAACCTGGGCGACTGCGGCTGCCCGCCGGCGGATGCCGATCCGCGCTGGGCCGCCCTCGACACCCTGCGGCTCGTCGCCGACGAGTAAGGTCGTCGCCTTATGGCTGTCCCGAAGAAGAAGACGTCCAAGGCGAAGAGCCGCAGCCGGCGGGCCTCAGCCTGGCGCCTGGGCAGCCCGCCCAGGAGCATGTGCCCGCAGTGCCGCCAGGCCAAGCTGCCCCACGTGGTGTGCGGCAACTGCGGCTGGTACGGCGGCCGCCAGGCCATCGAGGTTGACTGATTCGCCGTCGCTCGCTCCCGTGCTCCGCTCCGGCGGGCTAGAGGGGGTGCCGGACGCCGTCCGAGCAGGGCGCCGGTGGCCGCGCCCGGCGGGCGCCGGACGGAAAAGCCTGAGCTGACCTCCATGTTGCCGATCGCGGTCGATGTCATGGGCGGGGACAAGGGGCCGGCGGAGATCATCGCCGGGGCGCGCCAGGCGGCGGAGACGCTCGGGGTGCCGGTCGTGCTGATCGGCCAGGCCGAGGCCGTCGTCGACGCCGGGGGCCTGGAGGTGTGGCCCGCCACCGAGGTCATCGACATGGGCGACGACCCGCTCCAGGGCGTCCGGCGCAAGAAGGACGCGTCGATGGTGCGCGCCGCCGAGGCGGTGCGCGACGGCAAGGCGTCGGCCATGGTGAGCGCCGGCAACACCGGAGCGGTCATGGCCAGCGCCCTGCTGCGGATGGGGAGGATCTCCGGCGTGGCCCGGCCGGCCATCGCCACGATGATCCCGGTCCCGGGCTCGACCCCGACCGTCCTCCTGGACAGCGGGGCCAACGCCGAGTGCACGCCGGCGTGGCTCCTGCAGTTCGCCCAGATGGGTGCGGCCTACGCCGTCCAGCGGTTGGGCAAGCCCGAGCCCCTGGTGGGCCTGCTGTCCATCGGTGAGGAGCCGAGCAAGGGAAACGAGCTGGTCAAGGAGGCCCACGGGCTGCTGGCCGCGGCCGGCGCCCTGCGGCCCGGGCGGTTCGTGGGCAACGTCGAGGGCCGCGACGTCCTGACTGACGCGGCGGACGTGGTCGTGACCGACGGGTTCACCGGCAACGTCGTCCTGAAGACGCTGGAGGGCTCGGTGCGGGTGGTGGTGGACGCCCTGCTGGGCGTCATGAGCGCCACCGAGGAGGCCCGGGCCGCGGCCAAGGTCCTGCTGCCCGCGCTGCTCCCGCTCCAGGCCGAGCTCGACCCGGACACCTACGGGGGGGCCCTGCTGCTCGGCGTCAACGGCGTCTGCATCATCAGCCACGGCTCGTCGTCGGCCCGGGCCATCGTGAACGCGGTGGGCCTGGCCGCCGAGATGGTGGCCGGCGACCTGGTCGGGCGCATCGGGCAGGCCGTCCGCCCGGGCTGACCACTCCGGGCCGGCCCGTCCGGACCGCTCCGCCGGCCCGTTGTTTCACAAGCGCACAAGCGGCGGCCCCGGTACACTTGGACCGATTTCGAAACCCGGATGAGGAGAAGTGTGCGGCCTGTGCCTGCCGAAACCGATGTCGAGCAGGGCCCGCTGGACCGCCAAGAGGTCCTGCAACTGGTCCGTGACCGCTTGGCCGACATCCTCGAGATCGACCCGTCGAGCATCGCCGAAGGGGCCTCGTTCACCAACGACCTCGACGCCGACTCCCTTGCCATGATCCAGCTCGTCGAAGACCTCGAGAAGGAGCTCGGCGAGCGCGTCGGCGGCTTTCGGATCGAGGACGAAGACCTCGAGGACCTGAAGACGGTCCGCGACGCCGTCGATTACGTGCTTGGGCGCGTCGGCGGGCCTTCCAGCTGAGCGACCGATCCGGGCCGGAGGGCTTGCGTGCGCGTTTGGGGCGTCCGTTCGAGGACCCCGAGCTGCTGGCGCGCGCCATGGCCCACCGCTCCTGGTGCGCCGAGAACCCAGGCGAGCTGTCCAACGAGCGGCTCGAGTTCCTGGGCGACGCCGTGCTCGGCCTGGTGGTCACCGACTACCTGTACCGGACCTACCCCGACCTCCCGGAGGGCCAGCTGGCCCAGGTCCGGGCGTCGGTGGTGAACGCCGAGGCGCTGGCCGAGGTGGCCGAGGAGATCGACATCGGTGGGGGACTCCGTCTCGGCAAGGGCGAGGACGCGTCCGGGGGCCGGGAGAAGCCGTCGATCCTGTCCGACGCCATGGAGGCGGTGATCGGCGCGGTGTACATCGACGGTGGGTGGGACGCCGCCGAACAGCTGGTCATGGGCCTGCTGGCCGAGCGCATCATCGAAGGGGCCGCCGGCCCGGGCGGCCACGACTACAAGACCCGCCTGCAGGAGCTGTGCGCCCGCACGTTCGACGAGCTGCCCCGCTACCACCACGTCGCCGAGGGGCCCGACCACGCCAAGCGCTTCTCGGCGGTGGTGTCGGTCAACGGCGAGGCCCTGGGCCGCGGCGAGGGCCGGTCCAAGAAGCAGGCCGAGCAGGGCGCGGCCCGCATGGCCTGGGAGCACCTGGCCTCCGGCGCCGGCCTGCCCCGTCCCGAGGCGGGCGACCAGGTCGCCGTCACCGAGGACGACATTCCAACCCACGAAGTCGAAGGCGAAGAGGACGATGCCTGAGCTGCCCGAGGTCGAAACCATCCGCCGCGACCTGGACAAAGAGGTCGTGGGCAAGCGGATCAAGACGGTCGACGTGACCGGGATGCGGTCGATCCGCCGCCATCCGAACAAGAAGCACTTCATCGCCAAGCTGGAGGGCCACAAGATCCTCGCGGTCGAGCGCCGGGGCAAGTACCTGCTCATGCGCCTGGAAGGAGGCGACGTCCTGGTCGCCCATCTGGGCATGAGCGGCCAGTTCCTCCGGGCCCGCAACGAGACCCGGGACCCCCTGGGCAAGCACACCCACGTGGTCATCACCTTCACCCAGGGCGGCCAGCTCCGCTTCGTCGACCCCCGGACCTTCGGCGAGCTGTTCGTGACCACGCCGGAGGAGCTGCCCGAGCAGGTGCCCGAGCTGGCCCACCTCGGGTTCGACCCGGTCGAGGACATGATGAGCTGGACCAAGTTCGGCGAGCTGCTCACGTCGCGCAAGGCCAAGCTCAAGGCGCTGCTGATGGACCAGAAGTTCGTCGCCGGCCTGGGCAACATCTACAGCGACGAGATCCTCTTCGCCGCCGGCCTGCGCTACGACCGTTCGTCGGAGACGCTGTCCTCCCAGGAGGTCCGACGGCTGTACCGGGCCATGGTCGAGACCCTGCAGGACGCCATCAAGCACCGGGGATCGTCCTTGTCCGACGAGCAGTACCGGGACCTGTTCGGCGCAGTGGGGGAGTACCAGTCCCTGCTGAAGGTCTACGACCGGGAGGGCCAGGCCTGCCGCCGCTGCCGCAGCACGATCGTGCGGGTGAAGTTCAACGGCCGGTCGACGTTCCTGTGCCCGCAGTGCCAGGTGTAACGCTCCGCCGCCTGCCGGCGCCCGAGCCGGTGGGCAAAAGCCGCTGCCGGTCCTCCGACGCCGCTAGGTTTGGAATTACATGTTTCTGCGGTCGCTCACGCTCAAGGGCTTCAAGTCCTTCGCCGATACCACCACGCTGGAGCTCGAGCCGGGGCTGACCGCGGTGGTGGGCCCGAACGGCAGCGGCAAGTCGAACATCGTCGACGCGGTGGCGTGGGTGCTGGGTGCCCAGGGGCCGCGTTCGGTGCGGTCGACCCGCATGGACGACGTGATCTTTGCAGGGACCGGGCGCCGCTCCGCCCTGGGTCGGGCCGAGGTCGCCCTGACCATCGACAACACCGCCGGCCTGCTGCCCATCGGGCTGAGCGAGGTGACGATCACCCGCACGCTGTTCCGCACGTCCGGCGAGAGCGAGTACGCCATCAACGGCGCCCCCTGCCGCCTGCTCGACGTGCAGGAGCTGCTGTCGGACACCGGGGTGGGGCGCCAGCAGCACGTGATCGTCTCCCAGGGCAACCTCGACGCCGTCCTCGACGCCCGTCCGGAGGACCGGCGGCTGATCGTCGAGGAGGCGGCGGGCATCCTCAAGTTCCGCCGGCGCAAGGAGAAGGCCGAGCGCCGGCTCGAGGCCACCGAGGCCAACCTCGTCCGGTTGGCCGACCTCAACCGCGAGGTCGGGCGCCAGCTCAAGCCTCTGGAGCGCCAGGCCGACGCCGCCCGCCGCCACGACCAGTTGGCCGCCGAGCTGCGGGCCCTGCGCCTGCACCTCGCCGGTCGGGAGCTGGCCGCCCTGGCCGCCCGCCAGCAGGCCGCGGCCACGGCCCGGACCGGCCTGGCCGCCGACGAGGCGGCCATCCGCACCGAACTGCGCAGCCTGGACTCGTCCGTCGCCGCGGCCGAGGCCTGGGTGGCGTCGGCCGGCGGCTCCGCCCTCGGCGAGGCGCTGGGGCGGCTGGAGGCCGTGCGGGAGCGGGCCCGCGGGCTGGGCGCCCTGCTGGCCGAGCGCCAGCGGTCGCTGGGCCGGGAGCGGTCGGGCGCGGTCGACGTCAGCGTGGTGTCGGCCCTGGAATCGGAGGCGGCCCGGCTGGCGGCCGAGCTGGCCGAGGTGACCGCCGAGGACGAGGTCCTCGCGCCGCTGCGGGCCGAGGCCGCCGACCGGGCCGAAGCCGCCGGCCGTGAGCTGGCCGAGCTGCCGCCTCCGGCCCCTCGCCCGGACCGGGCCGCGGAGGCGCGCGGCGAGCTGGGGGCGGTGCGGGCCGGAGCGGAGCGGGGCCGGGCCGAGATGGCCCGGCTGGAGGTCCGCCTGGCCACGCTGGCCGCCCAGGCGACGACGGCCGACGTCGAGGTGGCCCGCATCCAGCCGGAGGTCGACGCCCGCGCTCGGGAGGAGCAGGTGGCTGCGGCCGAGGTGGCGGCCACCGAGCCGGCCCGGGCCGGCGCCGTCGCCCGGCTGGAGGCGGCGCAGGCCGAGTCCCGTGAGGCCGCGGCCACTCATCGGGTCTGGACGGCGCGGGCCGACGCGCTGGCCGAGGCCGTCGCCGAGGTGGCCGGCGCCGCGGGCGCCGATCGGCTGGCCGGGGCGCCCGGGGTGCTGGGGCCGCTTGCCGAGCTGGTGGAGGTCGACCCGGGTTGGGAGGCGGCCTGGTCGGCGGTGGCCGCCGAGCTGAGCGGCACGGTCGTGGTCGACGGCGTCGGCCCGGCCCGGGCCCTGCTGGCCGACGCCGAGGGCGACGTGGGCACCGGCGTCCTCGCCCTGGGCGCGCCGGCGCCGGCACCGGTTCCCGGCGCGGGCCTGCCCGCGAACTGCCCGGGCCAGCCGCTGCGGGACCACGTGCGATCGACCCATCCCGGCGTCGAGCGGGCCCTCGACATGCTGCTCGCCGGCGCGGTGGCGGTACCGGGCGACTGGGCCGAGGCCCTCGACGTCAGCCTGGCCCACCCCGGCGTCGTCGCCGTCACCCGGGCGGGTGACCGCTTCGGGGCGACCGCCTGGCGGCGGGGGAACAGCGGCGCGGCGGCGACCCGCCAGGCCCTGGAGGAGGCCCGCACCCGGGCCACCGAAGCCGAAGTGGCCGTGTCCGGCGCCGCCGCGCACCTCGCAGCCGCCACCGCCATCGCCGAGGCCGCCGTCGCCGAGGCCGCCCGCGCCGTCTCGCGCCGGGACGCGGTCGCCCGCGCCGCCCGGACGGCGCGGGCCGACCTGGACCGGGCCCGGACCCGCCTGCGAGAAGCGGCGGCGGCGGCCGACGGGGTGCGGTCCCACCTGGATCAGCTCGCCCGCCGGGTCGCCACCGACGAGGCCCGTACGGCCGAGCTGTCCGGCCTCCTGCCGCTGCTGGAGGCCGAGGAGGCCGCCGGCGCGGCAGAGGCGGACCGGCTCCTCGTCGCCCGTCAGCAGGTGCAGGACCGCGTCGCCTCGACCCGCAGCCGGCGGGCCGAGCTCGACACCCGCGCCGGCGCCCTCGGCGACCGCCGTTCGTACCTCGCCCGTCGCCTGGCCGAGGTGGAGGGCCGTCTGGCCCGCCACGGCGCCGAGCGGGCCGCGGCCGGCGCCCGGCGCCAGGAGATCGAGGTCCTGACCGCCCGCACCGGGCGCCTGTCGGACGTCGTCGGGCGGGGGCTCGCGCTTCTCGAACAAGAGCTGGTCGACGTTCGGGCCCGCCGGGACCGCCAGGCCCAGGCCCTGGCCACCGCATCGGCCCGGCTGGAGGAGCTGCGGCGGCGGCGCCAGGGCGCGGAGCGTCGCTTGGAGGAGGTGCGGGAGCGGTTCCGCCGGGCCGAGCTCGACGATGCCGAAGCCCGTATGCGGGCCGAAGCCGCGGTCGAGGCGTTGCGCCGGGAGCTGGACTGCGAGCCCGACGTCGCGGTCGGCGCGCCCTGCCCGCCCCTGCCCGAGGGCACCAGCGCCCCGACGCGGGTGCGCGAGCTCGAGCGGGAGCTGCGGCTGATGGGGCCGGTGAACCCCCTCGCGCTGGAGGAGCTTGCCGCTCTGCAGGAGCGCCACGCCTTCCTGGGCGCCCAGCTGGACGACGTGAAGGGCACCCGGCGCGAGCTGACCAAGGTCATCCGGGCCGTCGAGACGGAGATGGCGCAGCTGCTGGCCGCCGCCTACGCCGACGTGGCCGACCACTTCACCAGGCTGTTCGAAACCCTCTTTCCCGGTGGCCAGGGCCGCCTGCGCCTCACCGACCCGGACAACCTGCTGGAGGCGGGCATCGAGGTCGAGGCCCGGCCCGCGGGCAAGAACGTGCGCAAGCTGTCCCTGCTGTCGGGCGGGGAGCGGTCGCTGGTGGCGGTGGCGTTCCTGTTCGCGGTGTTCCGCAGCAGGCCGTCGCCCTTCTACCTGCTCGACGAGGTCGAGGCCGCCCTCGACGACGTCAACCTCACCCGGTTCCTCGACCTCCTCGGCGAGTTCCGCCAGGAGGCCCAGCTGCTGGTCGTGACCCACCAGAAGCGGACCATGGAAGCGGCCGACTGCCTGTACGGGGTGACCATGCAGCCTGGCGGGTCCTCCCGGGTGGTGTCCGAGCGCATGCGGGCGCCGGCGTAGCCGAGAGAGCCCCTCCGGCCCATCCTCCGGTGCCGGTACCCTGGCGCGATGGAGATCGTGCTGGGGCTGGTGGCAGTGCTCGTCCTGAGTGCCCTGGTGGCCGCCTTCGTCGCGGCCCGACCCCGGCGCCGGGCCACCGACCTGGAGCCGCCCGCCGCGCCTCCGCTGGCGCCGCCCGAGGCTGCGCCGCCCGCGCCGCCGAAGGCGCCGAAGGCCAAGCGCCCCGCCATCCCGTCCGAGGACGAGCTGGCCCGCCAGGCTGCCGAGGTCGTCGCCGAGGCGGAGGCAGTGCTGGCCGGCGCCCGGGAGGAGGCGGTCGAGCCCGCCGAGCCCGTCGAGGTCGAGGCCCCGCCCAAGCCCCGATTCCGGGACCGCCTGGGCAAGGCCCGGGGCCTGCTCGCCGGCTACCTGGGCACGGTCCGGGCCCGGACGAAGATCGACGACGACACCTGGGACGAGCTGGAGGAGGCCCTGATCCGGGCCGACGTCGGCATCGCCGCCACCACCGCGCTGCTGGACCAGCTGCGGGCCCAGGTCAAGGCCGAGGGCATCGCCACCCCGGAAGCCCTGGTCGACGCGCTCAAGGACAACCTCAAGAAGCGGCTCTCGATCGCCGACCGCACCCTTCGCATCGAGCCGGGCATGCCCAACGTGTGGCTGTTCGTCGGGGTCAACGGCGTGGGCAAGACCACGACCATCGGCAAGGTCGGCCACCAGCAGGTGGGCGAGGGCCGGACGGTGATCATGGCTGCGGGCGACACCTTCCGGGCCGCGGCCGCCGAGCAGCTCGAGCTGTGGTCCAAGCGGGTCGGCGCCACCCTGGTCCGGGGCAACGAGGGCGGGGACCCGGGCGCCGTCGTGTTCGACGCCGTGGAGCGGGCCGCGGCCCGCCACACCGACCTCGTCCTGGCCGACACCGCCGGCCGCCTCCACACCAAGATCAACCTGATGGAGGAGCTGAAGAAGGTGCGGCGGGTGGCCGACAAGCCGCCGGGGAAGGTCACCGAGGTGCTGCTCGTGATCGACGCCACCACCGGCCAGAACGGCCTGGTGCAGGCCCGCCAGTTCACCGAGGCGGTCGAGGTCACCGGTGTCGTGCTGACCAAGCTCGACGGCACGGCCAAGGGCGGCATCGTCCTGGCCATCCAGAACGACCTCGGCATCCCCATCAAGCTGGTGGGCCTGGGAGAGACCGCCGACGACCTCATCGCTTTCGACCCCGACGAGTTCATCGACGCGCTGTTTGCCTGACCGGCGTCCGATTGGAAGATCCGCGGCGTCCTGGCGCGCCGGATCTTCCAAACGACGGGGGATGGTCACCGTCGCCGTCGTGTTCCTGGTGACGGCCGCCTGCTCGTCGTCGTCGAAGGGTTTGTCGCCGACGTCGACCTCGGCCCCTCTGAAGCCGCGGATCTACGCGGCCCTGGGCGACTCCTACGCCGCCGGCGAGGGCCTCGCGCCGTTCGAGGCCGATTCGGGCAATTGCCATCGCAGCCCCCAGGCCCATCCCCGCCTGGTCGCGGCCCAGGAGGGGTCGACCCTCGACTTCGCCCCGTGCACCGGCGCGACCGTCGACGCGGTGGTGCGGGCCGGCGGCCAGCTCGCATCCGTCGACCCCCGGTCCGACCTGGTCACGGTCACGGTCGGCGGCAACGACCTGGGCTTCGCCGAGGTCATCGGCGACTGCGTCATCGATGCCGACCCGTGCTCGCACCTCGACGCCCAGGTGGAGGCGTCGTTGGCCAAGCTGGGGCCGGCGCTGGAGGCGGCCTACCGCCAGATCAAGGCCCGGGCGCCGGGCGCCCGCCTGCTGGTGGTCGGGTACCCCCAGGTGGTGGCCGACCCGGCCAAGGTCGCCTACGACGCCTGTTCGGCGGTCAACTCGCCGATCCCGGGCCGCCGGGTCGGCGCCGACGACGCCGTCTGGCTCAGGCAGAAGGGCGCCCAGCTCTCCGACGTCATCCAGGGCGCGGCCAAGGCGGCGGGGGCGTCGTACGTCGACGTGGCCGGCGACTTCGCCGGGCACGAGGCGTGCTCGGCCGATCCGTGGCTGACCGGGGTCGTGCTGACCAACCTGCTGGCGTCGTTCCACCCCACCGCCGCGGGCCAGGCCGAGCTGGCCCGGCTGGTCATCCGGGCCCTGGCCTGAGCGGGCCGGCTCAGGGAGCCGGCCAGGCCAGGGGATGTCCGGTACCCTGGGCGTAGCCATGTTCGAGTCCCTGTCCGACCGCTTCGAGACGATCTTCAAGCGCATGCGCGGCCGCGGCCGCATGGGCGAAGCGGAGGTCGACGAGGTCCTGCGCGAGATCCGGGTCGCCCTCCTCGAGGCCGACGTGAACTTCAAGGTCGTCAAGAACCTCGTCGGCCGCATCCGCGAGCAGTGCATCGGTGCCGACCTGTCGACCAGCCTGACCCCCGCCCAGCAGGTCATCAAGATCGTCAACCAGGAGCTGATCAACGCCCTCGGCGGCGACAGCCTGAAGATCACCTACGCCAGCAAGCCCCCGACGGTCGTGATGCTCGCCGGCCTCCAGGGCTCCGGCAAGACCACCGCCAGCGGCAAGCTGGCCAAGTGGTTCCGCTCCCAGGGCCGCAACCCGCTCCTGATCGGCGCCGACCTCCAGCGCCCCGCGGCCGTCGAGCAGCTGCGGGTGCTCGGAGGCCAAGCCGGCGTCCCGGTCTTCTCCGAGCCGACCGACCCGGAGTCGGTGGCCGGGGCCGGCCTCGAGGAAGCCCGCCGGCTGGGCAAGGACGTGGTGATCGTCGACACCGCCGGCCGCCTCCACGTCGACGAGGAGCTGATGGACGAGGCCCGGCGCATCTCGGCCGCGGTCGAGCCGAACTACACGTTCCTCGTCGTCGACGCCATGACCGGCCAGGACGCGGTGAACGTGGCCGAGTCGTTCCACGCCGTGCTGCAGATCGACGGGGTGATCCTCTCGAAGCTCGACGGCGACTCCCGGGGTGGCGCGGCGCTGTCCGTCAAGGAGGTCATCGGCCGGCCCATCGCCTTTGCGTCGGTCGGGGAGAAGCTGGGCGACTTCGAGGCCTTCCACCAGGACCGGATGGCCAGCCGGATCCTCGGCATGGGCGACATCCTCACCCTGATCGAGAAGGCCGAGTCGGCCTACGACCAGGACGAGGCGGCGCGGGCCGCGGAGAAGCT